>JAYYZG010000076.1:0-15551 GCA_036687775.1 Actinomycetota bacterium
CTTTCGAGTTGCATTTAAACCCACTGCGACTATTGCTTCTCCCCAAAAAACAGTTGACACTGAGGGGAATGAAGTGGAACTCAAAGCGAAAGGGCGGCATGATCCTTGTGTCTTGCCCCGTGCTGTACCAATGGTTGAAGCTATGGCTTGCCTAGTCCTTTGCGATGCACTACTTCGTCAAGCAACGATTGATTTCCTATAAAGGATCCTGCTTACGATTTATAGAAAGGCATAGGAACGATAGTTGCCTCAGTTTCGCCTTTTCGACCCTCTATAAAGACATGGTCACCAGTGGAATACGTTGCTGGTAATAACGCAATAGCTATTCCGTGTTCAAGAGTTGGAGAAAAATTTCCACTGGTAATTGTACCTATTTCAGTACCGCCGCTTATTATACTTTGCCCCGATCTTGGAGGACGTCGTCCAACAGTGGCAAGTCCGTAGAGTTTTTGGCTAATTCCGTTATCTAGTTGGTACTTGATGGCTTCTCTACCGATAAATACTTGTTTGTTCATTGATACAACCCATTTTAAATTGGCTTCTATAGGGGTTATCTCAGGATTCAGTTCATTCCCGTGGAGCGGAAGTCCTGCTTCTAATCTCAGTGTATCTCGAGCCCCTAGTCCAGCAGGACTCGCACCAGATTCAATCAATCGAGACCAGAATTCAGAAGCGTGTTCTACTGGAATACTTATTTCTAATCCGTCTTCTCCGGTGTATCCAGTTCCAGCAACTGTGATATAAAAATCTTTAAAATCTATTTGGTCCACACAGAATCGTGACACCGACGATGCTTCTGCCGAAATACTGGATAGTGCTTCTCGGGCGTTGGGACCTTGAACTGCGATGACCGCTCGATCATGTGTAGTTTGAGCAATCTCGAGATCTCCAGATACAGCTTCCAATGCTGCTATTACTCTTGTGGTGTTTGATGCATTCGGCATAATCTCGAAACAAGAGTTGGAAATCCACCAAATTATGACATCATCCATTACTCCCCCGTTGCCATTGAGTAGGTGACTGTATTGGGCTTTCCCAGGTGTTATGCGCTCAAGATCATTAGTAAAGGTTTGTTGAAGTGCAGTAAGCGCTTGATCGCCACTTACTCGGAGACTCCCGAGATGAGAAACATCAAATATTGCACATCCTGTCCGGCAAGCATGATGCTCGGCGATCGTTCCACCTCCGTAAGATAGCGGCATGTTCCATCCCCCGAATTCCGCAAACTTTGCACTAGCTGCTAGGTGTGCATCATGTAATGGGGAGTTTAGAAGTTCCGAAGACACAAAATGGATTAGCTTCCAGTAATTACCTGAGGCGGAAGTTCTTCATCAGAACCTACGGGTCGCAACTCAATTATTGCAGAATCTACTTCCTCTTTCACGGTTGCTAATGGCAGTATATTGAGGACTCCTTGTCCTTGTTTTAATAGATCAACTAATTCATCGCCGCTTTGAACAAGAACAGTCTTATTTCCTGAAATAACTAGGTTCACTTGAGTGACGTCCTCATCAAGACTATCTTTAAGAAATTCAAATATTTTACGAATTTTTTCAACTTTTATTCCACCATCGATGAGGTTTTTAATAACTCGTAATTCAAGTAGATCTTTATAGGAGTATCTTCGGCGGCGACCGCTTCCTTCTCCTTTATCTATCGAAGGAACGACTAATTCTGTTCGTGTCCAATAGTCAAGTTGGCGGTAGGTAATACCAACAATTTCTGTCACCTTTGTGCCTGAAAAAGATTGTTCAACATTTGCATTGTCCATGAGCTGCCTTTCGTTAGTGATTATTAAATCACAGATGGGAAATTACGCCTTTGTAACTAACACTAGGGTAAGCAGATTTTCACAGATACACAACATAGGGCGTCTGGGGATTATTAGGGCATGAAATCATCAGGACTAATTTCTTCAAGAAAATCAAGGAATTCAGCAACTACATTTTCTTGCGTTTCGTCTTCTAATCTCTCTCCTGCTTTATCCAAAACTGACTCTTCCGCGAAGATTGGAGACTGCATTCGCGTCGCCAAAGCTATAGCATCACTTGGCCTACTGCTTATTCGTTTCTCTCCGTTTTGTGTCAACAGGTGAAGTTCAGCAAAGAATGTCTTATCTTTTAGTTCTGTTACGACGACTCTCGTTAAAGTCGCTTCCATTTCATTTAGTGTGGTCGTAAATAAATCATGCGTTAGAGGTCGAGGAGGTTCTGCGTTGCGGAGGATGAGATCAATAGAAAGTGCTTCATTTCTCCCGATATAGATTGGGAGAAGTAGTCCTCGATCGTTACTTTCTCGCAATAGAACAATTGGTGTCTTTCCCGGATCAACAGTTTGGACTCCAAGAAGTTCCATTTCAATCATATGTAGAACATAACTGCTTTTCTGGGAAATTACTCCTCTTCAATTCCCGATTCGCGGTGACGCTTCATGTATGGACCTCCGTAGAAGTAGATTCTTCAAATCATTTCCCAATTTAGCTAATTCGGTAACTGCTCGGCTCGCTTCACCCCCATCTAATCCAGTTAGTCTCTGATCAATAAGAGCAGCTTCCGCATCTGCTGCTCGTTTGAGTTGGCGTAAGTGTCTTGGCTCTATACCAAATGTGAGGAACCGAATGATTATCTGCGTTACGAACAGATCATCTGCGTTATATGTTTCCCCTGCTGCATCGTTTTTTTTGGGGAGAAGGCCGTATTGCTCTAAATCAGAAAATGTTGAAGCATTTATACCAGTTCTTTTCATGAGTTCTTCTTTCGTGAACTCCAGAGTTTCGTCAGGTGGTGTAGCTGGGTCAATCTGTGGCAGTTGTAGAACAGCAGCCTCATTTTTTTTGCTAGCAGTACCTAGTCTTTCTCGTATTACATTCAATGGAAGAAAATGCTCTCGCTGCATCTTTAAGACCCACCGCAATTGGTTGAGATCTTTGTCGCTATATCTCCGGTAACCCGAAGTTGACCGTTCGGGAGTAACTAAACCTTTTGTTTCCAGAAATCTAACTTTTGAAATAGATACATCTGGAAATTCATCCTGCAAAGCTTCAACAAGTCGGCCTATCGAAAAGAAAGCCGGAGAGTTCACTAGTTACTTTCTTGGAAATACACAAGCCGGAACTTCCCGATTTGTAGAACATCACCTGGAACAAGTCGTTCATTTAGATCTATCTGACTTTTATTCAGATACGTGCCGTTTAAGGAACCAACATCACTTACACGAGCAGTGTTATCAATCAGTTCGATCTCAGCATGCCTTCGAGAGACAGTAATATCATCAAAGAAAAGGTCACTGTCAGGGTGTCTTCCAAGTGAAGATACTCCAGGAGAAAGAATGTATTTCGCTCCAGCAATAGGGCCATCAGTAGCCACAAATCCAGCGATAGCCGCGCCAGTAGCAGTTGAAGCATTTGTTATATCATCAATTAACAAAGTTTCGGTTGGCTCTTCTTCCTCAAGTTCATTATCCATAATCACCCTTCTATTAATTCTCTATATTGTTCAGGAGTTAACAAATCTTTGGTTATAGATTCACCATCAATTTCCATAATAAAAATCCAACCATCACCATAAGGGTCAGTATTCAAAAGTTCAGGAGAGTCATCTAATTCTGAGTTGACTTCTACTATTTTCCCAGTAAGTGGTGCATAGATATCAGACACTGATTTTGTTGATTCAACTTCAGTAACGGTTTGACCGCCATTAACGCTCTCTCCGACATTAGCCGCATCAACAAAAACCACATCTCCGAGAGCATCTTGGGCATAGTCAGTTATCCCAATCTTCGCCTTGTTACCGTCAACCAGTACCCATTCATGATCACTGGTATACATGAGGTTCTCTGGAACGTTCATATGTTGACTCTACATCATGTACTGGCTAAAGCGCTATCCCCTTAAAGCATCTGTTCTCTATGTTCTCGTAAAGCAGTTCTCGCAAGCGGAATGTACCCAAATGCTGCCCAAAAATGCAGTATCAAAGATGGTAAACCAAACGCATACGCTAATACTTCATAGACAGTTGATTGAGTCCCGTGTACCGCAGTTGCAAATAGAAACAATGGGAATGCGAACATTAGACCGAAGCTACTTGTTTTTCCCATCCAAGTTACGGTTAAAGCACGCGCTCCTAATCCTCCTAATATCAAAGCAGCGATTGCTACAACACCTTCCCTAATTAAGGTCAGAATGCCGAACCAAACAGGAACCGACCCATCTATGAGCATTGAGAATACGGCTACCAAAAACATTATCCTGTCAGCAGTCGGGTCGAGGATTTTTCCTAATTCGGAAACTTGATTGAATCGTCGTGCTATCCACCCATCTACCCAATCTGTAGCGCCCAGAATTGATAGCAATATCGCTGCGGCTAAAGGGTCATTTTTTTTAAGTAATAACCAAACAAAAACAGGTACGGCGCAGAGTCGTAAAATTGAAATAAGATTGGGAATAGTTGCGATGTTGTCGCGCCATCTCTCCTGAGAAAAACCACTCTCGTCCATTTACATAGCATACGCTTATGTTTAGCTATAAGGAAAGGAAAGTATATGACGTCAGTCTTTACACTTATTATCAATGGAGAACTTCCGGGACATTGCCTTTGGAAAGATGATATTTGCGTTTCGTTCCTGACTATTAACCCATTGACGACAGGGCATTCACTAATCGTCCCAATTGAAGAGACTGATCATTGGCTGGATCTTTCCGAAGACACTAATAAACATTTAATGCAAATAGCCTCATATATCGGAAAGGCACAAATGGGTGTGTACCGTCCGCATCGTATTGGGCAAATCATCGCCGGATTTGAGGTTCCCCACACCCATATTCACGTATTGCCAATTTGGACGATGCGAGATTTAGAATTTAGTCAGAATCCACCAGTTGCTGAACATGATGATTTAGCACAAAATGCTTCACTGCTTCGAACAGCATTACTGTCAGATGGCCACGAAAAGGTCGTTGATTCTTTTAATTGATTGACTGTAACCCCAATGAAGTTGCTACTTGCGGTGTTGCATAGGCTTCTATCCCCGATTTATCATAAACCCGAACGAAACGTTGACTGATGCGAAGATCAGCTTGGAAGTCTAGGATGTCAACCCCTGTCCAACCAATAGGAACTTCGCTTCTATCAAAAATAAACCAATTCACATTCCTTACAGCTTCACTTCCAAGTCGATCATCATATTCCTCTGGAAGTTCAAATTCCCAGAGAGCAATTCTCTCCGTTAACAAAGGGAGCATTTTTGGTGCGGCTCGCACAACTGCATCGTCGGGGATTAAATCAGCGACTTCAAGTCTTGCCACATCCACTGGTTGACGGCGGCCCCAAGCCCAAGGGTCTTCATATGGAGATGTAACTGAATTCGCGACGAAGAAGACAGCAGCGGTTATTAGAAGGGCCCCAAGAACTGTCCGATCAACGTTCACTCTTTGTACAATAACTCGCCCAGTTTTTTGAATAGCAAATATTAGAGCTACGAACATGCAGACCGTCACAGGTACCCGCTGACCTGCTTCTGCAAATTCACCCGAGGGTACATCTGCTGTTAGATACAGAGCAAAAACTGGAAGGCATGGCAGTAAATAACGTGGGGCAACTATCGGTAAGAAGAGAACAGGCGCTAGCAATGCCACTGCCACATCAAAGTTTGCTTCTGAGAATAGCTCAGTAGCAAATGAAACTGGGTGGATGAGTATTCCCCATAGCACAGAGAAGGGGTTACCAGAGCCGTACTTTGAGAACGCGTCAACATGTGGGAAAACTCCCCCGTTATACAGTGGTTGAATTCCCAAAATGAAAATCATTGACCAGGAAAACCCTGCGGCTAATGTCTGGTAGCCGAGTTTCTTTTTCCCCTCCAAAATCCAAAGTGCACCCAAGCCGGCAATGAGTAATCCAAGATCTGATCGTGTTATCAAAGCGAAGAGAACCATTGCCCAATATTTGTATTTTCTGTCAGTGAACGCGCAAAGGACAGCAGATAACAAGGCTGGGATAGCAAGTGACTCAAGGTGGAATCCGGCAAGGTTCAGAGTATGAATAGCGCTGTACAAAGCGTAAACACCTATGATCACAGTGCTTGTTCCTGTTCTCAGATTTGCAACGTCTCTAGATAACCGCCAAAGCGGTACGATCGCAAATGCTAATGCTGCCGACTGGATTGTGATTAGCGTAATAGCTGTGGGTAAAAAACTAGTCAGAACAGCTATCGGGTAAATTAAAAAACCTCCTTGGCTTGCTAGATAATTTTGACCAAATAAAGAAGATTCCGGAGAGTAACCTTCTCCGATCAGCCAGACTGATTGCATTACGGAGGCGAGTTCCGAATCTTGACTAAGTTCTCGTGATTTAGCGAGAGCTAATAGTATAAAGATTGTCCAGAGGAAGCTCCCAGCGATCCACGGGAAAGTTCGGTCAAAAACAGCGCTTTCAAACTTTGCTTGCCAACGCAAAAGTCGGTATTCAAGCCTTTTCCTCCAATGCAAACTCATAGTTTCTAGAGTTTAGTACTTGGCTAGGTATTTGACATCCAACTTCTAATAAGTACATGGAGAAAGATGGAGACTATTTCTCACTACGAAATTGCGGTAGATCTCTAATCCCATAACATAAAACTATGCAATATGATGTTGTGCTCTTTGACTTGGACTACACACTGTTCGATTCTGCGCTCTCAGAAACAGAAGCGCTGGAGACAACTTTCAAAAAACATACTATTGATCTCAATCCTGAGCTTTTACACATGTACAGATTGATAAATACCAAACTTTGGGCTGATTTGGAGATGAATCTCATCAGTCTTGAGGATCTCAGAGTTGCTCGTTTTCAAATTTTATTAGACAACTTAGGAATCAAAATTGATGCGCTGTCATTAGCAGATACTTACACACATAATCTTGGTATATGTGGTGGGCTATTGCCCGGTGCGAGCGACCTTTTGAACTCGCTTGTTGGGAACGTGAAGCTCGCATTAGTGACTAATGGTGTTGCTATTACCCAGAGGTCAAGAATTCGCAAGTTCGATATAGGGAAATTCTTTGATGCAATCGTAATCTCAGGCGAGTTTGGTACACCTAAACCAAATCCAGAAATATTTTCTGAAGCATTACGACTCCTAGATCACACTGACAAAAAGAGTGTTCTTATGGTCGGAGATAGCTTAAGTTCGGATGTAGCAGGTGCGACAAATTTCCATATTGATTCGTGCTGGTTTAACCCTGTTGGCAAACAATTAGATGACCGGCGACCCCCAACACATACTTGCGATTCATTCAATGACCTGTTAAGGATTATTCTTTGATTTTTAATTATTTCAAATGAGGCGCCTCTCGTGCAAACTACTTTGCACCCTTCTGCAAAAGGAAAGAGTCCTGTTGGGTTTCAGCATTTAACTTACGCCCATGCAACACTTACAAAGGATTTTTTGGTCTCATCCGAAAAGATCTTTAATCTCCCATAGGGCAGCCTGAGAATTCTGGAAGTGAATAGCTTTCATTCCAGTTCTTTCCGCACCAGCTACATTATGAATAAGATCATCTATCATAAGACACGATTTTGTTGACACTCCTAGCTGGTGAGCGGTTAGTTCATATATTTTAGGATCGGGCTTACGCAATCCAACTTTCGAAGAGTCAATTACCACATCAAAAAGTTCATCGACCCGAATTGTTTCTTCAATCACTGGGCGAAATTCGGGGACAGCATTTGTCAGTAGGGCCACTGGAATGCCCTTTGCTCTTAACCATTTGACAGCGTCATCCATTATTTCATCTGCTTCATTCTGTGCGTCAGCTACCCAAGGCAAAAAGATGTCAAGATCAAATGTTATTCCATGTGGATCTAATATCTTTTGCATCTGGATAGCGAAGGCATCATCAAGGGGCTGCCGACCGCATTCTGCTTCAAACCACGGATTAATATAGTCTTTGTTTTCTCCTAAAATTAGCGAAATTAGAAGATTAGGTTCAGCATCGAATTCATTAGCTAGCATATGGACTCTTCCTATCGGGGATTTTGCCATCACTCCCCCGTAGTCAAAGATCGCTGCTTGCAATGAATCCTCAGTCACTTTCTCACCTTACAGCGCATATATTCGCTTCCATTGCCCTATTCTTTATCAAATGGTCTCCGCTAACAGTGTCCCGTCAAATAGGTACGACGCTTCTTTGGCAAACTCAATTGAACTTAAATGGCAAAAACGATGGGAAGAGGATGGCACTTACCATGCACCGAATCCATCTGGCTCATTAGCAAGTGACTCTGAGCGTATCAATTTGCCCAAATTGTTTGTTATGGACATGTTCCCCTACCCCTCGGGCACCGGACTCCATGTCGGACATCCTTTAGGGTTCATAGGAACTGATGTCTATGCCAGATACAAACGGATGACTGGATACAATGTCCTACACACAATGGGTTACGATGCATTCGGTTTACCGGCAGAAGAACATGCTCGCCAAACAGGGCAACACCCACGAGATAACACAAACTCAAATATTGAGAATATGCGTGGCCAATTGCGAAGGCTGGGTCTAGGGCATGACTTAAGGAGATCCATTGCCACCACAGATATAGATTATTATCGATGGACGCAATGGATCTTTCTGCAACTCTTTAATGCCTGGTACGACGATGAAAATAAATGTGCTCGACCCATTTCCGAACTTGAAGATGCTTTCTCAAATGGCTCACGGATATTAGAAAATGGGGCAAGTTGGAATACCCTAACCAGCCAAGAAAGGAAGGACTGCATCAATTCATACCGGTTAGCTTTCCTTGATGAAGCTCCAGTTAATTGGTGCCCAGCGCTCGGAACCGTTCTAGCTAACGAAGAGATCACACCTGAGGGGAGAAGCGAACGCGGAAACCATCCTGTATACAGGCGACCAATGAAACAATGGATGATGCGAATTACTGCATATGCCGACCGTCTTCTTGATGACCTTGAAAATCTTGATTGGAGTGATGCCATCAAGACTATGCAACGTAACTGGATAGGCAAAAGCAATGGTGCCGAAATCGTTTTCCCAGTTGCAGACAAGGAAATTGCAGTCTTTACTACTCGACCAGACACACTTTTCGGAGCAACATACATGGTCTTAGCTCCCGAGCATCCACTCATTGAAGAAATAGTTCCAAGTTCTTGGCCCGACGCAACGCCTGACGAATGGAAGCAAGGATTTCCAAATCCTCAAACAGCCATAAAAGCATACCAGCAATTAACGGCACAAAAAACTGATCTAGATAGGCAAGAAAATAAAGAGAAAACTGGGATTTTCTTAGGCGTTTACGCCAAGGTTCCAGTAAATGACAAACAAATACCTGTATTTATTTCTGACTATGTACTCATGGGTTACGGAACCGGAGCCATCATGGCTGTTCCGGGACAAGACGAACGAGACTGGGAGTTCGCTGAACTTTTCAATCTAGATATCGTGCGAACAGTCGAACCACCCACTTCTTGGGATGGAAAAGCTTTCACAGGCAATGGGCCGGCAATAAACAGTGACTTCCTAAACGGCCTCTCAGTAGACGATGCAAAATCGAAGATGACCGAGTGGCTCGACACAACTGGAAACGGAAAAATAAAAACCACATACAAACTAAGAGACTGGCTATTTAGCCGTCAACGATACTGGGGTGAACCCTTCCCTATCGTCTACGGCGAGGACGGACTTCCTATCGGAGTCGACGAACGTCAGCTTCCAGTTGAACTCCCAGATCTAATAGATTGGGCGCCAAGAAGTCTAAATGAAAACAGTGACCCTGAACCTCCCTTAGGACGTGCCAGCGATTGGGGGACCATTGAGCTTGACCTTGGAGATGGTCTTCAATCTTATAAACGCGAACTCAACACAATGCCCCAATGGGCAGGGTCGTGCTGGTATTACCTCAGATACCTTGACCCGGACAACAATCAAAACTTTGTAGCGAAAGACATAGAAGAATATTGGATGTCAGGTGATGCTGGTGGGGTTGACCTTTACGTAGGGGGTGTTGAACACGCAGTTCTACACCTTCTTTACAGTAGATTCTGGCACAAAGTCCTCTACGATTTAGGACACGTCAGTTCTCTGGAACCGTTTCAGCGTTTATACAACCAAGGCTACATTCAAGCAGCGGCATATCAAGATGCTCGAGGAATGTATGTTGAAGCGAGCGAAGTTATTGAAAAAGATGGTGCGTTCACCCATAACGATGAGCAAGTAACGCGATCCTTCGGAAAGATGGGGAAATCACTTAAAAATTCAGTCACACCAGATGAGATGTACGATGAATTCGGGGCTGATACATTGCGTCTTTACGAAATGTTCATGGGGCCCTTAGATCAAGATCGACCATGGGAAACAAAATCTGTCGTTGGTTCACAACGTTTAATTCAAAGAGTTTGGAGAAATCTCGTTGATGAAGAATCAGGCAACCTTAATATCTCCGACCTTGAAGCCTCTAAAGAGTTACGTCAATTACTTCACCGAACTATCCAAGCAGTTAACGATGACATGGAAAACTTACGTTTTAATACAGCAATAGCCCGAATCACTGAATTAAATAACGAAATCACAAAGATTCCTGAGGACACGCCAAGAGAAGTGGCTGAGACTTTAGTGCTTCTGCTCTCACCACTAGTGCCGCATATTGCAGAAGAATTATGGGAAAAACTCGGTTACGAAACAAGTGTCGTTTACGCTTCTTTCCCACAAGCCGATACATCGCTGCTACTTGAAGAATCAATAGAAATACCAATTCAAATAAATGGCAAAGTTAAAAGCAAAATAACTGTTCCGAGCGGGTCTACCGCTGAAACAGTCCGAGAAATCGCGTTACAAGATCCAAAAATCAATAGCATCATCTCTGGGAAAACTATTCGGAAGGAAATTATCATTGATGGCAAACTTGTTAACTTTGTGATCTAGATTCTTCCAGATCAATTGACTAGAGTTGACCTATGGGGCGTGATGACAAATCTGGTTTATTTCTAGCAAATCCGGAAATCGGTGAACGATTCGGAGACCTGTACGGGACTTTTTGGTGCCAAGGAAAGATCCCTCACGAATTGAAAGAAGTTATACGACTACGCAATGCTCAAATAACGGATTGCGGATATTGAAAGAATGTTCGATTTTCTCTTGCCCGTGAGGCAGGGCTCACCGAAAAAGAAGCTTCGAAAATTAACGCTGGTGAGCTGCCAGTTGACTTACCTGCCCATTGGATCCCAGCACTTGAATTCACTGACCATTTTATACATACACCATCTCCCCTACCACAAAAACTCCTTTCAAAAATCTCAGACGCATATACCACGGGCGAAATAACTGAAATCGCTTTAGGATTAGGCCTCTTTCATGGATTTTCAAAAATGCTTATTGCGCTTGGACGAGAGCCTGATGAAATGGTTACTACAATTATTCCTACGCCTACAAGTCCGACTAATCACTTAAGTATCACTGTTCCGGATTCGCATCCCGTTACTTCCTTGCTTTCATCCACTCCCGACCTCAGGAACCGGTGGCTGGACCTTGAAAATGCACTATGGGAGATGAATTATTACCCAAGATCTGAACTTCAAAAAATCCGTACAAGAATGGCGAATCTATTGCACGTGAACCATAGATATGTAGACTTTTATAAAAGCGAACGGTCCACCCTGGCTGAACAAAGTATTTCTGACCAATTCGTATTTGATGTACGGTCAATCACGTTTGAACAAAGAGATGTGATTATTGACGAGTTTGGAACGGAAGGTCTTCTCAATTTAATGATATGCCTAGCGCTCTACGATGGTATTTTCAGAGTCGCCGCAACCCTTGATTCATGGCAATGATTGCCTACTGTACGTGACACAATATCCACCTCCGATCTGCGAGCGATACTCATAGATGAGCCCCGAAGAGCATTTCTCGTTTGCTCCAATAATCTCCCATACACTCGCATCTTCTCTACCATCGCAGGGAACTTCTTCAACTGGGGCAATGTCAATACACAACTTGGGCTCCCCACTTACTGTTCCAGGCACGTACTGAACCTTTGGGTTAGTTGAACTTGTATTACCTCCAATGATGAAACCGATAACAATTGTGCCGGTAAGTAATACCAGCAAAATAAGTAACGGGATTGGTTTCATGAGCTTAGCAAATCCGCGAATTTCCATTTCCTCTAGCGACGCTACTCGTGTTATCCGAATTTGTTTTGATTCTTCTTCCGCTAGCAATTCTTCAGAGATTCTTCGACTGGTTTGACGAAGTTCATCACTGCTAATTCTCATATCTAACGATGCATCATATTTTTTTCGTTTCTCATGATTAGAAATAGTGCTCCAAGCAGCATTTAGGTCTTTCATTTCCTGTTCACGCTTTTCCAATTCAGATCTAGTCAGCTCGGGATGGTTATCGGGATGGAGAAGGCGCGCTTTCTTCAAGTATTCTTTCTTAATAACAGTTAAGTCAGCGTTATGATCAACGCCTAGGATTTCATAATGGTTTTTGCTCCGTGGCATTAGTTACTTCCTGTCATGACTTCCATAGACAAGATTAATCCCTAGACTATTTAGAAGCACCATTGAGGTATTTTTAGTATGAGTCATCTAGTTGTGTGTAAGCGGTGTCACGAGAGTGACGATTTAGAGGGTTTTACCGAGAATGATCAAATTTCTGTCCGATGCTTAAAGTGCGGACTTACCTGGGTACGAGACCTCACGCCCAAATGTTCAAAATGCGATTCCGTTAAAGTCCGCCCCGCATTTGAAGCGATTGTTTCTAAATCACGCGGAACTCAACTTTCTGTTCAGAGTTCAAAGTTGATATACCTATGTGAGGATTGTGATGCCTCACGACTTAAAGATTATCAAACACGAAATTCCCCAATCATGCCCAAAGAGCTTCCAACTACGTAATATTTCCATGTAACGCTTCTGCGATCTTATCTAAGCCCGCTATTCGAGAACCCTTTATCAACACTGCTGAGTTTTCTCCCAGTAGGCCACTCTCATCTAGTTTTTCTAACGCTTCTTTCCACGATGAAACTTGAAGACCCCCGTATTCTTCTACCCCTACAGAGATCACGTGCACACCTAAGTTTCTAAGTCGATCACCTATCTCCATGTGTTCAGCCACACTTCTATCCCCCAGTTCTGCCATCAAGCCCAAAATAGCTATTTTTGTTTCAACGCCAGTAGACATAAGTGTGTCAATCGCAGCGTTCATAGAAGCTGGATTAGCATTGTATGAATCATTGATAATAAGTGTTCCATTTCCTATTCTTCGTAGGTCCATGCGCATTGGTGATAGTTCAATATTGGATAGGGACCCGACGAGTTCACTCTGACCTACACCAACCGTTAACCCCACTGAAACTGCTGCGAGAGCGTTGAGGACGTTGTGTACACCTGGAATATTCAATCTCGCTTCATCTTCACCCCACGGTGTCCTTAGCGTAAAGGACGCGTAAACATTTTCATCCGTAACAATATTCTCTGCGATGACATCAGCGTCGCGGAAACCAAACGTCATTAGTTCTGCTTTCGTTCTTGATGCCATTAACCGGACGCGTTGATCTTCTGCGTTCAAGATAGCTGTACCAGATTCTGGCAGACTCTCAATAAGTTCTCCCTTAGTAGCAGCTATTTGTTCTTCGTTTACAAAAAATTCTGTATGCGCCGCACTTACTTGAGTCACTAATCCGACAGTCGGCGACGCTATTTCACATAATTCTCGAATTTGACCAGGGCCTCTCGCCCCCATTTCTAAGACAGCGTGTTCTGTAGAGTCGCTACACGAAAGAAGGGTTAAGGGGACACCGATCTCATTATTGTGCGAAAACTTGCTAACAATCGTTGAAGAATTACCAGATAAGCAGGCAAAAACAATATCTTTCGTGGTTGTTTTGCCAACAGAACCAGTGATACCAATAACCTCACCACAAATCTTTTCTCTTGCGTATTTTGCTAATTTTTGAAGTGCTAAAAGAGTGTCTTGTACCTCTACTGCATTTCCTATCGCGTTTCCATGACTGAATAGGTGCGCTTTAGCACCTTTTTGTATCGATTCATGCACATATTCATGTCCATCTCTTTCCGCTAGAAGAGGTATAAATAGTTCCCCTTTCTGCAGAGTTCTCGTATCCGTAGAAACTCCATCTACGACCTGGGACCCATCTCCGATGACTACTCCATTGCAGACATCCGCTATTTCGTCAATTGTGAATTTCATGGATACATCATGATTGCCCTATGGGAGATACGAGACTGGGTCAACGGGAGCTCCGCTTATCCGAACTTCAAAATGAAGGTGTGGACCCGTTGACAATCCTGTGCTTCCACAAGCTCCAACATGCTCCCCTGCAGCAACGTATTCTTCAACTTGAACAAAAATATTTGATAAGTGCGCATATAACGTTGAGATTGAATTAGCGTGCTGAACGATTACTGTGTATCCATAGCCTCCGTAGTATTCAGCAGTTATAACAATTCCGTCTGTTGCTGCCCGGATAGCGTCCCCAGTTTGGCAATTAAAATCAAGTCCATTGTGCATTCTCGCATACCCAAGTATTGGGTGCATCCTCATTCCAAACCCTGACCCGACAGTGCCTGGGGATGGATATACCCATCCCGCTTCAGTAATTTCTCCGAGTCGTGCCTCTAGTTCCGCTCGTCTTCGCGCCTCTTCTAGCTCTCTAGCGATTCTTTCCTCTTCAGCTGCAATGAAATTGGTAATCTCTTCCTCTTCTTCAATAGCAGTTGCCAGCATTGAATTCCAATGCTCTCTCCGAACATCTAATTCTGCTTTTATTTCTGCTTGTTTTGATTTTTGAGCTTCCAACTTAACTCGCACTTCTTCTAACTCAGCACGTATAGCATCTGCTTCATCTTGTGCATCAGCCGCCTTCGTAAGGAGATAGGAACGTTCCTGTTGGATTAATTTCAGCTGGTCAAGCACATCGCTCGTATCGCTACTCACTAAATCAAGTAGAGCTATCTTATGTGCCGCAACCGTAGCATCCCCTGCTTCAAACCATGCTTCTGTCCTTCGGTCGCTTAACCCTATGTATGACTCAACAGCGTAGGCTATCGCCCTGTCCTCAAGCAGGCTTATTTCACTAGCGATAGCAAGAAAATCTTCTTGAGCTTCAATCTTTTGATCAAGTGCGGCTTCAAGACGTTGCTCAGCAGCTTGTTCTTTAGCTTCCTGGAGAAGTACCAAATTTGTTGCTGCCTCCAATGCAGCGACAACTTCGAAATCTTCTGCCTGAAGTAATGCTATTTCTGCTTCTGCTGCCAATTGTTCCTGTCGAACTAATTCACGTTGTTCTTTGGCCTGATCAATTGTGTCATCTTCCTCCTGAGCATTTATTGACCCCATTGGCGTAAGCAGAGTTAGAAAACAAAGAACCCCGATCCCTGATTTAGTAAGAAGCACTCTTTTTACCACACACCATATGATAGTTCGCTTCTCCAGTGATTGGGTTTCAGCGCAAGGTCGTTTTTAGATAAAACCTGTTAGAAGAAGATACTCTGATGGTATGACAGAAACAGTTTTAGACGTTGACATGCTTGCATTT
>JAYYZG010000077.1:0-26605 GCA_036687775.1 Actinomycetota bacterium
TCCCCCAGACCGACGCGCTAACCAAGCTGCGCCACAGCCCGTTTGGTTAAGTCACTCATCGTAGCTAAGAACATTGCTGCCATCTACTGTTTACCAGAAGAGCAAGCCAACTCCTTGGATCACCCTCCACCCTAAATATGCGATGACTGCTGCTACTCCAACCCAGAAATGCCATGGAACTTTCACAGGCTCTTCTTCTACGTGTTGGGCTATTTCACCTATTTCTACAGTAGCTCCGCACTCAGGGCAGATGCCGGTTTCGTCAATGGTCGCAGGATTATGGAACTTTTCGCATGTTTCACACCAAGGCATTACGTGAACCTATTCGCGTCGAATCGCCAAAATAGCTACATCGTCTTCCATTGCTTCTCGAGAGAAATCCCGCGCTGATTCTAGGAGTGTTTTCGCAAGCACTTCTGGTGCTATACCCGGGTCGCGGGTGATATGTTGCGCTATCCGGTCTTCTCCGAACAAGTCTTCGCCGTTGCGCACTTCCGCTAATCCGTCGGTGTACATGAGAATCATGTCACCCGCTTCCAATGGGATTTCACGACTCAAATAAGTCGCATTCGGGTTGAGCATCAAAAGCGGTCCTGTTGCTTTCAATGGTCTTACTTCTCGTTCGTGCCAGAGAAAAGCTGCCGGGTGACCGGCTGAAGCAAAGCGCAGAGTGCCAGCTTCAGTATCGAAGATCACGACAACGAGAGAGATGAATTCTTCTATTCGTTCCCCTCCTGCCATTTGTGCGTTGAGTTCCTCTAATGCTTGTGCAGGGTCACGGAATTGGGCGAGGAACACGCGGAGAAGATATTTTGCTTGGAAAGCGGTGATGCTTGATTCGATTCCATGACCGGCAACATCCCCGACCACGGCGACTAGTCGCGATTCACTTACTTTGAACAAGTCAAAAAAATCACCGGCCATAAGCCCAGTTCCAGCTTGGTAGATGCGACCAACTTCGAACCCGGAAAAGTCTGGGAGTTCATCTGGAGCGAGACGGCTTGCCCATGCACGGGGTGCCAGGGTTTCCTGATTCAATGCCTCTTCAGCCCGTTTTTCCATTTCGAATCGCTCTTCACTCAATCGGGCTTCCCGAACAGCATTCCGGTTATATAACAATGTAAAGATAGCGGGTATAGCCAGTAAGGCGTATAAGCCTACGGCGGCGAAAGAGTCTGTTAACGCCACTATTAGCGAAGCCATTCCGATCAGGATATAGATCATGACTGCGTGCACGTCTCGACGGTAATCGCCGCGAGTTAACGCTATAGCTTTGCGTTGCGCAACCGAGTCAAGTTCAGCGAGATCATGCAAATCAGCTTCCAGCCGGGCAAGAAGGCGCAGTCGTAGACGCGCTGATCGGCTCCACGCATACGCAGCCCCTACGGATAAAACCGCTAACGCAATAAGAAATGGTGTTTCCATACCTTAAAGGCTACCTTCATCCGACGCTCGTAACCGATTTCCGCCCATCTGACACACATTTTTTAACGAAATTACACGTTTTGCCTGTTCAGAGGCATTAATTGTTTCTGTTTCGAACCCGTATTTTGATAGGAACTGACCCAAGATCAAGCTGTTCCCGCAATTGATTTTCTATGTACCGCACATAGGTTCTAGGAATTTTCCTATTCACAAACAACGTAAATGTTGGTGGTTCAGCAGCGCCTTGTATCGCATACATGACGCGGGCACCTCCAGGAGCCGGATGAGCTGATTGAGCACGCCTGATCACGAGATTCACTTCTCTAGTTGGTACTCTCCGATGATAGTTAGTGATTGTTTCAGCCAGTATCGGGTATAGGCGGTGAACGCCTTTCCCTGATAAGGCTGAGGTTTTCATTATCGGCGGATCGCCAAGAAAACCGAGTTTACGTTCAACTTGTTCAACGAGAACTTCACGTTCATCCGTATCAACCAGTTCCCATTTATTAAACACAACAACAACCGGGCAACCCGCAGCATCTATCCTTTCTGATAAACGCTGGTCTTGATGCGTGACACCCACCGTTGAATCAATGACAAGTAAAGCCACATCTGCTTTGTCAATGGCTTTCAGGGCACGAACAAGTGAATAGAATTCTGTGTCTTCCGAGATTTTCGCTTTTCTCCGCATCCCAGCCGTATCAACAAATTTTATGTTCCCTAAATCGGTTTCAACAATAGTGTCGATCGCGTCACGGGTCGTTCCAGCTTCATCATGCACCACTGCCCTATCCTCACCAATCCGTGAATTAAAGAGTGTTGATTTGCCAACATTTGGGCGACCCACAATCGCTATCGCCACCATCACTTCATCTTCGCCACCCTCTTCGTTATCTTGAGAAACTTCCTGCATCTCTGGAAGTTGTTCTACAACTAGGTCAAGCAGGTCTGCTGTGCCTCTACCATGAAGTGCCGAAACCGGATTTGGGTCTCCGAGACCCATAGATAGGTATTCCCACATGCCTAATTCGTGACTGGCATCATCGACTTTATTCGCGACAAGGAATGTCGGTTTTTCACGGGTTCGGAGCATTTCCGCTATCAAGGCATCTTCCGTAGTAGGTCGGACTCTTGCATCAATAACAAAAATTGTGACATCAGCTTCACGAATAGCATATTCAGCTTGCTGGCTGACTTTATCGTCAAGCCCTTTTGCTTCTCGGGTTTTTGGGAGCCAACCGCCGGTATCAACCAGAGTGAAGTCATACCCGGCCCAATCAACATCAAATTCGTTTCGGTCACGGGTCACGCCAGGGCGTTCTTCAACGATTGCTTCCCGACGTCCAATGATTCGATTCACGAGGGTTGATTTCCCAACATTTGGGCGGCCCACAACTACTACTACAGGGGAACTATTCATGAGGTCATTCCTAATGCTTCGCGTAGAGCAATCCCATCTGTGCGTATAATTTCAACTGATCGCGGCAAGTCAGCTGGTGTCATTCCATCAAGGAATTTCCCTTGTGAAAGGCACACATCGGGTAGGAGGTATCGGTGCCCCTCAGGTTCTGCTTCTAATGCCTTTGCTATATCCTCGCCGACGAGAAGGCCAGCCACTGCTACATTTCCGCCAAAAAAGTTATTTACGACTGGGATTATGCGCACATTGCTTTTCCCTGATGAATCAATGAGAGGTTTGAGAGTTCGCGCAGCGTACTCTCCAGTGAGTATTCCGATCGGACTGTTTTTTTTGGGTCGGAATGAAACTGTTGATTCTGGGTTGCGGATAGATCGGTAGCCTTCAGGTGGCGCTCCATCGACCCATGCGAAAAAGCCTGCAGCTGTATTAGTTGCTTCATGCACTTCACCATTGAATTCGCGTTCGAAAGTGCGGACTATCCCTACCCCATCTTCGTACATGTCAAAGCTGTCGTAGTGTTCTGTTGGTGGAAATTCTCGTTCTGCGATGAGGTAATATTCGTCGGCGGCATGAAGAACCATTCTCCCCTCATGGCGGAGAAAAGTTTGCTGCCACTCTTCCACTATTGACAGAACCTTCTCTGCTTCCACGCTTGTATGGGGGCGCATTCTTTTCTCTGTTGAGTGCCTGCTCACTCCTAATGGCACTACACAAAGGGAACGTAGAGAACGGTATTGTTCAAAGATCGTGCATAGCGTGTCTTCAAGTACCACTCCGTCGTTTATTTCGGGGCAGACAACGATCTGACCATGGATGCAAACGTTGTGATCCAAAAGCGCTTTAAGCCAACGAAGGCTTGGACCTCCTCGCCGATTGCGGAGCATTTCATTACGAACTTGAGGGTCAGTGGCATGAATGCTTACGTTCAGAGGCGACAGCCCTTCAGTGATGACTCGTTCAAGATCCGCTTCTGTGAATCGAGTAAGCGTTGTAAAATTTCCATACAAAAATGAGAGCCGATAATCATCGTCTTTTAGATACAGGCTTTTTCTGAGCCCTTTGGGCAATTGGTAGATGAAACAAAACTCGCAGTGGTTGTCACACGTTCTGACTTGGTCAAAGACCGCTGAATGTACTTCTACGCCGAGAGGCTGCCCCGGTCGTTTAGCGATATGCACATCAAGAGTAATACCTCCTCTATTCAGAGCGATATCTAGGTCGGGTTCGTCTGTGAGAATTTGGTACCGGATGACATCACGAAGTACTTCTCCATTCAGGGAAAGAATTTCATCATCCACACTGATTCCCGCGAGGTCAGCGGGAGAACCTGGGTAGACATCAACAACTCTTGCATTAGACATACTTCAAGGTTATTCGCCAAAGTCTCTAAAGGGATGAATCACGAAAAGATGGTTCAAGCGTAAATATCCTTTAAATAATGTAGAAATCTGGCTTTGTCACGTAAAACTGTATGCATGGTCGTTGATAAAGTTCTTCTCGCTGCTCCACGGGGTTTCTGTGCTGGTGTTGAAATGGCTATTAAAGCTTTGACTTGGATGGTTCGCGCCTTCCCAGCCCCCGTGTACTGCTACCACGAAATTGTCCACAATAAAATTGTGGTTGAACGTTTCCAGTCGCTTGGTGTCATATTTGTAGATGATATCGGTGAGGTCCCTGAAGGTTCTCCGGTGATGTTAAGCGCCCATGGCTCAGCACCAACGGTCGTAACGAAAGCACGCGAAGGGAAACGTTTCATTGTTGATGCTGTATGCCCGTTGGTTACCAAAGTCCACCATGAAGTTAAAGTCCGTTCCCAAAAGGGTCATAAGATTATCTACATTGGCCATAAAGGCCACGAAGAAGCAGTAGGCACTATGGCCGTTGCCCCTTCTTCAACTCATCGAGTGGAGTCTGTTGAGGAGATTTCGGAACTACCGATTTTCGAAGAGCCAGTTTCCTTGCTAGCACAAACAACGCTCAGCCATCGAGACTGGTCATCAATCCTGACCGCTGCCCAACATCGTTTTCCTAAACTTTCGATCCCTGGGCGCAGCGATTTATGTTTCGCCACGACGAACCGTCAAGGTTCATTAATGTCTATCGCTGAACAGTGTGACAGTGTCATTGTTATCGGTTCCGCGAATTCCTCAAACACTCGTGCCTTGGAACGCCTCGCACGAGAAGCCGGATGCGAAGGAGTTTATAGGGTCAATCATGCTGGAGAAATTCCCGAAACGCTAACAGGGGTTGTTGGGGTTACTGCTGGAGCGTCAGCCCCTGAAGAACTCGTCCAAGAAGTCCTCTACAAACTTGCTCCGACGAATGGCGTTGAAGAATTGAATTATGTCACTGAGGAAGAATACTTTCCTCCGCCTCGGGAGCTGCGACCGTTAATAACTGCTATTGGTTTTTTCGCTAACTTAGGGTTGACCGGCAGCGAAACCAATCTCTCTAACGAGGACCGGTCAATAGGTGCTTCCGAGGTTTTGACAACTCTTGTTTAATTTCTTTTATTTGGCGTTCCGGCTATCTGTTGAGCTTCGTCAAATAGTTCTTGAAGGGTAGTGCGGAGTTCCTCTGAATATTTCCGAATTTCACTTCGTGTTACTCTTTTTGCCCCCTCTTGAGGTTGCGGAGCTGGAATTAGATCACCGTACAAGATCACGACTTTTCTGGGTTTCGGAATGTATTTTCCTTTCGCCATCGCTCGTTCAGAACCTCCGATCCCAACTGGAAGGATGGGAGCGTTGGCTTTCGCCGATAACCAGACTGCCCCGTCTAACATTGGAAAAACTTCTGGTCCTGATTTTCGTTCCCCTTCTGGAAAAACGGCTAGCGTTTTCCCCTCTTTGAGAGTTTTAAGGGAAGCATCTAACGCTAATTTATCTGCTCGAGAGTCCCGATCAAGTGGGATACACCCGCATCCACGGAGAATCCAGGCCGCCACCCGGTTTGTCATGAGTGACCCTTTCCCGAGGTAATGCAATTTCCTTCGTATATTAGAGCCGACCATGGGGACATCAAGATTGGAACGATGTATTGGCGAGAAGATAACTGGCCCAGTTTTGGGAAGAGCTTTAGCGTTCCGAACATATGTGCGGAAGTACAAGAAAAATACGGTACGTGCGAGGTATTTTATAAACACATAACAAACGATTGAAAGAAATGGGGGTTTCCGGTCCACAGCATCACGTGCCCCTGATAGTGCATCAGCCATGAAAACTCCCCAGGATCTCTTCAGTGACTTCATCTATTGTTTTTCCTGTGCTGTCAACCATCAACGCGTCACCACTAATCGAAAGAGGCGAATCCGCTCGTGAACTATCTATTTCGTCTCGCCCAGTGATCTCTTGCAGGATTTCTTCCATAGGGCGACCTGATTCAAGGCTTCTACGCTTCGCTCGTTCTTCAGGGGTTGCTGTTACATATACTTTGAGTCTCGCTCGTGGAAATACAACCGTTCCGATATCTCTCCCTTCAAGCACGCCTCCTCCTCTTTTGCGCGCCCAACTTCTTTGTGTTCGCCGAAGAACTGCACGAACTCCAGGGTTTGCGGCAACATAACTGACAACAGCATTGACCTCTGGGCTCCGTATGATGCCGGTAAGATTCTTACCATCAACGACGACCTTGTCCTCCTCGAATACGATTGTGATTTTATTCGCAATAGCGACAACCAGATCACTATCTTCTGGATTTATTCCTTCTTCAATGACCTTCGCTGCAACACTTCTATACATCGCCCCGGTATCTAAGTACTCAAGCCCTATTTTGCTGGCTATCCTTTTCGCGAGCGACGTTTTTCCAGATCCAGCCGGTCCATCTCTAGCGAGGATAGCGAGTTCTTGATCTCCTTCTAAACGAAGTTGATCTACATATTCGTAGAAGCCCGGAGCTGTTTTGGAAACGCATTCTGGGTTATCAAGAGCTATACCGCTTGTTACAAGTCCCATCACGGTAAAGGCCATTGCTATACGGTGGTCGTCGTATGTATGAACAACCCCACTCTTAACTGTTCCGGGTTGGATAGTGAAGCCATCACCGTTATCTTCAGCTTCAATTCCGAGCTTTCGTAGTTCCGTTACAACTGCAGTGACGCGGTCAGATTCCTTGTGGGCAATAAATCCAATGCCAGAAACAGACGTCTGCGTTGTTGCCGAAGGCGCGATTACTGCCAAAGTGGGAGCTGTATCAGAAATATTCTCCATTGACGCATTAACGCCATGGAGGCTATTGCTCCCTCGTACTTCAATTGCTTGTTCACTGCGAGTCACTTCAGCACCCATTTGCTCTAGAAGATCAACAAATCCGACATCACCTTGAATTGACGATTTTCCTAATCCTTCAACCTTTACTCGTCCTCCACTTAATGCAGCTGCAGCAAAGAAGTATGACGCTGTTGAAGCATCTACCTCTATCTCATAATCCTTGGCTGTGTAGCCTGTAGCACGAATACTGAATTCATTTTTCTTATTTTCTTCAACTTCAGCCCCGAATGAACGCATCATTGAAAGAGTCATTTGGAGGTATGGCATTGAAACCACTTCGCTGGCAAGAATCAGTGTCATATCTTGCGGCATGCAGGGAGCGGAAAGAAGTAAAGCCGAAAGATATTGGCTTGACTGCTCAGCGTTGACGTGACGTTCTTCCGCACGGAGATTAGCTCCATTGATTCTCACAGGAAGGTGGTCCGCTTCTCCTTCAAAGATTATTCCCACTCCGATTTTTTTGAGAGCATCAAATAGTTCTTTATGAGGGCGGTTACGAATTTGCGGATCACCGTCAATCATAATATCTGTTTGGGCTAGGGCTGCGAGAGGCATGATAAATCGTGCAGTGGTGCCACTTTGTCGCACCCAGAGGGGGTCACCGCTCGAACGGAGTGCACCTCCACTGCCGGTGACAATAATTCTTTCATGAATTTCATCGCACTCAATATCTACACCAAGCCCTTTAAGGCAATCAACCATCGCTATGGTATCTTCAGCGAAAAGCGCTCCATGAAGCGTTGATGTTCCCTTAGCCAGTGCAGATATAACGAGTGCTCTGTTCGTAATACTTTTTGAACCTGATAGCTTTAAGTCACTGTTCGGTGGTTTCGTTAACGGGTCAATGGAAAGCATGCCTACTCCATCATTCTCACAGACGGTCGATACCCATTGGCCATGAGCCCGCCTAACAATCGTTCACTTTTTTCAGCGGGAACAACCATGATAACGACACCCTTTTGACCCTCACTGGAGTGAGCTATTTCCAAATCGTAGATGTTAACATCAATTTCGGAAGCTAGACGTGTCAGACTCGCTAATTCTCCTGGCTGATCAAGGACAGGGACTCGCACAACAGCCAGTTCTACATCTTCGGGAACTCCTGTAGGCAGATTTACTCGAGCAGTTCTTGCTTGTTGTAGTCGAGAAAATAATGCGTCCTTATTCTCTTGGGATATCAAATCCCGTGTTTCTTGCAATGACATGATTACTTCATTAATCACTGACGTGATCGCAGTCGCGTTATCCATGCAAATATCAGGCCATATCCCGGGATGTCCCGCAGCTATCCTTGTCATATCTCTGAAACCACCAGCAGCGAGGCGAAGAAGCGACCGGTGCTCTTGTGAGTGATCATCAGCAATTCGCATTAGAGACCCTGCCGTTAAGTGTGGGACATGCGAAACCACAGCAACCAATTCATCGTGCGAGTCTGGGTCGATAACTACAACGTCTGCACCTAGCGAAATGATGGTAGACCGGACCGTAGCGAAGCAGGCATCATTTGTATTTTCGCCTGGGGTAAGTACCCAAGCGGCTCCTCTGAAAAGGTCTGGTCGTGCTCCTGTTATACCTTCCTGTTCGCTTCCTGCCATAGGGTGACCTGGAACGAAACGCTCGTCTGTTATCTCTTTGGAGATTCTGCCTTTCACACTTCCGACATCTGTAACTACCGGAGCCCCTTCATTAATTGCCTGTTGGACCGAATCAACGATAGAACCTACTGGAGTAGCAACAAAAACAATATCCGTTCCTTCCATTGATCCCGAATGATCAATAGCCCCAATTTCTATGGCGTCCGTAATTCTTGAATCATCGCTATCAGCTCCGACGACTTCCCAACCACTTTCCCTGAGCGCTTGACCGATGGATCCTCCGATGAGCCCGAGGCCTATTATTCCTGCTTTTTTGTGCATTTCTTTCCCTCTAAGCCTTTACAAACAATCTTTGCTCTCAAAGCGATACTACTGCGACTTCGGGGGAAGCCATAGCTATTTTTTAGCTTGATCATCTGCATCGTCTTCAATCAGAGCTGTAGAACTTTCAAAATCAAGCAATTCCAAAGCGCTTAACAACCTCCATTGCCCAGATTGAAGTTTATGATCAACAAGGTTTCCTATTCTGGTCCGGACGAGTCGCTTCACCGGATGCCCTATCATTTGAAACATTCTGCGCACTTGGCGATTCCTGCCTTCATGGATGACAATTTTTACGAGGCCATCATCTACTTGAGAAACTTTTGCTGGGGCAGTCATTCCGTCTTCAAGTTCTATTCCTTCTCGGAGTTTCCTGAGGTCACCTCGGGAGACTTTACCCTCCACTGCTGCTAAATATTCTTTTTCAATCCCGTGGGATGGATGGGTTAGACGATACGTGAGATCACCATCGTTAGTCACGATCAATAAACCTTCACTTTCTTTATCTAATCGCCCCACTGGGAAAACCCTTGGTTCGGACGGAAGCAAGTCGATAACAGTTTCCCGCCCCTGAGGGTCTTTCGCTGTGGAAATAATTCCCGTCGGTTTATGCAGTAAATAATAGATCAGGTCGGGTTTTACCCGTAGCGGTGTTCCATCAAAAGATAACTCATCTACTTTTATGTTTACTCGTTGGCCAATGTGTGCAATTTCACCATTTACCTGTACGCGCTCATCGAGTATGTACTCTTCAACAACGCGACGACTCGCTATCCCCATTCGCGCGAGAACCTTTTGGAGTTTCTCCTCCTGCTCGTCGTTACTATCCAAATCGCACCTAACCTACAGGTCAGTCATCATTACGAGCGTCACTTTGCGGCTCGCCGGCCATCATCGTAGTCCGGTCTTCAAACCCTTCTGGTCGTAAGCCGCCTTCTAGTGCTTCAACAACATCAGCCCCAGGCACAAAATCAGCGAGTGGCGGAAGGTCGGTAAGGGCGTTGAGGCCAAGCCTTTCAAGAAAAAGAGATGTCGTTCCAAATAAAATAGCATTCCCTGGTCCGGGGTCTTTCCCAACCTCCCCGATATACCCTCGTTGTTGTAAAGTCCGGATAACAGCTTCAACATTTACACCACGGATGGCTGAAACCTGCATGCGGGAAATTGGTTGTTTATACGCGACGATGGCAAGCGTTTCAAGGGCAGCAGATGATAAGCGAGAACCCTGACCATCGAGGACAAATCTTTCCACATAGGGTGCCATATCTGGGACTGTTTGGAATCGGTATCCCCCAGCAACATTAGCCAGAATAAACCCTCGTCCTTGTTCTTCATATTCCTCGGCTAACGCCTCACAAATCTCCTCAATTGTAGTTTTCGGCACTTCCAACAACTGCGCTAACAACGTCGGCTCAACTGGGTGGTCGGAAACGAGAATAACCGCTTCTATTGCTCTCTTGTATTCTTGTAAATTATCCATCTAACCCTCGTATGCATCTATTTGAATCAAGTCTGTTTCCCCATCCACCCCAAGCCATTCAATTGTTAATGTTCCAAAGGTTGCAAGTTGGGTAAGATCAATAACCCCTTGCTTATAGAGTTCAAGAACAGACAGGAAGTACACTACGACCTCAACTCGATCCACAGCTCCTGCTGTCAATTCACGAAGAGTCACCCGCCCCATTTGCGGTAATTCTTCAATTAGGTATTCCACAGTTTCTGCGACGGTTAATTTCACTGGGGTGACATGGAATAAATCTAGATTTGGCTTCGGCGCAGTAGCTCTAAGGAATGCCTCATGCACGTCTCTCCCCGTAACTCCTTTGAGCAAGTCTGGCATTAGCCCAATGAACTGCTCCTCCATCCCCATCAAACGAGGGTATGAAAGAGCTGCATCTAAGGTTAAGGCTTTTAAAGCATGCGAAGCATCTTTGAATGTTTTGCATTCAAGAAGACGAGCGAGCAGAAGATCGCGTTCTTCCCATAGCGCTAACTCTTCTTCCAAGTCGAGATCGGAAGTATCTGGGAGCAACCTTCGACTTTTGAGTTCAATCAGGGTTGCAGCGATAAGGAGAAATTCTGTAGCGACCGCCAGGTTGACATCTTCCATCCGTTGAATTTCCTGGATGTACGCGTCAATAATGCCACCGAGAGAAATTTCATATAGGTCAACTTCATCTTGCAGTATCAGGTGTAGAAGCAGGTCAAATGGGCCGCTAAAAACGGAAGTTTCAACTTCATAGGTCACGGGGATACCTTAGATGCTTTATGCAGGTGAGAAGCGCATCCTACAGCCAAATTCTTTCGCTTTCACTGTCTTTGATTACGCTTTTTTTGCGATAGATCCATCTATTGTAAATGCTTCTTCACTTCCTTTAGTTAACCATGCTTTAGCTAGGGGACGTTGCTTAGCTACGTACAAGACCGCTCGTGCTACAGCATGCTAATAGTCAATTCCCGAACAAAGCATGCAGTCTTTTTCACCGTGTTTTTCTTTTGCATATTCCCGATCTTGGCTCGTTTGATACTGAGGATGATCCGATCGTTCTAAACGGTTATCAGTTGCTCCGGATCCGCTTTCCGGTATTTGGAAAACCGCGTCTTTCCAAGAGTCATCATCTCCCCACCTATACGGAAGCGTGATGAGTGTTTCCTCTTCTACTGTATCAATAAGGTTCAGAGCGGCTTTCACGATATCGATAGCGAGCTTTTGATCACCAATTTTTCCTGTCGTGTAGCCTTGCGGAAAGTCCAGGAAAACGGATCTTGGTGTCCGCACAGATTCTGAAATATCTTTAGCCGTCGAGATTGATGTTGTAGCGATCCCTGCTTTTTCAAGTTGATGCGCTATCAGACCCACGGTCTGATGACATACCGGTCAGACAGGAACAAGAAGGACTGCTTCGACTTCTTCCTGCAAGCATCGTTCTACAAGCTTTGGAGCTAGTTCTTCTTCAACGCTACGTTGCGAATAAATCCCTCCCATGCATGTAAGAAAATTATCAGCAAGAGAGCCTATATACCCTTCCGTTTCCAGTATTCTCATTGCTTCAATAGGGAAAACAACGTTGATATCTTTTCTAGCTCCGGTTAGGTCGTAAGCAAAATGTGTTGCCCTAAGCTCCGAGGTGTCAACTGACGAAGATATTGCCCTGTATGATGCGTCATCCTTGTAATGGAACGCAACTTGGCCACTGCTATAGACCCCACCTGTGGCGATCATCCCTATTTTGCTTTCCGAGACTGGTTTCATTCCCTTAGCAAAAGAAATTGGCGAATCAGTCTCACGCCATTGGTACTGTTCATACCCAAGGGCGTCATACGTTACAGTTATTCGCTCAATGTAGTTAATCGGCGGCTGCCTGTTCGTCCCCATATCTAGATCTTAGCTTGCTGGAGTGAGGAATTTTGAGTTGAAGGTAACCCATTTTTTCCTCAGAATCACCTAACCTTGACCCAATGGCTCGCGTATTTAGTGGGATTCAACCCTCAGGAGAACTTCATCTTGGTAATCTTCTCGGCGCGCTAGTGAACTGGGTGGAACACCAAGAATCCCATGACGCCGTTTACTGCATAGTTGACTTACATGCCTTGACTCTACCTAAAGACCCTGAAGAGCTTCGGAAGAACACGCTTGAGCTCGCCCAGCTATTGATCGCTGTTGGACTTGATCCGCAAGACTGTATTCTTTTTATCCAAAGCCATGTTCCCGAACACTCGCAGCTTGCTTGGCTCATGGAATGCACCGTCAGCTTCGGAGAACTCAACAGAATGACAGCTTTTAAGGACAAGTCCGGTCGGAACGAATTTATCTCTGGCGGTTTGTTTACCTACCCTGCTTTGCAGGCTGCTGATATATTGCTCTACGACACTGATTTAGTTCCTGTAGGAGACGACCAACGCCAGCATATTGAAATTACCCGCGATATCGCTGAAAGATTCAATTCCAGATTCGGGAATACTTTTGTTGTCCCGGAACACGTTATCCCTCCGGCGGGAGCGCGAATCATGGATTTACAACATCCGGATAGAAAAATGTCAAAATCTGAGATTTCTCCTGGCGGAACAATAGGAGTTCTTGAACCTTCAGATGCGATTGCAAAGAAAATCAAGCGTGCCGTTACCGATAGCGAATCCGAAGTCAGATTTGACCATACCGAAAAACCTGGAGTGTCCAATCTTCTTTCAATCCTCGGAGCTGCGACATCAACTGATCCCGGATCTTTAGCAAACTCATACGAAAGTTACGGCGAACTAAAGAACGATACTGTCGAGGCTGTGATCCACTTGCTTGAACCAATCCAACAACGATTTTTTGAATTGCAGGCAGATCCTGGCGAAACCAAACGCTTACTTCAACTTGGCGCGTCAAAGGCTCAAGAAATTTCATCAACAACCTTGGCACGTGCGAAACAGAACTCTGGACTGCTTCAACCGTGAAGGCTGCTTCGGTAATCATTTACTGCGTATAACGCCACTGCGACAGCAGTAGCGACATTAAGAGAGTCCACATTCTCTTTCATAGGTATCCGAGCTTTCTCTTGCGTTAAATCAAGTGTTTCCGCGCTCAGCCCCGGCCCTTCCGAACCAACGATTAATGCAATAGGGGCTGCATTACGCTGCAGTACTGATCGGAGTTCATCCGCTTTGCCGTTTGGAGTAAGAGCTACAGTCAGAAATCCATGTGCCTGAAGAAAATCTAGCGTCGCAGGAATTGTATCTACCCGCACATGTGGAACAGAAAACACTTGACCCATTGAGACGCGGACAGCTCTTCTGTACAAAGGATCACAAGAAGATGAATCGACACAAACCGCATCGACACCAAAAGCCGCCGCATTTCTCATGATCATGCCCATATTCGTTGGGTTGTGAACACTTTCCGTAAGTAGAAGAATTTCCGCACCCTCAATGACCGAAGTGAGCTTTGATATTACCGGTCGTCGAAATGACCCTATCGGGTCTTTGAGATCAGGGCGGCCAGAAATAGCTTCAAGGACTTCTCCCCCACACCGGAGAACTTCTAGACCATCGGGAAGGTTTTTGAATTGGGAAAGTTTGAATTGTTCATTTACTATGAGTGTCAATAGAGCATGCCCGGATTCAATAGCTCTTTCAATTACCGTTACCCCTTCTCCAATAAAAAATCCGGACATATCTCCACCGGATTCTTCTCGCCTTTGCCGAAGTTTATGATCATTAAGTCCAATAAAGTCAGCGACCCGTCCGTTGTCGACTTTGCGAATAATGTATTCAATCATGCTCTATCAGCTTTTGAGAGTGTCGCAAAAAGTGTCTCTTCAATTGCTGACTCTTCTAGGGCTTTGTGGTGATCGCGAGCCCAAGTAATAGCGAGTTCATTGCTCCCAGCTTCTTCTAGCATTTTTGCCCCAATTTCAGGATGTGTTACGTAAATGGAAATCCTATTTAGCATTGTGCCCCTTCGCTTATCGCCCCAAGCGTGGACTCTCCCTAAGCCGCATAAAGTCGCAACACATGTAGCAACCACTCGTCCCAACACACCAAGTTGAGATTCCGTTTTTCCTACGTCATGAAGCGCAGCGGCTATAACAAGATCTGGGTGAGCGCCCTGCCCTTCCATTTCGACAAGACGTCTTGACGAACGAAAGCCATGTTTCTGGTCCGTTGTGCTTTGCTGTTCGAAAAGCTGTCTTTCTTTTTCGCTCAACACAGAGAAAAGGATTGACTCTGCTTCATCGTCTTTATTCAATTTAGTCAACGAGTGTACAAACCTTTTAATCAAGTGGTTGATAGAGCCGAAATGTCCCATATCTTATTTATATCAATGCTCTGGGATGAGCTGACCTATAGGCTTCCACAAGTTGTTCACGTGAAACTTTTGTATATATCTGAGTGGTAGTGATACTGGCATGCCCAAGTAATTCCTGCACGGTTCGAATATCTGCACCATGTTCAAGCATATGAGTAGCACAACAGTGCCGAAGAGTATGTGGAGACAGTCTTGACCCTAAGCCGACAAGACCCCCGTACTTCTTAACGATACCCCAACCCCCTTGCCGGCTTAGACGGCCTCCTATGCGGTTAAGGTAGACAGCTTCGCTGTCATCTCTATTGTCCCACCTTTCAGGTTCGAAGAGACCACGCCCCCCTGGTTCTAACCACTGGAGCAGCGCACGCATAGCGTAACTCCCTAATGGAACTATCCGTTCTTTATTCCCTTTACCCAAAAGTTTTAGTAGCCCTTCGTGGGAGTCGATATCACCTAGTGAGAGATTAACTACTTCAGAAATACGTGCGCCCGTTCCATAAAGAATCTCAAGAATCGCCTTATCACGTCGCGCAGCAGCACTGTCCCCTTCAACGGAGGCAAGCAATGCATTGACTTCTGATTCATTAATTGGTTTTGGAAGCCCTCGAGCGACACGAGGAAGTTCAACAGATTCAGTCGGATTATCATTCCGCAATCCTTCCACTGCCAAAAACTTAAAAAAAGATCGGACCGAAACCATCGTTCGAGCAACTGTGGATTGGGCGAAACCTTCAGCTTGTAAACTCCTCAGAAATTTTATGATATCGGATTCTTCTACGGTGCTAGTTGACAATTTCTGGACTGCAACCCAATGCTCAAATTTTGTTAGATCTCGTTTATACGACTCCAACGTCGATTCTGCCCTACCTCTTTCCACGCGCAGCCATAGCAGAAAGTCATCGATATTGTCATTGGGTGTTTCGGAACTCTTATCCATCTAAGTATTGCAAGGTTAGCAAAATTCCCAGCATAGATTTGGCGTCAATTAATTCCCCAGATGCAATCAGAGTACGGGCTTCTGACAATGGTACTCTTTCAACTGTCATTAGTTCCTCTTCAAGACCTTGCCTGTTATCTGGAACAGGTTCACAGCCCAAAGCTAAGTAACAATACGAGTATTCATCACAGAATCCAGGTGTGTTGAAGAATTCCGTAAGTAACACCATTTTCCCTGCCTTAAGACCTACTTCTTCCTGCAATTCTCTTTTTGCTGTGATGTCTGGTGGCTCATCTGCGACGTCACGCTTGCCTGCTGGAATTTCCAAGAGGTGTTGATCTGTAGAAGGTCTAAATTGACGGATCATGACAATATCTGATTCAACGATTGGGACAACGCACACAGCTCCAGGGTGTCGGGCTATCTCTCTGGTGACTTCCTCTCCGTTAGGGCCTCGAAAGTTAGCTTCAACGACTGATATAACCTGCCCTTCATATTTAATCGTTTCGTCTATTTGCTCAAATGAAACGGATTCTCTATCGCCTGTGGAAGCGCTAAAGAATTTTGGAGGGTTCATCTAGATCAATAAGTTGTGGATTTCTCCCTGCTGCTCGAGTTGCAACTGCAGAGATGAAAGCAGCGAAAAGAGGAGCGGGTCTATCTGGGCGGCTCTTAAATTCCGGATGGGCTTGCGTTCCTACCCAGAATGGGTGTGAAGGAAGTTCAATGAATTCCACTAACCGACCGTCTGGACTTTCACCTGAACAGACAAATTCGCTTTCATCAAACCTTTGTCTAAATTTCGGATTGAACTCGTAACGATGACGATGACGTTCTGAAACTATGGTTTTCCCATAAGCATTCGCTACCTGGGACCCTTCTTTCAATTCAGCAATGTAGGCACCCAAACGCATTGTTCCTCCCATATCGGTTACTTCTCGTTGGGATTCCATGAGGTCAATCACTGGGTTTGGTGTAATCGGATCAAATTCTGTTGAGTGGGCTCCTGCTAGTCCGAGCACATTTCTAGCATATTCAATTGTCATCACCTGCATGCCAAGGCAAAGACCCAAGCAGGGTATTTCATTTGTTCGTGCGTATCCTACAGCTGCTATTTTTCCCTCTATTCCTCGTTCACCGAATCCCCCAGGAACTACAATCCCGTCAAGGTCTTTTAATCTCCCTGCGGCGAGTAGCCCTTCAACATCTTCTGCTTGTATCCAATCAATCTCAACGTTAGTGCCGGCATGAATACCCGCATGATTCAGTGATTCCACCACAGAAAGGTACGCATCAATAAGGGTGACGTATTTCCCTATGAGGCCAACACGGACTGTCCCTGAAGCGGATCTGACTTTTTCCACCAAGGAACGCCATTGAGACAAGTCGGGTTCAATAGCATTTATCTGCAAAATATCGCAAAGGAAGTTATCCAATCCCTCATCATGAATGACAAGGGGTATTTCATACAGGGAGTCAGCATCAGCTGCGTTAACAACTCCTTTGAGAGGGACATCACAAAGGTTCGAGATTTTCCTTTTCAAGTCGTCATTAATCGGTTGTTCGCTTCGACAGACAATCGCATCAGGTTGTATACCTCGACTACGCAACTCCGTTACCGAGTGCTGGGTTGGTTTCGTTTTTTGTTCACCGGAAGGACCGATAAACGGGACGAGAGTAACGTGGACGTAACAAACGTTTTCCCTTCCGATATCTAGTCTGAATTGACGGATAGCTTCAAGGAAGGGAAGGATTTCGATATCGCCCACGGTTCCACCAATTTCAGTAATCACTACGTCAACCGCTTCTTCAGATAAAGATAATATTCGTTGTTTTATTTCGTCAGTGATGTGCGGAATTACCTGAACCGTTTTTCCTAGATAATCTCCTCGACGCTCTGCAGCAATCACCGATGAATAGATTGAACCGGTTGTCGCGTTTGAACCTCGGGAAAGATTCTCATCTATGAATCGCTCATAGTGACCAAGATCTAAATCTGTTTCTCCACCATCATCTGTAACAAAAACTTCTCCGTGTTCATAGGGGTTCATTGTTCCAGGGTCAACATTCAGGTACGGGTCAAGTTTCTGCATCGTGACCTTCAAACCTCGTGATTTTAGAAGTCGACCAAGAGCGGAGGCAGTAATTCCTTTGCCTAGGGAGCTAGCAACTCCACCCGTAACGAAAATATGCTTGGTCACGGGATTCCATCATAACGGCGAGTTAAGTGCTCGCGTTGGATTATTCAAATCTTACTAATTACTTGACGAATTCTTCCAAGAGTTCCTTTGCGTGCTTTCTCGCATTTTCACTGTTGGGAGAACCTGAGAGCATTCGCGATATCTCTATAACACGTTGTTCATCATTAAGTATCTCCACTTCAATTCCTACTCTTTGAGCGCCGTCAGTTTTCGTTACCCGAATTTGGCTATCTGCGGATGCTGCTACTTGCGCTAAATGCGTGACTACAAGTATTTGGCGATCTGAGGCAAGTTTCTTTAGGGATGAACCGATGGAATGAGCTGTTTCTCCTCCGATGCCAGCGTCAACCTCATCAAATACAATCGTCGCTGGTTCGGCTGATAGAACTAGTCGCAAAGCAAGCATTGTTCGGGAAAGCTCACCCCCTGATGCGGCTTTTTGGATTGGTTGCAAAACTTGACCTCGATTTAACGAAACAAGAAGTTGGACATCTTCGCCAGCAGTACCTTCCACACTGAATTCGACGTTGGCATTTGGGAGAGATAACTGCTGAAGAATCGCTTCAATTTCCTGCGATATTTTCGGAGCTACTTTTTTTCTAGCTTTCGCAATTTTTATTTCTTCTTTTTCCAATTGTTCTGATATTTTCACGATCTCCATTCGAATATTTTCTGCCAGGCCTTCTGCTCCTTCTATAACTTTGATTCGTTCTTGCAACTCTTGTTGTTTAGCCAATACCGCTTCAATAGTTTCCCCATATTTCCTTCGTAAGTCCGTTAGTTGCGATCTCCGTTCTTGCACTTCGGCTAAGCGTTCAGGGCTAGTATCTATGAGCTCAGCGACATTCCTTGACTCAGTAGAAATGAGTGAGATTAATTCAAGTACTTCTTTGAGTCTTTCTTCTAGCTCAGAGAGTGCTTCACGATTCTTGAGTTCGTGAACTAGGGTACTCAACTCTTCTACTATTCTTCCCCCTGTACTAAGCCCTTCAGAAATTCGCAAAGCCGCTAACTGGTTTCCAGTAGCATCGGCAAGTAGTTTCTCTATTTCCTTGAGCCGGTTTTCTTCTTCAACATTTTCAATTCCTGCGTCAGCGATTTCTTTTTCTTGAAATTGCAAGTAATCAAGGTCGGCATTGTCACTGGTATTTCCGGTTGCTTCAAGTAATTCTTGATGAAGTTTCTTCTCTTTCATCCGTAATTCAGTTAATTCGCTTAAATCGATCATCCCATACGCATCTAATGCATTTCGCTGCTCTTTCGCTGTTCCTAAGGCAGTATGTCCATGCTGCCCGTGTATCTCGATCAATGAACTTGTCACTTCCGCTAAGGCGGTTACCGTTGCCATAGACCCGTCTATATACGCTCTTGATCTTCCTTCTTTAGGCACTATTCGAGTAATGATTGTCTCTTCATCACCTAATAGGTATCTAGCTTCTACCTTTGCTTCTTTGCCAAACGGACCAACCATTGAAGATTCCGCGCGTTGTCCAGTTAACAATTGAAGAGCAGTAACTATCAGTGTCTTTCCAGCTCCAGTCTCTCCAGTAATCACCGTCATTCCTGAACCGAACAAGACCGAAGTGTGTTCTATCACTCCCAAATTTGTCACTTGGAGTTCAAGGAGTTTTTTGGCACAAATAATCAACGATTTATCATCAGGCATACGTCGCCCCGAAATGTAATTCGTTAACGGTCAGAAAGACCAAATTTTTCTTTAAGCGCTCGATGAAAATTACTTCCACCAAAAGAGACTAGCTGAGCTGGATGCTTCGCGGCGGCACATCTGATCTCTTCCCCTATTTCGAGTTGTTCAATGACATTCCCATCCACTGCGAAAGATGCTTCACAATCTGGGAGAACAGAAATCTTCAGTTTGTCATCTCTAGAGAGAACAAGTGCCCGGTCAAATAACGAATGAGGAGCTACTGGAGTGAGCAATAGCGCTTGATGCATAGGATCAACAATAGGGCCGCGTGCTGACATAGAATACGCTGTTGACCCTGTGGGAGTTGCGACGATAAGAGCATCAGTGGCATACGACGTGAAAAAGTCGCCATTGATTTCAAGGGACAACCTAACTGTTCTCCCCGGGTCTATTTTTTCAACGACTACTTCATTTAAGCCAAATATTGGCGCAGATTTTTCTTGAGCATGTACCTCAAGTCGCATCCGAGATTGAATTTCATAGTCGCCATCTAAGAATTGACTTATTCTTTGACGTGACATTTCTGGTTCAACTTCTGACAAGTACCCCATACGCCCAAAATTTATTCCGAGGACTGGTACTTGATGTTCCCCGACTGCATTTACAGTTCTAAGGACGGATCCGTCACCACCGAGTGCAATTGCAAGTTTGCAATTGGAATTTATTTCTGATTCATCGATGGCAAGGTCGGGGCGATCTATGGCTTCAGCTGATTCATAGTGCAATAAGCATTCGTGGTTAGCGTCTTCGAGCCAATCTACAAGTTCTTTTCCATGCTGGATCGCTTCTGGGCGCCGTGTATTGATATAAGCAACGAAACGGGTCATAGGTCTTCTAGGGTAGGCTCCGGAATCTCTTTAGACACCATACGAGGCGATCAGTTTAAAACAGGGTGGAGAAATCAACTTTATTCTCTGAGGTTTCTGTTTCAAAAAGTAGGAAAAATTCTTTATTTCCGGAGCGTCCGAGAATAGGTGATGTTGTGGCAGCTTGAATATACCCTCCAGCTTCTTTAGCGCTATTAGTTACTTCCTGAAGGGTGCGAAACCAAATATTGGGATCGCTGATAATCCCATTTGTTTTACTTGCTTCTTTTTTAGTGGCTTCAAATTGAGGTTTTACCAAGAGGATAATTGGGCTTTTCGTTTCGCATAGATTTATAAGTTCTGGCATCACAGTTGTGAGAGAAATAAAGCTAAGGTCAGCGGTAAGAAATGTGAAGTCTGTTCTCCCAATTTCTGTTCTTCCATTACGAATATTTGTTCTTTCAAAGTTCGTTACTCTCTTATCTGCTTTTATTTTTTCATGCAGGAGCCCGTACCCTACATCAACACATGTAAGATCCCGAGCTCCGTTTTGTAGTAAACAATCGGAGAAACCACCGGTTGATGATCCAACATCAATGCAGCTTTGATCAAAAGGGGAAAGGTTGAACGCATGTAATGCATATTCAAGCTTGTCCCCTCCTCTGCTCACATATTTTTGGGGTTCTTTTTCAATTTCGATGCTGTCAGACTGGAGAACTAGCTGACTGCTTTTCAAAGCGAAACTTCCGTTTACTTTGACCCGCTTGGAATTGATCAGTGGAATAGCTTCAACCAATTCCGAAATAATATTTCTTCGAAGAAGTTCAGTATCTAGTTTTACGCGTGCGATGGGTCTATGTTACCCGTTACTCAACTAGCCATGTGGGCTGAGACCGAAGGAGTTCATGAAGGTCACCATCGCCATTCTGTTCTTTCGCAACTGCACTTTGTTGATTTAGGACTTTTCCATATTCTGGTCGCTTGACCTCTCGAAAAACTCCCATAGGAGTTGGCTCATAAGGGCCACTTGCCAATCTAGAAAGAGCGAAAGCCATACTAGGATTTTCAGAATTTTCATCATGGACGATAAGTGCGGATTCTCCGACATCATCAACTTTTACTATCTGAGCATTTCCCGACTGGTCAGAAATAACTCCGAATTCGTTGTCTACCCCGAAGCGGATCGGTTCACCGTCCGTTAATTGGATCAACATAGAATCTCGTTTATCTTTTTTGGTAATAGCCCCGAAAGCCCCGTCATTAAATACATTGCAATTTTGGTAAATTTCGACAAGTGACGACCATTTATGCGCGTGAGCTCGCTTGAATGTTTCTTGCATGTGCTTACGGTCCATATCGTGTGTTCGCGCAACGAATGTAGCTTCAGCTCCCAAAGCAATGCTTGTAGCATTGAACGGTTGGTCGATAGAACCCATCGGCGTTGATTTCGTGATCTTTCCAACTTCACTTGTCGGAGAATACTGACCTTTCGTTAATCCGTATATCTGGTTGTTAAAGAGAAGAATTGTAAAATCTATATTTCGTCTCATCGCATGGATAAGGTGGTTTCCTCCAATAGAAAGCATGTCTCCATCGCCGCCTATCACCCATACATCAAGTTCTGGTCGAGAAATTGCAAGTCCAGTTGCAACTGCTGGAGCCCTGCCATGTATCGAATGCATACCGTACGTATTCATGTAATAAGGAAATCTTGCCGCACATCCAATTCCAGAAATAAAAACTGTATCTTCTGGGCGTCCATCAAGTTCAGGAAGCATAAGTTGCATTGCTGTTAAGACAGAGTAATCGCCACACCCTGGGCACCATCGCGGCTCTTGGTCACTTGTCCAGTCAGCTTTAGTCGTTGTAGGTGCAGGAGCTGTATCAGTCATATGATCTCTTATTTCTTTCCGAGAGCTTCTAAAATTCTTTCATGAAGCTCAGCTGTTGTGAAGGGTTGCCCTTGAACTTTATTTAGCGATTCGATATCTACGAGATACTCTGCACGGAGAAGCCGAGAAAGTTGGCCCATATTCATTTCTGGACAAATAACAGTTTTAAACTGAGATAAGACCTCACCGAGATCCCTTGGGAAAGGATTTATGTGGATCAAATGAGCGTGTGCGACCTTATGCCCTTCTGAACGTACCTGCTTCACTGCGCTAGCTATTGCACCCCAAGTAGATCCCCAACCGATGAGAAGAACATCTGCGTCCAAGTCTCCCTCTACCCAGGTTGGTGGCATGTCGTTAGCAATATTATCAACTTTTGCTTGGCGAATATCGGTCATTTTTTGGTGATTGCTAGGATCATACGAAATATTTCCAGTCCCATCTTCCTTTTCTATTCCGCCTATTCTATGCATCAGCTCTGGAGTTCCTGGAATTGCCCAAGCACGAGCTAGAGTCTCAGGATCGCGTTTATAGGGCCAGAAATGAGAATTTCCATCTTCGTCAACATGGTTAGTTTCAGTTGTAAAAGTTGTTGTGATATCAGGCAATGAATCAACATCAGGAAGTTTCCAAGGCTCTGAACCATTTGCTAGGTAACCATCAGAAAGCAGCATCACTGGAGTTCGGTATTTCAAAGCGAGTCGACAAGCTTCAATTGCAACATAGAAACAATGCCCAGGGCTATATGGGGCGATGACAGGTATAGGTGATTCTCCATGTCGTCCATACATTGCCATCAAAAGGTCTGAAGCTTCTGTTTTCGTTGGAAGCCCCGTTGAAGGTCCACCACGTTGGATATCTATAATAACAAGAGGTAATTCAAGATTAAATGCCAACCCGATAGCCTCACCTTTAAGCGCTACCCCAGGTCCACTTGTTGTAGTCAATGCTAAATCTCCACCAAATGATGCGCCGATAGCTGAAGCAACTGCTGCTATCTCATCTTCTGCTTGAAATGTTTGAACTCCAAAATTTTTATGTTTTGCTAATTCATGCAGTATGTCTGAGGCAGGTGTTATTGGGTATGACCCTAAGAAAATAGGTCTTTGCGATAATTTACCAGCTGCCACAAGACCCCATGACAAAGCAGTATTACCATTAATGTTTGTGTACTCCCCAGAACCCAGAGATGCTGGCTTGACTTCATAAGTGTAATCAAACGCCTCAGTGGTTTCACCATACGCATGGCCGGCTTTAAATGCCGCGTTATTCGCAGCTACCACTGGAGGCGTCTTACCAAATTTCTTTTCTATCCAGTCTAAAGTTGGCTCAAGTGGTCGTTGATATAACCATGAAACTAGTCCAAGTGCGAAGAAATTTTTTGACCGTTCAGCATCACGAGGTTTAATTCCTTCAATTTCTTTACAGACTTCTTTGGTAAGCGAAGTCATCGGCACCTCGAAAAGCGTGTATCCAGAGAGTTCACCAGTCTCAAGCGGATTTTCTTCGTACCCTGCTTTTTTCAGGTTTCGCTCCTCAAAGGTATCTCGGTTAACAATTATCGTTCCCGCATCTTCGAGTTTAGATAATTCCTTTTTAAGAGCAGCAGGATTCATTGCTACTAAAACATTTGGGGCATCGCCAGGCGTAGTGATGTCATGATCAGATACCTGAACTTGAAATGCAGACACACCTGCAAGGGTCCCTTGTGGGGCTCTTATTTCTGCTGGAAATTCAGGAAGTGTTGCAAGGTCATTTCCGAAAAGTGCGCTAGCACTAGTAAAACGTTCACCTGTAAGTTGCATTCCGTCGCCAGAATCCCCTGCGAAACGGACAACAATTCGACTTACTTCTCTTATCTCTGGCTGTGAAATAGTATCTGTCACGGAATCCCCCTTGATTCCTTCGCATTACCTAACGAAGTTGACGATAGCCGTATAATAACCCATTCGGACTGACCCACATAAAGAAGTAGGTGTGACTTATTTCTCACCGATCCTTCTGTGAGGCACGCTGGTTCTCTATGGTCTAATCTGAATTGGTCGACATAATAAGAACGGATTTTTTCATGAAGAGCCAACAGTTAGACAAGATTCAAAATGGATCGGGATTCATCGCTGCCCTTGATCAAAGTGGTGGAAGCACTCCAAAAGCATTAAAAGCATATGGTGTTGAAGAAACCGACTATTCAACTGATGAAGAAATGTTTAATCTGATCCATCAGATGAGAACTAGGATCATGACAAGTAAAAGTTTCTCTGGAAATCGGATCCTTGGTGCAATACTTTTTGAAGACACGATGGACCGCTCGGTGGAAGGTCTTGATACAGCTGAGTATCTATGGCAGGTCAAAGAAGTTGTCCCATTTCTTAAGGTTGATAAAGGTCTCGAAGATGAGAATCATGGCGTTCAGATGATGAAACCAATTCCTGGACTTGATGCCATTTTAGAAAGGGCTAACTCGAAAAATATATTCGGAACGAAAATGCGCTCTGTTATCAAACTCGCTAATAGTGATGGAATTAATGCAATAGTGGACCAACAGTTTTTGATAGGACAACAGATCATAGCCACTGGTTTAATGCCAATAATTGAGCCTGAAGTAGATATTCATAGTCCAGAAAAATCAGAATGTGAAACCCTTATGCGTGCAGCAATTGAAAGGAACCTTTCAGAACTGCCTGAAGGGCAATCAGTAATGCTTAAATTAACTTTGCCAGAAGAGGATAATTTTTACGAAGCACTTGTCAACCATAAGAAAATTCTTAGAGTTGTCGCACTTTCAGGTGGCTATTCACGCATTGAAGCGAACGATAGGATGTCAAGAAATCAAGGTGTTGTAGCGAGTTTTTCTAGAGCATTGACTGAAGGACTTAGCGCTCAACAGGATCAAGATGCATTCGACTCACTGCTTGACAATTCGGTGCAGAGTATTTTTGAGGCTTCAAACACCTGAACCATTACGTTAATTGTTTAAGACGTTCTTTCGCATCTACGTAAGTACCTGTTGTTTGAACTATCCACCGGAAAAGTTCCCTAGCTTTAGGCGCCGTTCCAGCTCGATCATATAAGTCAGCGAGTGCGTAAGCTCTTCTTAAGTGGTGCTCCTTTGGTCGCGAAGGAAGTTTCCAACCTTTTTCCAACATCTTCACAGCGTTTTTCAGATCCCCTTGGTCAGCATATGCGCCAGAGTATACGATCCTTCCTTCAGTTACTATCGCAGCCGATGGGGAAACTTCAGCTAATTCTGACCACAGATAAGCTATATCCGCCCAACGTTGTTCACTACGATAACAGTCCATAAGAATCGGGTGTCGTTCTGTTGAATTTGCTAAAGTTCGAAATTGTTCAAGGGCGAATGCTGCTTTGTCATATTTTCCAAGCCGGTATTGAATAAGACCGTGCAACTCGTGAATTTCTGCAATATTTTTAGCTGACTTTAACAGAGGGTTAATTTTTCGTTGTGCGTCGGCAAAACGCTCCTGTGCAAAATCAGAATCGGCTTCATTTAATTTTTTAAAAGCTTTTTTGGCGTCTGAAGCCCCAAGGGCTTTCCGCAATTTAGCTTGCAAATCATTATTTGTATTACGCCTGTTTGATAGTGGCTTTCTTTTTAAAGCTGGTTTAGAACCATCCGTTTTAGGTTTACTTTTTTTTCTCGAATTTGCTCGTTCTAGAGCAGCTCTAGCTTCGGCACGCAATTCCTCTTGCCTTTGAAATCTTTCTTCTTTTCTTTTCGCTCTCTCTTCACGCAAAAGTTCTATTTCTGGATCTACTTCTTCGATTATTTCTTCAATAGGAGCATGCAGTCGTTCTTCTTCTGCTCTTTGATCATCATGTCGAACTCTTAGAACTCCTTTTCTCGCTAAACCACCCCATTCTTTATTTCCTGGAATCGGGTCCAGTTGCTCTTTTTCCTTATGTTCTGACTTGGTTTTTTTATATTTCCTCGGAGCTCCGCCAGGTGCTTTTTTTTCTTTTGGTCGACCACCCGAAGAGCTTCTCATATCCTTTGATGAGGAAAATTTATCGGATTTCTTAGAAGGAGCCATAGCGGGTAAATCCTACAGCCCATTTACGGAAACCATTAGGCATCTGCTAAAAATAAAGCAGCGGACCCATTGGATCCGCTGCTTTGTTTCGAAATCCGGCGGCGACCTACTCTCCCGGGGACACTCGTCCCAAGTACCATCGGCGCTGGTGGTCTTAACTTCCGTGTTCGGAATGGGTACGGGTGTGGC
>JAYYZG010000078.1:0-6105 GCA_036687775.1 Actinomycetota bacterium
TTGTTCCGTTGTCGTTAATAATTGGGGCTTCTTTTCTGGTCTTAACGGACCTTCTTGCACGAACGCTACAGTCGCCAGCAGAACTCCCCATCGGTGTCGTTACAGCATTTTTTGGTGCCCCCTTTTTCCTATTCGTTCTAAGGAGGTCAGATGGAATTATCTAAAGAGACAAAAATTCCTAACGGTCTTGATATAGATTCAATAACGGTTGAACTCGGCGATAAGAAAGTTGTTGATTCAGTAAGTATTAGCGTTGAAGCTGGAGAATGGCTTTCAATAATTGGTCCAAATGGTTCGGGAAAATCAAGTTTCCTTCGAGCAATAGCGGGCTTAGTGGAATCCCAAGGGTCTATACGTTTTCAGGGGGAAGAGCTCAAAAGCTTAGCTCCTCGGATGCGCGCACAGATCATCTCGATTGTTCCCCAAACCCCTATTATTCCCCCAAGGGTGCGTGTTCTAGATTACGTTCTTCTCGGAAGGACCCCTTATTTAGGGCGTGGGTACCAGCCGACCAAAGAGGATGTCAATCTAGCCGCATCTGTCATATCAGATCTAGCTCTTGGCAAAGTTGCTAATAGGTTCGTAACTGAAATGTCAGGAGGTGAGCGTCAGAGAGTCATAATTGCTCGTGCTCTCGTCCAACAGCCCAAACTGCTCCTCTTGGATGAACCAACGACAGCGCTTGATCTCGGGCATCAACAAGAAGTCCTTGAATTAGTTGATCTGCAACGGAAAAACCTAGGACTTACGATTCTAAGTGCTTTTCATGACCTAACTCTTGCCTCTCAATATGGAACGTCAATGGCACTTTTTGTTAATGGGGATATAGCGCGCTCTGGTAACCCTACTGAGATCATCACCGAGGAGTCGCTTAAAAAAATTTACGGCGCTAATGTTCTCAACCAAAAATAAGGCGCAGCTATTAAAGTTATTACTAAACGCCAGTGATACCCGCTCTAACGCGAGTTTAAAGAATGGGAATAGCTGGCGATAAGATATCAATATAGGGATTTAAGCGTTCAGGAGATGTTGTGAAAGAAATAAGTGAATCTGAAGTTACAAATGAAGTCTCAGACTGGATTGATCAAAACTGGAATCCTGATCTAACTGTCGCTGAATGGTGGCAACTGATGGCTGATGCCAGACTTTCCCATACGATGCTTCCTGAAGAAGCTGGAGGCCGTGGATGGAGCAGGGCATTAAATCATACAGCTCTACGCGTTATCGCTGAGAAAAATGTATTGGGGCCACCTACTGGGTTAGGCATGATGCTGGCTGCCCCAACGATCGCGGCACATGGGACGAAAGAACAAATAGAAACTTTCGTTCCTAAAATTTTGAATGGACAGCACGCATGGTGTCAACTTTTCTCTGAACCAGGCGCAGGTTCAGATCTAGCTGGGTTGCAATGCAAAGCGGAACAAGATGGCGATGAGTGGGTAATTAATGGTCAGAAGGTATGGACCTCCGGTGGTCAAATAGCAGACATGGGAATGCTTATTGCCCGAACCGACCCAGACCTACCCAAACATCAAGGAATCTCCTATTTTGCTTTCAGTATGAAACAGAAAGGCGTGGACGTAAGACCTCTTACCGAAATGACAGGAAGAGCTCTTTTCAATGAAGTATTTATCACAGAAGGTCGTGTTCCTGATGATTCTCTTATTGGAGGGAAGTCAAACGGGTGGCGGGTAGCTAATTCCACCTTGATGTTTGAAAGGTCTCACCTGGGAAGCGGAACTATTCCAGTTCCAACTACTATGCCTGGATCTATTGCCGGACAATTGCAAAGAAGAGTTGGGGATTTCGTTTCGAGTAGCCGATCAAATGGGCGGGGTGGAACACCTGTAATTGGGCCTCGACTGCTTGAGCAGTTACTTGAGTTAGCGCGCAAACTCGGACAAGATAAGAATCCAGTTATCCGTGATGAGATGATGAAACTACATACTCTCGTTGAAGTAAATCGTTTAAATATGGTACGTGCGAAAACAAATGCAAACAGAACTGGTGCTGAGGGGAATATAGGAAAGTTGATGATGAGCGAGTTATATCGCCAATTTCGTGAGGTTGGAAATAAAGTTATAGGTGCAGATGGAATGTTGGCTGCTTCGGAAGTGGCGCATGGAAGTTGGGTTAACGAAGTCACAATGTTTTCACCAGCCCCATCAATTTATGGAGGCACTGATCAAGTCCAACGAAATATTATTGGAGAACGGGTCCTTGGCTTACCTAAAGAACCTGGTCACCCAAAAGAAACTCCATTTATAGAACTTCCAAAGAACTAATGAACTGGAGCCTTCGTCGACCTGCAGCAAGAGTTGTCGTGCTCGATTCCTCGTCTCGGATTTTTCTAATGAAAGGTTCAGATCCCATGAGACCCGAGAATGGAACCTGGTGGGAAATACCTGGTGGGGGAATGGAACCAGGGGAGCAGAGTGAAGATGCGGCCAGAAGAGAGCTGTATGAAGAGTGTGGATTTGCTGATGTTGAAGTTGGCCCTTGTATATGGACGCAATATGTTGAGTTCGATTTTGCTATGTACCATTTTAAATCTGATGAGAGAATCCACATCGCTTATTCATCAACGTCGGGTGAATGGGATCCCAAAGGGCTAGAAGCGTTAGAGGCTGCGGCATTTGAAGATGGAAGATGGTGGTCTATTGATGAACTGCTTGACTCAGAAGAAGCAACGTTGCCTCAAAGGCTACGCGAGTTTCTCCCAGAGATTATCAAAGGAAACATTCCCGAATCACCAATTGATATCTCTCCAGTAACCTGAACGCTGTTTCTCTGAGATTGAGAAACCATAAAGTAGGTTCAGTGTGTTTTTGCTTGTCTGTCTTCGCGCTCTGCTGCCCGTACTGCGTAAGAGAGAACAATAGATGGTAAAAGAACTACACAACCTGAAATAAGGCAGGTGAGTAATACAGCGACAAAGGGACCATCAAAATCTGTAAAGAAGAGAATAAAGAACAAACAAATCGCTACTAACCAAAGTGAATATCCAGCTCTCTTTCCTAATTTTACAAATTTCGAAACACGGTGCCTTTGCTCTAGCAAATCTTGATCAGCGTTAGATTTTTTAGGGAAGTCTTTATTCATAGCTAGATTCCGCTTCCCCTCATAGATCCAGATAGCTGACTTCCAGGCGCATAAACGTAGCAGGCTGCTGTCCTGTACAGCCCGATCTCCCAATCCTCGCGTTGGGGAGGTATCGAACCAATCTCAAGTTCGGATAGAACATAATCAGATCCAACGAAATCCTTGAATCCTTCAAAGCATTTTATGGAAGCCCACCGTTCGATTTCTGTTCTTCCCGGATAGGGTTCGCCGGCATCAGCAGGATGAACATGTTCCCCGTAGATTTCAGCATCGTGAGGGCGTCGGCAGTCCACAATTGTCGTTAAATCACTTATGTCGCCCGTTCGGTCATCTACTAGCCTGTATTCGTTAAAACAATCTTCGGAACTGAGTTCATAGAGAAACGTTACGATTTTCCCCTCAAGGACTAAAGAATCCACACTTCCTATCTTTGCTAGCGCACCTGGGATAATTCCGGGGGTAAACTCGTTGACCTCTTCTTCTTCCGAAGAGCATGCAGTGAGTGCACACGAAAGCAACAGAAAAGTTAAACTCATTCCTATAAAATTTTTCACGCAAGAGAGGAAGAAACTGCTTCTGCTTCCACTTTTTGAATTATTGAAAATAGAGGTCATTGGGAATCAAACTTTATAGGAATTGTTTCATACCGTATCAACCATAGAACCAGTTTCTAATAACTCGGTAACGCTCGGTCAAGATTAAAGAACCAGATGCTCATTACAACTAAGAACGGGATGGATGCGAGTAAGTAAGTTGGCCATTTTCTCCAGCGGTTTGCAACAAAATTAGAGGACATCATTAATACTAAAAGCGCAACCCCCCAAGTGATTGATGGAAGAATCGCTGATCTATCACCGTCTAAGCCTTCACCAAAACTTGTCGCGCGCGTTGGAAGGCTCGATGTTCTTGCAGGGCTAATTTCATTCTCTGAGCTGCTATCTGAAGGAATTGCGGTGGGAGTTGGGGTTGGTCTTTCAGCATCGGTCTCGACGGATTCATTTATGTTGACTGTTTCAGTTTCTTCGACTGTGGTCGTTGCCGTTGAAGCATTTTGAGCATCGTTACCGGTCCCATCATTGGTTGCTTCGCTACCAAAGGCTTCCGGAGCAAATGCGAAGAAAAACCCTGGTTGAGATGCCGTGTCAGGCCTTTGGAAGTATTCAGCAGGTTCTCCAACGAGTTCCGCTACAACAATGATCCGATTTCGTGCAGTTAATTTAGGGTGGCAAGAAATCAGGGTGAGCCTATTAGGGTACTCTTCGTAGTTCTGCCCAAGGACATCAAGTCGCTGGGGGCTCACAATAAAATTGCCACGCCCTCCAGCCTGCTCAACTACCTTGTATGTGAAACTCCCCTGAATTGTTTGAATATTGATCTCATCACCAGGTTCAAGCTCATCAATCCTACTAAATGGTGCCCCCCAAGTCGTCCGGTGTCCCGCTATTGAAGCATTACCAGGCATTCCGGGCATGGGAGTATTCTGGTAATGACCCGGCCCTCTCCTAAGTGATTCAGAAGAGACCCCCGAAACAACCGTTTGAGTGAGATTCATTTTAGGAATTACTAACTGTGCGATTGCTTCACCTTCCGAACGCCAGAGGAATTCGGAAAATGCAATTTCTTCATCGCTGTTCTCTTCTGTCCCATCCAAGTCGGCATTCGTTTCTTCAACGATTTCGACAAGTTCTTCAAAATCTTCTTTCAGGTCATCTTGATAACGATCAGTCAAAAACCCTGTCCCCCAAAGTTGATAGGCAACGAAAAGCAGGGTCAAGGCACCTATGGCAACTAGGCTCTGCCCGAGTTTTTGAAAGATTCGTGAAAGAAGCATCTCAGATGACGTTAGCGAAAAGAATGATAGATCACTTCAAATTGACCTTTTTTTGCTTTCTTGTAGAAGCTATCTAGTCAGGAATCGTTAGAAATACGTTCCTCCTACTAGATTTTAATTAAGAACAAAGACAATTTAGGATTTCTCATGACACCAGTTATTGATCTCCAAGGCAGCATGGTGTTGCTTGGGCGATTTCCTGCATTAACCGACATCACAATGACCGCTTCAAAAGGTGAAATAATTATCGTTAAAGGTCCTAATGGTGCTGGGAAATCAACTCTTCTTCGACTTTGTGCAGGGCTTCTTCCGTTGAAACAAGGGAAAGGGTCCATACTTGGTTTTGACATTGCTACAGAACGAACGTCAATCCGGCCACATGTAGGGATGCTTGGTCACAAAACGGGTTTATATCCGGACCTTACAGTCAAAGAAAATATGCAATTTTGGGCACAAGTAGCTAACGCATCTGCGGCAGATGTCATAAGTGCAGTCAACCTTCTTGGTCTAGATGGCCGTTTAGAAAGCGTTTGCGTTAGGAACCTTTCAGAAGGCCAACGTCGACGAGTTTCTTTGGCGACACTGGTAGTTCAACGCCCTAGTCTTTGGCTACTTGATGAACCACATGCAGCTTTAGATTCGGAAGGGAAAGAAATAGTTGACTCTTTGATTCTCCAGGCAGTTAAATCTGGGGCAACCGTCATGGTTGCATCACATGAGATAGACAAGGTTGGTGAGAGTCAAACACGGATTATTGAAGTTGCAGGCGGAGCAGTTGTAAACGATACGGGGAAAGAACAGGGGGGATCTCATAATGCTTCGTGACGCATGGCTGATCGCCCGAAAAGATCTACGTATAGAGATTCGATCCAGAATAATAACGAATCAAATAGCCCCATACACCCTTCTTATCCTTGTGTTATTCGGATTCGCTCTTGATGCTGACACAGAAACTCTTCGCGATACAGGACCTGGGCTTTTCTGGGTATCTATTCTTCTCGTCGCTATCCTTGCGATACAAAGAGCAGTAGATATAGAGAACGCTGACTCTGCGCAGGACCGTTTACTGTTGTCACCAATCTCATCACTCTCTCTATTCATTGGTAAAACTATTGGGTTATTCCTGCAACTGATCGTGCTTGAAATACTTATGATGATTGCAATGGTTACGC
>JAYYZG010000079.1:0-12346 GCA_036687775.1 Actinomycetota bacterium
TGCTTTCACCAGAAGCGCCGATAACAAAATCTGTTGCTTGGTCCCCATTAAAGTCAGCTTCGAAGAAAGATGACCCGAACCTATCGTTTGTTTCTGCTCCGATCCACCCGGGTGGTAAGAAGTTAGCGTAATCCTGATGAATTCTTTTATCAGAAAGAGCAAAATTAGGGAAGAAATAGAGAGTTGAGAGGATTTGTTCTGTTCGCGGTCTATCTTCATCAGATAATCCGTTGTTAACGAGATACATGAATGAGTCACCCTCGGTCGTAACCGTTCCGGTTGAACCAATAATGGTGATATCGACATGGTCGGTTCGACCTGAGAGCCCACGATCACCTGAAAGCCGGATACCGGTAACAGTGCCAATTGAGCCTAGAGATGAATCAGCAACCCATCTTCCAAGCTCTTCGCCGGTGTAATTTCGTGTCCAAGTAGCGTATGGATTACCAATATGGTCAAAAGAATCTTCTTGAGCAGGAAGATATGGAATATCGGTACAGGGGTGGTTGGAGGTAGAGCAGTATACGTATGCACCTGCCGCGGTATAACCTCCATTTGAGGAACCATAATATGCAGTGATAGGTGAATTATTTACTAGAAGAACAGTGTCGTTTGTAGCGTCTACTGCAGTTTGCCACTTGCTAGAATACGGCCCAGTTTCGTTTGGGTAACCCGTATAGTGCTGATCGTTAACTGTTGAATAAAGATCCCATGGTACGGTCCATGATCCATTAGAACGCCTGCTTTCAATCCTCTGGTAAGCGTAAGTTCTTCCGGCTATTGCCTGTGCTTCAAGCGCAGCATCTGGCCAGCTAGCTGGTACTTCTGCTAGGCCATACAGATACTTATCCATAGGGAGATTCTCTAGCATCACGTAAATACCGCCGCCGTCATGTTGCCGTTCTCGGAAGGTTAAAGATCCCCATTGGTAACTATTCCCTGATGTCCCGATATCTGTGAATTGGGAAATAACGTCTGTAGAAACTGGTTCTCCTTCAACAAGGTCAATTGAGATGGGCTCTGTGTCACAATGCTGGATGGTTGCTCCTTCGTCATCTTCCGTGCAGAGATCATCCCCATTGGCTGTGATGATGGTGAAGGCATTGGTGCCATATTCAACAGTTAGCGTCTCCGCTCCAGCAAGGGATGCAAAAATGTTTCCACTGCTATCCTTGAGATCAGTGGCACCTGACGTCGTAACAGTAGCCCCAAGCCCACTGAATATATGTACTTTTAAATCTTGTGGCAGAGTAGTGGTGGTCACAGCAGCAGACGGATAGTAAAAGTTAAGAATTTGTGTAGAGGTTTGATCCCCTCCACCTAATTCGGTTGGCAATGCTCGACCGTAAGCTCCGTATTGGCTCATTCCAACGCCGTGCCCCCAACCTTGACCCTCAATTGTAATGATTAGTTCATTATCAGCATGAGCGGGGATAATGCCCAAAGTGAGCATGCTCAAGATGGAAATAAGTGTTGCGAGGCGAAGTCTCATTTGATTAGGTTTTCTCCAGATATAAAAATCTTTAATAATTTAGGTTTCCGCCTACAACCATGATTCCTTATCTGCAATGCAAGGTCAAGGATTGAACGTAAAACCTTAATAATTCTAATTGAGACTGGTTAAGGCATTTACGATCTTTTCAGATGCGGTGCCATCTCCGTATGGTTGGGATTTTTCTTTTGAGGGGGCTTGCCGCAAAGCAACATCAATTAACCCATCTAGATCTGGAAGCAGAATATTCCAACCGTCCTCAAGAGTTTCTATCCACTCGGTTTCACCTCTAATAGTTGTGCATGGCTTATCTAGAAGAAAAGCCTCTTTTTGTAAGCCTCCTGAATCAGTAATAATTGAGCGAGCATTTTGGACTGTTTGGATAAGGTCTCGGTACGAGAGCGGATTGATGCTCTGAAGATTTCCAGTTGTTAACTCAATGCCGAAAGATGAGCAACGGTTCGTAAGTCTTGGGTGGGCTGGAATTATTACAGGTATAGAGCTTGAACTTAACGCAGCAACAATTGACTGTAGTCTTTCTTTGGAATCTGTATTCTCTGCTCTGTGGATTGTCGCAAGAATAAAATCTTTAGGAAATTCTAGCTCAGGACCTATTCCGCTAAAGGGGCTTTCTAAGGTCTTTAGGATGAAAAGTAGACTATCTACCATTACATCTCCGACTAACACGGAGTTCTCAGCAAGTCCTTCACTGGAGAGCTGAGTCATAGCCGTAGTCGTGGGTGCAAGAAGAAGATCGGAGCAATGATCGGTGATTATGCGGTTTATTTCTTCAGGCATTGATTTATTGAAAGAACGAAGCCCAGCTTCAACATGAGCCATAGGGATCTTTAGTTTTGAAGCCGCTAATGCCGCGGCTAATGTTGAATTTGTATCACCGTAGGTTAATACCCAATCTGGCTTGGAATCTATAAAATATTTTTCTAAACCTTCGAGCATTCTTGCGGTCTGTTCGCCGTGCAAACCGGATCCAGCGCCCAAATTAACATCGGGTAAGGGTATTTCTAATTCATCAAAAAAAACTTTTGACATTATGTCGTCATAGTGTTGACCGGTATGAACTATTAGATGGTGTAAACCATTTTTAGTAATGGACCGATGTACTGGTCCTAATTTAACGAATTGTGGTCGTGCACCAACCACGCTTAAGATTTTCATTTAACCCTTGACCCTAATCTGATGACAGGGATTGGGCTGATTTGCTCGTCATTTAAGATTCTTCTCCCATCATAAATTATTTCTGCCCCGGGAAGGTCAGTTGGTGAGAGAGTGGTGTACAAATCATGGTCGGCTTGGATAATAGCGGCATCACAAGGATCACCAAGTTCGAATCTGGTGAAATCAAATTCAGCAAGTTCTTTTTTGGAATATAGGGGGTCATGCACTAGAGGTATGCCACCGAAGTTTTCTATTTCTTCTACTAAGGCAAAGACACCTGAAAAAGCAGTTTCCTTAACATTGCCTCGGTAAGCTGCCCCTAGAATTGCAACTCTTCTACCTTTAAGGCCATCGGTAAGCACCTGATTCAGGGCAACAACGGCTTTGCGCGGCATTGATTCGTTTACAGTGATTGAGGCAGCAGGTATTGAAGCATCGTGATGCGTTGATAAGTAAAATTTTGGATAAACGGGTATGCAATGCCCGCCGACAGCTATGCCAGGCTGATGAACATGGCTGAAAGGCTGGCTATTAGATGCCTCAATTACTGGGGCTATATCTATTCCGATAGATTCAGCATGAAGGGCAAATTCATTTGCAAGAGCAATATTCACATTTCGATAAGTTGTTTCAACTAGTTTCGCCATTTCAGCTGCTTCGGCACTTCCGAGGTCCCAGACTCCATTTGGGTGGTCAAGGTCAGCGCGTTCATCAAAATCTAATACTCTTTTGTAGAAATTAATTGCTTCTTTAGTTGAATTCGGGTCTAATCCGCCTACAAGTTTTGGATATTTACGAAGGTCAGCAAAGATCCTTCCGCTAAAAACACGTTCTGGGCTGTAGGCGATGAAAATCTGCTCGCCGCATTTCATACCTGATTCTTTTTGGATAATCTCAGCGAACCTGTTCCGCGTTGTCCCTATCGGCAGTGTTGTTTCGTAACAGACAAGAGCGCCAGGTTGGATTCCTCTTGCGAGAGCTAATGTGGCTGAATCAATACTGGAAAAGTTTGGACTGGCGTTTTCATCGACGATAACCGGCACAACTACGATTACCGTCTCAGATTGGCTTACTGCTGCGGTGGTATCCGTCGTTGCAGAAAGGGTTCCTTTTCCAATAACTTCTAATAAAAATGTGTCAAGGTTCTTTTCACCTGGGAATGGAGCCTTCCCTTGATTGACAAGCGAGACAACGTCGTCGTTAATGTCTGCACCTATAACTTTCTCACCTTTCCTGGAAATCTGAACTGCTAATGGGAGACCAATCTTCCCAAGACCTATAACACATGTCGTCATAGGTCCTCCAACGTTATTGTTGATCCGGATGCAGATGAATGAAGGACCGATTCAGCATGTTTTACTGCTTGGGCTCCTTCGCTCATAGTTACTATTTCTCCTTGCCCGTTAAGGATTTCATCTCTGAAACCTTCGAATTCAGTCCTTAGAGGTTCAGGTTTAGCTATAGCGAACCTGATCATGTCACCCTCGGCGACTCCTCTGAATTGGGAAATGCCTTCCCATGGTGGTGGAGCATCTGAATTTCGGTGGAATGTCAGATCTGCTAGTAGGGTGTCTGCTATGAACGACCCTTTCTCACCGGTTGCGATAGTAAAGCGTTCTTTCAAAGGTGAGAGCCAATTCACGAGGTGATTGGTGACGACGCCATTTTCTAGAAGACCGGTTATAGCTACAAGGTCTTCGTGGGACCTGCCGGCTTTGTGCGCGGTATGGGCTGAAAGTTGTTTGAATTGGGCACCACCTACCCAAACAGCAAGGTCAAGGTCATGAGTAGCTAAATCTTTTACGACCCCAACATCTTTTATTCTGTTGGGGAAAGGGCCAATTCTTCGAGTTGAAATTTGATATAACTCACCTAATTCTCCTTCAGAAATTCTTTCACGCATGCTTTGGATTGCAGGATTGAATCTTTCAATATGACCTACTGCTCCGACAAGATTGGCGGCTTCAAATGCGTTCGCGATTCTTATAGCAGCATCGGTATCTATCGCAAGAGGTTTTTCTACTAGCGTATGGACTCCGACCTCGCAGAGTTTGAGGGCAACGTGCTCGTGATCAACGGTGGGGCAAGCTACAACAGCAAGGTCAATATTTTTTTCAATTAATTCGTCCAAAGATTGGACGATAAGATCAGTATTGATGGTCCCAGTTAAATCTCCCAACGGATCAGCGATTCCTACAAGTTTTACATTATCTGTGGATCCCATTACTCGCGCATGGTTCTTGCCCATCATTCCGAGCCCGACAAGTCCTGCTCTTAACTCCACGAGTTGATCACCTCGACTATTCTTTCGGTTTCATCAGGTCTTAGGAAAGGGTGGACAGGAAGAGAAAGCACCTGTTCACTAGCTATACGCGTGTTCGGTAGGTCAAAATCTTTTGCAAAAGAAGGTAGTTTATGCACGGGAATAGGGTAGTAGACACCATGCCCGATACCTTCCTTAGTTAGAAGTTCTATTAGCGATTCTCTGTCGGGTGTTCTTATCGTGTATTGGTGGAAGACGTGAATTGCATCAGGATGTGTAAAGGGTGCATCAACGGTCTTTAAATTTCTGTTAAAAAACTCAGCGTTCACCTGTCTACTGGTAGTTCGTTCATGCAAATGAGAAAGTTGAACTCGGCCAATTGCTGCATGAATATCAGTCATGCGATTATTAAAGCCGACAATCTCATTTTCATACCGTGTTTCCATACCCTGGTTCCGGAGTAGTTTCGCTTGTCGGGCAATGTCTGGATTTGAGGTAACTATCATTCCGCCTTCACCACTCGTCATATTTTTTGTTGGGTAGAAGGAAAAGGCCGCAGTGCCAAATGTTCCCACAGGTTTTGATTGGAAAGAAGCAAGATGGGCTTGAGCAGCGTCTTCAAGAAGCATTAACCCTTTTTTTTCACAGATTTCACCGAGGGAATCCATTCTCGCCGGATGACCGTAGAGGTGCACTGGGAGGACTGCTGAGGTTTTGTCAGTGATTGCAGCCCGCACTGCCTCAGGTTCAATGGTGTACGTATCAAGATCGATGTCTACGAAAACTGGCGTAGCTCCACAAAGACTCACAGCATTTGCTGTTGCTGCAAAGGTAAATGATGGGATGATAACTTCATCTCCGCGTTCCACTCCTGAAGCTAATAAACCAAGGTGAAGGGCGGAAGTTCCTGAATTTACAGCAACGCAATGATGATCAGAGACTAGTGCAGAGAACTCTTTCTCAAAGGCTTCAACTTCTGGACCTTGTGCAATCATCCCACTATCAAGGACACGCAAAACTGCCTGTTTTTCATCTTCACCAATGACCGGTTTTGACAGTGAAATCACTTTACTAATCTACCTTCAGATGATGTCAGACTTTAGCTTCTCCACAAGAATCTAAAAATAACTTAGATTGAATTGGGTTGTTGATCACTAGAACTCTCTGTTTCGCGTTCCACCCCAGAAATTAACTCATGGAAGAACTCTCTGCGTTTCCTCCCTCAGTCATTTTTCATTCACTTTATTCGCAGATACGCTCACAGTATGCCTTACGCATTTAATAAAGATATGAATGGGGAGAGAATCTATGGAATTAAATCTTAAAGGGAAACGGGCCATAATTCCCGGATCAACAAAGGGCATCCTGAAAAGAGTCGTTGAGCAACTGATAGATGAGGGATGTGATGTCGCATTATGTTCACGATCAGAAGACACAGTCGCCCGTACCTTACGTGAACTTTCTGGCGGTCGTGGTAACGCTATTGGTCGTGCATGTGACGTGACCAATAAGGAAGACTACGAGGCATGGATTGAAGAAATGGTTGAACAAATGGGTGGCGTAGATATTTTCATACCTGGGGTAAGCGCTGGAGGAGGGGCGGATAGTGAAAGAAATTGGTGGAAGAGCTTTGAAGTAGATGTGCTTTCAACGGTAAGAGGATGCGAAATAGTCACCCCTCACATGCGTGAATCAGGAGGCGGTGCAATCACATTTATAACAACGACTGCTTCAGTTGAGACTTTTGGCGGTCCGCAGGCATACAACGCTATGAAAGGATCACTCTTGGTATACGCGAAACAACTTTCACAAGATATCGGCAAGGACAACATTCGAGTGAACTGTGTCTCACCAGGTCCAATTTACTTTGAAGGCGGGTCATGGCAAATGCTCAAAGACACTATGACTAAATGGTTCGCAAAGATAGAACGAGACCACCCAACAGGTCGGCTAGGAACGCCAGAAGAAGTCTCCAACTGCATTGTTTTCCTTTCAAGCCCAGCTGCTAGTTGGGTTTCAGGTACGAATCTCATGGTTGATGGCGGGTTCACCAAACGCGTACAATTCTGATCGGAAACGCATGGAACCTATCCGAAAGAATCACATCAGCCGGAGTGACCCAGAGAGAAATCCCAAAGGTACTCCGATGGCGAAGTCACCAGATTTAGATTTGGGAACAAGTATTATCCCCAAAGAACGCTATATTTCAAAAGATTTCATGGAGAAAGAATGGGACGGCATTTGGACGAAAGTCTGGCTTCTTGGTTGCAGAGAAGACCAGATCCCAGAGCCAGGAGATTTTATTTGCACGAATATCGGTCAAGAATCAGTCTTATTAGTTCGTCAAACCAATGATGAAATAAAAGCATTCCATAACGTGTGCATGCACAGGGGGAACCGATTAGCAGATGAAGGACTTTGGCATGCAGACCGTTTTGTATGCGGCTACCACGGTTGGACGTATGATTCTGATGGCACGTTCGTTGATATACCTGATTTGGAGACCTTCCCTCAAGGAAAACCTCCGTGTGGTGGCTTAGTTGAATTGCCTTGTGATACATGGGCGTCTTTCGTGTGGTTCAACTTAAACCCTGATGCCGAGCCATTAGAGGAATATCTTGGCGACCTCATTGGCCATTTTGAGCCATACCATTTTGAGCGTATGGCTATGACGCGTTGGGTAACAGCTGAGTGGAATTGCAATTGGAAAGCATCGGTAGATGCTTTCGCTGAAACGTACCATACCGCTCAAACACACCCTCAACTTCTCTGGTATCTTGAAGATCTAGACGTCCAAATAGACCTTTATGGGAAACATAGTAGATACCTAGTCCCATTTGGTTTACTAAGTCCCCGTGTCGAATCAGTAGGAGAAATCCCTCCGCCTCTGAAAGCAATGCTTAAAAGTGCCGGAATGGACCCAGCTTCGTATGAAGGCTCAATCAATGAAATAAGAGATGCAGTGCAGCAGCATAAGAGATTGACGCAAGAAGAACAGGGAAAAGATTTTTCTGACCTGCATGATGAACAGCTGACAGATGATTACAACTATTTAGTTTTCCCAAACGTTACAACGAATACGCACTCTGATGACCTGATGCTTTTCCGCCACCGCCCACACCCGATAGATCCGAATAAAATGTTGTTTGATGTTTGGATGTTTGAATTAATCCCAGAGGGTGAAGAATGGCCGGAATTGCCTAAACATGATTATCGTCCAGAAGGAAGCAAGCGGTCACTTGGGTTGGTGATTGATCAAGATGCTTCCAACTTGGCATCGGTGCAAGCCGGAATGCAAAGCGCTGGTTATCCGGGGCTCTGGCTTTCAGATCAAGAGCTACGACTCCGCCACTTTCACAAGACAATTTCAGATTATGTTGGAGAGTAGCAAGGGCACAAGCGATCTGTTTCCGGAATATAATGAATTACTGTGATGCTTGGAGGTAGCAATGGATAGCGATCGTGATGTTGTGATTGTAGATGCGGTACGTTCAGCTACTGCAAAGCCAAACAGTCGCTTATCAAGGTTCCACGTTACCGACCTGCTAGGGGATGTGATCAGTTCACTTTTTGAGAGAAACAAAGTTGACCCAGGATCAGTTGATCACGTAGCAGGAGGTTGCATAGCTCAGGTAGGGGAACAAGCAAATAATGTCACTCGTACTGCTTGGTTAGCTGCTGGGCTACCAGTTCATGTGGGAGCATCGACGACATCTACTCAATGTGGCTCTGGCCAGCATGCAAACACGTGGGCACATTCGTTGATCTCTTCCGGGATGGCAGAGATAGTGGTTGTTTGTGGTGTTGAATCTATGTCACATGTACCCATGGCATCTCAAATACCAGTAAATGAAGAAGGTAAGGCGTATTTAGGTGAACGCTATACAAATCGTTACAAAGAGATTCATGACCCTACTAACCAACTTGAAGGGGCTGAACGAATAGCTAAGAAATGGGAGTTAACACGAGAAGAATTGGATCATTTCGGTGTCAGGTCACAGAATCTAGCGGAGACTGCTTGGAATGAAGGCAGATTTGATGGCCAAATTATTCCATTTGACGTGCATGGGGATGGATCAGATATTCATAACCGAGATGAGGGGCTCCGCGAGACAACATTTGAAGGTCTGTCAAAACTCAAACCTATCGCTGGCGTCGGATATTTTGCCGAATCTGCAGAGTTTCATACTGCCGGTACAGCATCACAATTAGCAGACGCATCTTCGGCTCTATTGGTAATGAGTATGAAGAAAGCGAAAGATCTTGGGCTGATACCGCTAGCAAAAATTATCAGTTCATGCCTGGTCGGAAGCGACCCCGCTCTCATGTTGACGGGGCCGATACCAGCGACACAAAAATTATTATCTGACACAGGAAAAACGACAGACGATATAGATATCTTTGAGATCAATGAAGCATTTGCTGCTGTCGTGTTGGCTTGGGCGAAAGAGCTCGGCATAGAAATAGATGATCGGGTTAACCCCAATGGTGGCGCAATAGCTATAGGGCATGCGCTAGGTTCTACAGGTCCGCTTCTCATCACTAAAACCGTGCATGAACTGCATAGGTCAAATGGTCAATTAGTTCTGATCAGTATGTGTTGCGGTGGTGGACTTGGAACTGGAACGATTATTGAACGACTTTGAAGAGGGTTAGTAATGATGCAGGTACGAAATCTTGAGGGAAAAACATTCGGATCCGTTATCACGGGAGTTGACCTCGAGAATTTAAGTAATGAAACATGGGAAAAATTACACGGATTGTGGATTGAGCGCGCACTTCTTATCTTCCCAAAAGTGTTTCTATCTCCTGATGGGCAGGATGAATTTGCTCTACGCTTCGGAGATATTGAATTTCCAAGGACCGCTATATCTAACATTGGAAAAGGAGAAAAGCTTCATTATGAAATCAGTGATGATGTTGTAAAGGTTCTCCGAGGTAACGAGGGTTGGCACCATGACAGTACATATATGCCAATTCAAGCTAAAGCAGCTGTGTTCAGCGCGGAGATCGTCCCAACCTCCGGAGGTATGACCGGCTGGGCAGATATGCGGGCCGCCTACGAATCTCTAGATCCAGCTATGCAAGAACGTCTAGAGGATATGCGGGCTTACCACTCGTATTACTTCAGTCAAGGCAGAGACGGATACTTACCGACCGAACAGAATGAAGACGGGACATACAACTATTACGGATTCCATGGGGAGGATGTCTCTCTTCGCCCATTGGTCAAAGTCCATCCTGAAACTGGTTTGAAAAATCTGATCATTGGCCGTCATGCCCATGACATAATTGGCATGTCCAAAGAAGAATCCACAGTTTTTCTTGACGACCTGAACGACTTTGCCTGCCAAAAGCAACATGTTTTTTACCACGAATGGGAACCAGGAGATGCCGTGGTTTGGGATAACCGGCGACTCATGCACCGTGTCACCCCATACGACATGACTCAACAGCGGCGCATGTGGCACACAAGAGTAGCAGGTGACCCCCAAACGGAATCAGCCCTGAACCATCAACCGGTTTAGGAAACGCAAATGTTCCTGAGATGAGACCGGATCAGATCAACATTGAAGAAGCTATGAAAGTGTTAGGAGTGTTGCCAGAGATGGAATGGGAAGCCATTCGGGCCGCTTATCGGCAGAAAGTTCTTCTTACCCATCCAGATATCGCATTAGGAGAAGACAAAGAAACTTCGATGATTGAAGTCAATTTGGCATTCAAACTGCTCTCAGAGGTAACCGAACACGGCCAAAAACCAATCCCATCGAAAGAGTTGACGAGTGGAGAAGACAACAGCTTTTCACTCTCTCTCGAGCACATTGATGCGTTCCAACAAATAGTTGAAGCCAGCCATGAGATAGGTGATGTTATTTATCTCAGCGAAGAAGAAGGTCTTATACAAGTCCTGCTCAATACAGGAACAGAGGCACAATCAATGCTCCTCATCGCCATTGATTTCTCTGTAGAACCCACTCAAGCTCTTTTTACGATGGAAACTGATGATGCTGCTCATGCACCTGCTTTAAAAAGCATCATTGAAAAATTCAGTACCTTACAAGCGTTGTAATCTTCAACCTTTAGGCAAAAAAGTTTTTTGCTGTTGACCAAAGTTCAGGGGAAACACTTTTGAGAGACCCGACCGCTTCTTCAAGGGGCACAGTTGTGATTGAGCCATTCTGTAAAGCGACCATTGCCCCAAACTGTTCTTCGTGGACAGCATCAATCGCAGCTATTCCCAAACGTGTTCCAAGGACGCGGTCATAAGGATTAGGAGTTCCGCCACGTTGGACATGACCTAAGACCGTTACGCGTGTTTCAAACCCAGTCCTTTTTTCAATTTCCGAAGCAACAATTTGTGAAACCCCACCGAGCCTTTGGTGACCGTACTGGTCTACTTCGGGTGTTGGTAACTCAAGGGTTCCTTCTTCAGGTAAGGCACCTTCGGCTACAACAACGACCGAAGCGTACCTTCCGGCATCATGGCGTCGCTGCAAGGAGTCGGCAACATTTTCTATGTCAAATTTCTCTTCAGGTACGAGCACTATCGTGGCACCACCTGCAATGCCCGCCCAAGTAGCGATGTGTCCGACATGGCGTCCCATCACTTCCACAACCATCACCCGGTCATGGGATTCAGCTGTCGTATGAAGGCGATCTATGGCTTCGGTTGCTATGTCTACTGCGGTGGAGAAACCAAAAGTCATTTCCGTGACAGCAATATCGTTGTCAATGGTTTTGGGAACGCCAACGATTTTAGTGAGTTCGTCGTTGTGTACTTCTAACGCGCATGACAACGTTCCTTCGCCGCCGATCACAATTACAGCATCAATCCCCATTCTCTCACAGACTTCTTTTACTCGTTGAGGCCCATCCTCAGACATGTACGGGTGGTCTCGTGTTGTTCCAAGCACCGTTCCGCCCCGTGGGAGGGTGCCACGCATTTTTTCAATGGATAGTTCTTCATAGCTTTCTTCAAGAATGCCTTTCCATCCATCAAAAAAACCAATAACCGTGTCCTCATAGTGCTTCTCTGCTTTTCGCACAACAGCGCGAATAACCGCATTTAAACCCGGGCAATCACCACCGCCTGTGAGAATGCCAACTTTCACATCACCCTCCTACAAGAATAGTTTTTGAAGAGGGCTTTCTTTCCATTTCAGAACTAACGTTATTGTCCGGCGGCGATATCTTGCATGCGAGCTTGGACGTCAGATACAGGTTGGATACGGGCAGTACCTCGGTCAATTATCGGGTTAAGACCATTGTGTATGGCGTCGGCAGAGTCAGTATCGATAACAAAAAACAGTTGATGGCCAGGGCCATCAACCCATGCACCGATGACATCCACTCCTTCATTTTCAAGAGATTCAAGAACTTTCCCAAATGAGTTTAGTAAAACTTCTGAGTCATGA
>JAYYZG010000080.1:0-6762 GCA_036687775.1 Actinomycetota bacterium
CGCTCATCCGCTGCCCCTCGGATCCCGTTATTTGTAGCTGGATGTATCAATAAAGGAACATCGAGTTCAACCAAGGTTTGATAGAAATCATCAAGCCGAGGATCATCTAATGTAAATCCATAATCTGTTCCGATATAGGCAGCGACCAGCCCAAGTTCACGAATAGCCCTATTCAGTTCAGCACACGCGTAATCTGTATCTTGCAATGGAATAGAAGCTGCTCCCAGAACTCGATCAGAGAAACCGTCAATATGGGCAACCATTGCATCATTAGCAGATGAAGCAAATTTCAACGCATTGTCAGCATCTATATGACCAAAGAACGTCAAAGGATTTGGTGAAAGAATCTGAAGATCAATAGCTAAAACATCCATCGCCTCAATGCGTTTATGAATATCCATAAAAACACTCTCACGATATGGGACACGCATGGAGTAATCACCAACCCGGAATGTCTGGAGCCCTTCATCGTTACTGAGCTCAGGCCCGTATTTCCCAGCACAACCAAAACTATCTTCCAGCACTACATGGGCATGAAGGTCAATTACTTTACCCATCTATTAGTTGTGGCTTTTAAATCCGCCGGAAACAGCATCAAACCGGAATTTCTTATCCGGACCATATACCGGACCCCGATCTTCAGAAAGGTACAAACGGTTCTCTGATGCTAAGAACCCATCGCAACCATGGAGCACTTCTACCATTGCCGCATAATTTGGGTGATCAAAATGAGCGGCTAAATTCTCGACATCAGTCCATAACTCATACACCTGTATATGCGTCGGTTCTGCAGGGTCAGGTGCAAAACAATATGCAAGACACCCAGGTTCATCATTCCTCGTCGCTGCTTGCACAGCAGCGGTCTTTGCCACTGTTTCGTTCCGATCTTTTTCAGTTTCAAACGAGAGAGTTGCGGTAATAATGATCATGTTCGCTCCAAAATATTCTGGTAGTTGGACCGTATAGTATATTGAGAAAATACGACAGTTAGATAGCTAAAGGCCGTCCAAATAAACGACTCTCCTGCCATGTCTCAAGGAACGATTCAGCTCTATAACAAGCTCCTAAGAATAAACCATCGCTGTGGTTTGATGCCTCATCAAGAACTGCACCAATTTGGTCTTCTGCTAACTGGATTATTTGAGAAAAATCTTCGTTATTATCAGACCAAGCGGCAAAGATAGGGGCTGCTACAGCAATGAAATCAGGAACAACTTTCGTGTCCTTTCGTTGAAGTATTGCAAGGGCTCGGGCCGTGAACGGAATAGGTTGATGGGGTACTAAAGCCACTATTTCAAGTTTCTCCGCTGTTAAATGGTTTACTGCTCCCATTTTGGAACCGGCAAATAAAATGTCGGCACCAGATTGGAAAACTTTCCAAGCGGGCTCTCCTTCTCCATCCGCTGACTTAACAAAATCAAGTCCTTTCTCATCCCATCTTCCCCTGACATCACTGGCATTCAACCCTGATGGCTCTGTAATAGATCCTGACAGTGTTGAAAGAGAAATAACCCTTCCACCACGTTCCTCAATGAGGTCAATCATGGCAGGCCCATGTTCACCAAAACCTTCAATAGCGACCGTTTTATCATTCAAAGTTACAACTCGGTCTGCGGAAACAACAGGTCCCAAAGCAGTCAGGTACGTTTCAAGAGTATCTTCACCGTGTGATTCAAAACGCATTGCCGACCGTGCATCAATGTCGTACAAGTCTTGAAATGAGCTAGGCGATATACCTTTCCCAGCGTTAAGTCCCAGCATCCCCGTGGAAACATCATCTCGTATCTCAGTCACGAAATTTTCAAGAGCTTCATCTCTTTCTTCTGGTGTTGCATTAATCCCACCGGAAGCGCCGCCACGTTGCATCTCAAAAGAAGCGAAAGTGTATGTCATTGAGCGCGCAAGATCCTTCGCACCGCCTTGAAGTATTTTGGGCGCGCTCCGAACAATTCCAAATGAAGGAGCCCCTTCAAGATCAGTTACGATAAAAGCATTTGTAGAAGATAATTTTCTTAACCCCACACCGTCCATTGTGGCATGACACAAGAGGGAATTGGCTAACTTTTATGTATCTAATTAATAACTTCTGTATGCAACGAACAACGCTAACTCTTTGAGAGCACGCAGAGCATCTTGATTTAAGGATGATCCCTCTAGTTCTCGTAGTGCGATATTGGTTAATTCGTTGATTTCCTTTTCAATGACCTGTTCCGCTCCAGTGTCAACAATGACTTGCTGGATTCTCTCCACGTCGTAATCAGATAATTCTTGATTTCCGATCAAAAACAACACCTCTTTTTGTCGCGCATCCGCTTTTGCACGAGCAGCAGCAACAAGAGAAGTCGGTTTCCCTTCCCGAAGATCATCACCTACTGGCTTACCTGTCGCAGTCGCATCACCGAAAACACCCAAAATGTCATCTCGCAACTGGAAGGCGACACCAACTGGACGTCCAAAGGCTGTAAAGAAATCAGCGAATTCGTCATATCTACCAGCAATTGCAGCGCCAAGATGTAAAGGTCGTTGGACTGAATAACGCCCAGTTTTATATTCAAGGATTCTTCTTACCTCATGCTCATCAAATGTTTGTCTCGCCCCAGACAAAACATCTAAATACTGGCCAATGTTCACTTCGAGGCGAAGTTCATCCCAGATTCTCGACACTAAAGGCGTCAGGTCCCTCATTAATTTGTCAGCGATGACATGAGCCAAATCACCGACCAGAATAGCGACCGCTTCTCCAAACTCTTTCCCGTTGCCAGCCCAATCATTCTCATCATGTAAATTTGAGAAATGTTGCCAGATGGATGGCTCCCCTCGACGAGATGAAGAATGGTCCATCACATCATCATGCGCTAAAGCAAAAGCATGCAGCATTTCAATAGCTGCTCCAGCATTAATAGCGGCTTGTGATGACGCGCCACCACCTGCCCCGACATGCGCCCAATGAAAGAAAGCTGGCCGTATCCTTTTCCCTCCACTGAATATAAGAGATTGAAGGGCATCAAAAGGGGCAGCTAGCGTTTCGTCAACCGCCACCCACTTTTGCCGTTCAGTAGTAAGAACCTCAATTAAACATGTATCTATCGGGCCAACGACTTCTGAAATCGCCGATGGGTTTCTTGATGGGTCAAAGTTAATATCTGGCTTCATTTACACCCTGGTTCCTTGTATAGCGCATGATGGGAGAATACCTTCTGAAATGCAATACCGTTCATTCAAGTGACAGAACACGAATAATTGCGTTACCGTATAAGTAGACACAAATGAGGTAGGAACTGTGACTGATATCAAAACCGGAGAAAGCGAAGAAGAAAAATCCGCCGTTAATGAATTTGTTTTGCCTGACCAGCGAGAAGAAGTTGATTATGAAGCAGAGCGCTTGCACCGGAAACAAAAGTTGGCTGCGGGGCTACGGGTCTTAGGTAGGCTCCGACTTGCTGAAGGAGTAGCTGGCCACATAACTGTTCGAGACCCAGAATATTTAGATCGTTTTTGGGTTAATCCGTTCGGGAAAAACTTTAAACTGATGAAAGTTTCTGACCTGATCTGTGTTGATCATTCCGGAGAGGTTGTCGTAGGCGATCAACCCGTTAACGCAGCGGGATTTGCGATCCATTCGCAACTCCATGCAGCCCGACCTGATGTCATCGCCGCCGCTCACTCTCATGCAATGTATGGAAGAACCTTCTCAACGTTAGGGCAACCTCTAAAAATGATTACTCAGGACGACACAATGTTCTACAACGATGTCGCCCAGTGTTCAGTTGGTAGTGGAGCCGTTGTTATTGATTTAAATGTTGGTAAGGCAATGGCTGAAGCTTTGGGAGATAAGAAAGCGCTCATTCATCAAAATCATGGAGTTATCACCACAGGTGAAAGCGTTGACTCAGCGGTCTGGTGGTTTGTGGCCCTTGAAAGAAGCTGTCAAAGCCAACTACTTGCCTTGTCAGCAGGTACTCCTATTGAAATTCCTGATGAACTTGCCGAATCAGGATACAAAGTTCAAGGTCATGAATTAGCAGGCTGGTTTCAATTCCAAGGCTGGTGGGAAGAACTCCTACGCGACGAACCCGACTTCCTCGAGTAGTTCAATCAGTGTTTTTCTGACTTGTCACGAAGTCAGAACCAAAATGTTCAAGTAATTTTGCGTCAGCATTTTCGCCAAAGAGAATTTTTGCCACTTCATGGAGCCCTTCCGATGATCGCACGTCATCGTCGCGCGTAATCAACGATATTTTGCTCCTTCGTCGAAGAAAATCATCCAATTTCACAACCATTTCAGTACTTGCCGTGTTATGTAACTCAACTCTTAGATAATCAGATGAATCTAAAATATCTTCAGCCATGGAAGGGTCTTCGCGAATGTCATCAAGCATGTCAAAAGCTCTTCTCCCATACCGACGCCAAAGCCGCTCAGATAACGGTTCGGCGCCAGGTTTCTCACGAAGATCATCGATTCTCATCCCCCGAGTTTGTCGGAAGAACGCTTTCCGTGATTCACGACCAGGCTCTCCGTACCAGCGTCGCTGATCTGGATTCAAATGAATTCCGAGAATCTGTACCGCATCCGCTACTTCCTCCCCTACGTTAAGACAGTCAGTGAGTTTCCCACCGAAAATTGAAACAACCTGTTTCGCGTGATCAATCTCTACTTCATGTTTTCGCGATAGCGCAGTCCAATCAACATTTTTCATATTCCTTGATTGTCTTCGAACGACTAAAGGACGAACCCCGGAACGTTCAGCAATTATGTCGCTATTTCGAAGAGGTGTATTTAAATCTAAACGATCGTTAATTTGGCCTAGAAGGAAATCCCGATCTTCATCTGTGACTGATGTATGCGGATCAGAAACGCGCGTATCTGTAGTTCCTATTACAGATCTATTTCCCATCGGAATAACATAAAAGAGACGTTGACTATCATCAAAGAAAGCCAAGACTCGCTCATTTGGCGTTAATTGATCAACGACAAGATGCACTCCTTTGGAATACACAATCTGATGACGGGTGTGAAGGTTCCATGACTGATTTAAACCATCAAGGAAAGGTCCGGCAGCATTCACAATAACTTTTGCCTGAAGTGACAGTGCAGAACCGCTTTCTACGTCTCGTAGATGTGCAAACCATTTTCCCTTCACGCGTTCAGCTGATTCCAATTCAACGTAATTAGCTGCAATGGCGCCAACATCCATAGCTGAGCGAATGAAACTAAAAACAAATCGTGCATCATTGTCTTTCAAATAAGCATCAGCGTATTCAATGCCACCTAGCGTCCCGATGGTGTTCACAATTGGTTCAACGCGTTCTATTGTCTCTGCACTCATTGGCCGAGGAGCGTTCGTTTTAAAATTGCCTATACCCCAGTATGCGTATGCCCCAACACCCACCAACCAAGGTGGGAAGGGAGAGGTTTCTCCTAAGACTCCGAGAAAACCGATTTCTTTCACATTCGCTGGATAAGCCCGCATCAATCGGTTGCGGCTCATACATAGTTTTCGAACTAATGGAATCTCGTAGTTCTCCAAATATTTAATACCACCCCAAACAAGATTTGAGGACTGCTGGCTAGTGAAACCGGCGAAATCACCGCGATCTATCAGCGCAACACTGGCTCCACGAGCTGAAAGAGCCGCAGCTGAAACTGCTCCATTAATACCCCCACCAACGATAAGAACATCAAATTCGCCGTTATCTAATTTGTCTAGGTTTGCTTCTCGTAACGCCACAATTTGACATTATCGCCACTATAGAAATCCACAACTTTAAGCGGGAAAACGGTCAGAAACTCTACATCGTGAAACGAAGGTTTCTCGCTGCCCGCTCACCCCATTCATCGTTTCCTGACCAACTAATCCGCCCAGCATCTATCTCAACTTGTGGGTCTATACGTCCACAAGCAAGCATCACGAAACTTTTACTATCAACGGTGATTTCAATGGTTGGCTTATCAACATGTTCAACAACGCTAGCCCGACCATCAACAAGCGCGAAAAGGTCTCGTTCGATCGCCCCAGAAAGATGAAAAGCGATACTCATCCCATCTTCTAATCCAATTTTTTTCCCAGCGATGTATCCAAGAGACCCATGCACTTCATCAAGTGCTATTTCAGCATGTGGGCCAGAATCGACTGTTTCAATACCAAGTGGAAGCGTCATATCGCGTTGATGAACCAAGAAGTCAAAGACGCGGATATTCATAAAACGCCCATACGTGCCAGGACCAACTGGTGTCATGCACTCTAACGACCATGTTTCATCACTTGATCCAGCTAATTCCTGACGGCGATCATTCAAAATAGAGATCGAACGATTAAGAAGTTCTATAGCGCTAAGACTTTCAGCTTCGCTTTCAAATTCAGCCATTTTCGGGAACGGCGGCCATTCTTCAGCATTCTGAGGCACCCATTTCAGCAAGAGATTTTCTATACCCGCTAAATGGGTAACGACACCTTTCATATTCCAATCGGGGCAAAGTGATTGTCTTTCCCAATCAGATTCACTGAGATTTGAAATAAGTGATTCGAACTCATTGAAACAGTTCTCTAATGCTGGCATTGTGTCATTGCGGTTACTCATCGTATACCTAACTACTTTCTGAGTCTTCTGTGCTTGGTATAGAAACTAGCGCCAAGTCAGAAAGAAATTAAATTTTCTTCTATTCGTTTCTTCTTATCTAGCGGATCTGGGCAAGATAGACATAAGGTGAATAGGTAAATTCTTATCGGAGGAACAATGGCTGGCTTAGAAACAACACCGGAA
>JAYYZG010000081.1:0-9248 GCA_036687775.1 Actinomycetota bacterium
TCTTTGCATTGATACGTATTCACAGCCGGCGTAACTGATAGTGATGTTTGGAAATATGTTGAAATGATACGCGTCTGTGAGTTGGTCATCATCAAGGTCTTTAATGTCGTATCCGCGTTCGCCCGCTTTTTCTCTTTTAGCTTTCTGTAGCGCTGATCTTGTTTCGTATTCACGTCCGCGAAAGTCCTCAGGGTCTAATCCCCAAGCTAAGAGCATCGCTGCCAATTGATCATCAATCATAAGATTCTTTGATTGCAAGGATTTTGCTGGAGTTCCCATTTTGATTGCCATACGATTATGCCCTTCATCGCACCAGTCAAAAATGCATTGCTTGTAGTCGTGTTCAATCCAATACTCTCCTTGAGGGTGCACAGTGGGAAGGTGATATGATTCGCACGAATTGTCTTGAGGGACTTTCCAATTGCAATCAACGGCGACTGTCGCAGCCGAGGTTCGAGTCCAATTATCACTGTGATAATTCGCCCAATCATCCCAGACCGGACCTAAATATTTTCGTAACGAAACTGGATTCTCGTTCATGGTGATGAAGATAAAACCAGCATGTGTTTCATTCCGGACTTCGTTCAATGCCAAGTCACTACTATCTTCTTTGTTCTGTTTATTCGCAGAGTTTGAAAGTGTTATGCACTGACCGGAAAGGTTCCAAATCAAACCGCACGACGGACATCGTATGTCTTCAATATTCCCTTCTGACTCCATGATCAGGCGAGAACCACGATGCCGGCATACGTTGTAGAAAGTTCGGACGCTACCATCGTTTTGCCTCATTATGAGAAAAGACTCCGGTCCAATGTTTTCAACCAGAAAGTCGCCTTCGTGAGGTATTTCTGGGGCGCGTCCAACAAGTAACCAGACTTTTGTCCAGATATGCTCCCATTCTAATTGCATGAATTGGTCCGTCGTGTAGCGCTCACCAGTAATAGGTGTTTGAGCTAATCCTGGCTTATTCCACCGATTTTTCTCAGCGTATCTCATTACGGATTCCTGAGAATTGTCACTTCGCCTTTAGTGCCATCTACTTCTATGACTGTTCCATCTTCTATTCGTTCTGTCGCGTCTTCTACGGAGACAACGCATGGAATCCCCAATTCACGACTGACAATCACAGCGTGACTTACTTGTCCCCCTACATTGACGACCACTCCATCGACGGCGAGGAAAAGAGGAGTCCAAGCAGGGTCGGTCAAAGGAGCGACCATGATATCTCCAGGTAGTAAATCAGGTGGGTTCGTTGGATCCGTTATTATTCGTGCTGTTCCCTGAACAACCCCGGGGCTTCCTGCTGTACCAGGTAGCGTTTCTCCCTCTTGGGCTGTTACTGTTTCGCCTGCACCGGCTTTGACCCATTCACTCAGTGGCGGAATTATCCCATCTCGGAGAAAGAACGGTGGAGTGAGGTCCCATAATCGCGTCCAACCCGCGTACCGTTCTTCTAGTGTGGTTGTAAAACTTGCTGGGTCAGTTGTGAACGCTTCGAGCTCTTCATCAAGCAGCATGAAGATATGTTCAAGGTCTCCAATGTTTCCTTCATTGGTGTGCCTTCTTCCAAGTTCGCGTATTGCCATTCTGCTTTCATGGAGAACTCGCACGAGACTGGTTTTGGCTCTTTCTCGGAAAACCATTTGATTTCCCCCTACAAGTGCTCCTTCAAAAACTCCGGAGAGTTCTTCGTCTCCTATTTCAGCTAGTTGTGACCGTACGCTGGCGACCAGCTCTTCTCGGTCTTGGCTTGATTTCTGAGCCCCCAATGCGGGGTTTTTATCGTCGCTTTGTTTCCGAACTTGGTCTATTGTTTTCAACGGGATGGTTTGGTCTGTTTCCCATGTTTGGGCGCTTAATTCCCATTCGTTTGGGCCTCGAGAGCCATAGTTAAAAACAAAGTCACTAAACTTTTCAAGGAATTGTGTACTTGCTGGAGAAGTTGAAGCACCAATTCTTTGAAGAAGTCCATCTATGCCTTCATTGAAAGCGTCAGTTAGGTCTTCGTTGTCACGAACAAGTCGTGATAGTTCCCAAAGAGCGAAAGAGGGTGCTGCCGAATCTACATCTCCGAGTCCGGCAAGGACCCGCATTGGCATTGTGGGGTCACCTATCGCTTCTGCTACAGCTGCGAGCATGCCCGGTGGAATTCCGCTGGATGTAGCTGTAACCATCTGATTTGTCGTGAATTCACGAATAATAGGATGCAAATCGCGGAGTCTTGCCACAATTTCGGTATCAGATAGTTGTTCTAAGGCTGGTCTTGCCTTTCGTATGCCTTCGGCTTGTTTTTTTTCTTCATCGAGTTCTGGCCATACTGAGGTAGTCAGCACAAATTGCATGTGTTCATCTATTTTTGCTTGCAGATGCGGTTTCTCATCTAAGGGGTGTGGTTCATATGGCGGGGTGTCTGACCGATCCCCGAAGAACGCTAAGTCCAATTGGTCAACAGTGATCGCTGGGTTTCTGACTGCTTGCATTCTGACGCAAGACATGTTGATGTAGAAGTAGCCGCCGAAGAACGTCACCATTTCTGGTTTTCCATCACGGTAATCATCGGCTTCATAGGCTCCCATGACAATTGATGCTTCTTGGAAGCCATGCCCTATGGCATTATCCCAGCCGTAGCTTTGACCGAAGGGGCTTGCTGGGGTCGGCAATACTTCTCCAGCATTTGCCCGCGTGCAATGCGGGTATCGTTCACTTGGTGGGTGGTCGGTAAACCATTTCTCTTCCATGTTTGCCTTTCTAGGGTCGTTGCCCTTGTATGTATTCGTCGATGGTTTGGTGAAACCAACTAATTCTGTCCTCCTGCCCTGATGCTGTCGCTCTCGTGAATCCTCGTGACCGGAGACCCAATTGCTGACCGGTGGTAATAGCGACGTCCTGATCTGGGATAATTCCCATTGGCCTGTCACCATAGTTGAAGAATTGTTGTTCAGTGTTTTCACCGTCAACTCGGACATTGGTTTGTGCTCGAAGAAGGTCTTCCCCTGACGATGGGGTGAAAGCGTAGTACCAATGGTCGAAAACGCATTGTTCTGGGTCAGTTGGATGTGGTGTCATACGTTGAAGGAGTACCCCGTCGGCTCCGAAAGTGAGGGAACAGTTGGGAAATACGTTGTACATGTGTGCGTCGGTGAGTTGTTCATCACGGAGATTGTCGTAATGGTCATGGCCTCGTTCTTTTCCCACGATTCGCATTTGTTCTTGCAAAGCTCTTCTCGCTTCTAGAGGGCGTTCCTTGAAATCATCGGGATTAAGATCCCAGAGCTTAAGCCTGTCTGCTAATCCGTCAGTAAGCGGGGGCTCTGGCCCGTATTGGGTCGCTGAGGGGGTCGCACCCAGCATCACCATGCGGCTATGGCCTTCTAAGCAGATATCAAATGTTGTTTTCTCGTAACTTTCTTCATGCGACTCGCGTAGCTGCGGGTGCACCGTCGGCAGATGATAGGACTCACAAAAATTGTCTTGTAGGACTTTCCAATTGCAGGGAACATTTACCGTCATCGCTGTGAAACGGTGCCACTCATTGGGGGTGTAGCGCTCCCAATCATCACATATCGGGCCAAGGTAGTCACGCAACGGGAGACAGTCAGGGTCCATGTTTACCCAAATAAAGCCTGCGAAAACATCGCATTTAAGCTCTATGAGCGTTACATGTTCACACGGGTTTCTCGGGAAATCTTCAGGATCTTGAGCTGCTATGAGTTTCCCATCTGTCGCATATTGCCAGCCATGATAAGGGCAGGTAAATGCCTGTGTTTCCCCATCTCTTGAAAACGTCAGTCGGGAACCTCGATGTTGGCATACGTTATAAAAGGCTTTTATGGAGTGGTCGGATTGACGAACCATGATTACAGATTCCGGACCCACATTCTCAACCTGATAGGAATTGGGGTCTTTGATTTCGGTTTCACGCCCCAGCAACAACCATGATTTTGCCCAGACTGATTCCCATTCCTGTTCATAGAACACTTTGGACGTGTACCTGTCACCGTTTAACGGATGTGGTTCCACAGGAGGATTATCCCATTTAGGCGCAGGCAAAGAGAGATCTTCTTCTAACGGTTGCTTGATTGCTTTCTTAAACACGTTTCCCCCTTCCCACGATTGTACAGCCCTGTGAAGGCATGTCGTAATCGCCTATAACCGAAAAATGCGTTAGTTTACTAGGAACATTAGTTATGCATCGAGGAGGATCCATGGGTGTTCGTAGAGTAGTTACTGGCCATAATGACCAAGGGAAAGCAATTTTCGCGAGTGATGAAGTCGTGGAACCCACCACGCTTGAGATGTTGCCCGGTGCGGAATGGTTTACTTTATGGGGAGGAGATGAAGCTCCAACATTTCCCGATGATGGAAGCATGCCAGCTCACACAACCTACTTTCCCCCTTTGGGGGGGTTCCGATTTGGAATCTTTACTGTGCAACCCGACACGGAAGACTCGATGCTTCCTGAGAACTTTGATATTGAAGCAGCGTTTGCAGAAGCCGAGCAGAAACTCCCAGGGATGGTTGATCATCTTGAAATGGAAAATTTAGGAATGCACACGACTGACACGGTTGATTATGAATTCGTTATCTCCGGTGAAGTCGTTCTTGAACTCGATGATGGCGCTGAAGTGACGCTTAGGGCTGGAGATACTGTTGTTCAGAATGGTACTCGTCATGCGTGGAGGAACCGGACTGACAAGCCGGCGACTCTCGTTGTTGTTCTGGTTGGGGCGAAACGAGCGTAACGAAATTATGGGCTTAGAACACAAGACGGTTGAGGATTCAGAAGATGAACTTTTGGAAATTCTTGACCGAGATGGTGGTGTGATCATTGAAGGGATCCTCAACGATGAAGACCTTGATCAGGTTAGGTCTGATCTTTCTCCATATGTAGATGCTTCTCCGACAGGTGAGAACCTTTTTTGGGGTTTTGAAACTAAAAGGATTGGGGCGTTGATGGCCCGTTCACCAAAATGCCGTGAATTAGCTCTCCATCCGCTTATCAACTCTTTATGCGGAACGTATCTGGCACCGTATTCGAATGGTTATCAGTTGCATTTCACGCAAGCCATATGCATCGGACCGGATGAAGACCCGCAAGTCTTACACCGTGACCGTGGCGTTTGGGGCGGGTACGTTAACCGTTCAATCGAAACACAATTCAGCACCATATGGGCAATTTCGGATTTCACAACAACGAACGGGGCAACACAAATAGTTCCCGGTTCACACAAATGGGATAAAGACCGGCATCCCAACGACGATGAAATCGTTCTTGCAACGATGCCTGCAGGGTCTATCATGATTTACAACGGGTCGGTTATGCACGGCGGCGGGAAAAATACCACTAAGAATGATCACCGTTTAGCGGTACTGCTGCACTACACGTTGACATGGTTGCGGCAGGAAGAAAACCAGTACCTTTCCTGCCCTCCTGAAATAGCCAAGGAACTTTCCCCCGAACTCAGAAACTTGATGGGTTACACACAAGGCGGCCCTGTCCTTGGTTATTATTCCAGTCCTAGTGGGCCTGGGATAGGGGTAGAAATTGCTGCACCTGAGACGCTATTTGAATAAATATAGCTGAAGTGGGATTAACTTAACTTGGTTGCCATTCCTCTGAAGCTTCATCAACATATCGGCAAAAATGGTTCAATGAAGACATTTCCTCTATGGATTTAGCACGAGTGTTGATGAGATCTTCTGAACCTACAAGATACGCCAAACATTGGGCTCTACTAATTGCAACGTTAAATCGATTCGGTGAGAAAAGAAAATTTTCCCGGCTAGTAGGCACTAAATCCTGATTTGACGTTGTTAACGAATAGATGACTATTGGAGCTTCTTGCCCTTGGAATTTATCAACTGTTCCCACCATCTCATTTGCTTTATCCCAATCGATCCCATCTATATCAGCTTCAACGAGTGTTTGGCGAATTCGGAATTTCTGAGCGTTATATGGTGCTACGATTTTGAAATCAGATGGCAATAGCACTCGAACTATTTCTTCTTTCGTCTCGTCATCAACCGTAGCAATGGGTTTCCCTAAATGATGTTGAACTATTTTTAGAATTATTTCAGCTTCTTCTTTCGAGTCATTGATGCATTCTTCTTCATGCTTCACGGGAACCCAACGTAAACCCGTTCTTTCTGATTCCAAATTTCGCAGTGTACAGATCTCGTCAAATCCTAATTTATGATCGTAGAATTCTTGCGAAATGAATTCGCAAATCTTTGGTGTAAGCCTGTAGGTTGTGTCAAGTAAAAACCCGTAATCATCGTTGATCGTGGCGCTACCGGCAAGGATGTGTTCCAACACACTTGAACCCGACCCAGCTTGATGTGACGCGACATTCACTTGTGGCAACTGTTGTGGATCTCCAAGCAAGATAATGTTCTGTGCACTGGAGGAGATCGCTAAGGCGTCAGCCAGAGAAAGTTGTCCGGCCTCATCTATCACTAGATAGTCAAAATTATTTTCGTCACTGAATCCATCTTTGGAGAAAAACCAGGTCGTGCTTGCCACCAGATCGTAATCATTGAATAATTCCCCTGTTTTATTTTTTAGGTATTCTACAGAGTTGCTTTGGATACGTTCTTGAGGTAGTTCGGCGAAAAGTCTTGCTGCTTTGACGCTATTCATGGTTTGATTGTCACTAAATTCAATGGTTTTCTTCAATAGATTGTCTATCGCTGCCCAACTCTGAGCAGTAATACCCACTCTTTTCCCTTCTGAAATTAGGTGAGTTATAAAGCGAGAGCCGATCCATGTTTTTCCCGTTCCTGGTGGTCCTTGAATCGCTAAATAAGAATTATCAAGATTTGAGACAGCTTCAGCAATAGCATGAAGATTCCTTTCAGGTTTCTGTTCACTACGGAGAGTTTGGCAATTAGGTATTTCTCCTGAAAGCAGCGATTCGGCAACGTTATTACTGTTCTCACCTGAAACTATGTTCTCAATGAGTTCGAACACTCGCTTTTCCTGACCTCTTTTGGGAATCCAATCATCGGGAGTAACGAAAAGCATTTGGTCAAACTCTAAGGCATCTTTTTCGACAAAAGTAATAGTTTTTTCGTCATAGTTTATATCTGCAACGTTAAGGCTATTTAGTTCTCCAAATCCATCTAAGTAATTAACAGATTTTTTATATGCGCTCCCATCAATTTGCTGAGATGGGAACCCATACACGATTCCGTCTTTCACTTTCCTGCCTGTCTTACCAAATCGTTCTATCTTCTCTACAAATGTGAGCCCAGCAATAACTGCCGGATTATCAAGTGCATCTCCAAATGGACTCTCTAGGCGTTGCCTCCGATCAATAACTGACTTAACGTATTCCTTTTTCCAATATTCAAGGAGAAAGTACATTAAGAGAAATTTCTGTGTTTCGTCATAGAGCATGCCTATACTCCTTTAGTCTTTTGATAATAAGTTCTTGCAAGCGTTCTCTTTCTATTTGGATTTCGCTGGGGTCATATACTTCTTGATCAATAGATGGCGATAATGTTTCGTCTGGGAGTTTGTCTTCGTTCTTTCTTGCTAGAAGAAGCCATTCATGCAGGTCTCTTGTAGCTACGACATCATCTCGGTTATAGCGGGCTATTCGGTCCAGACGTTCTTCATCCTTGGGAATTCCGTAAAGTTCAGCATTTGCGAAAAGTTCATATTCAAAAACAGCTCCTGCTCCCTTTTCTATCTGATCAACCTCAGTCGAATTTTGATCTCCTGAATTAACGGGTGGCACATTGCTACTTTGTCCACGACGAAAGCCAGCTAGCTTTTCCATTTCTTTTAGGCTGAATGATCGGAATCCTGTTTGCATGCTATTTCTCGCTATCGCTAGAAGATCAACAAAAGCCCCTTCTTCAATTAAAGTCTCGAGACGTTGTCGTTCTGGTGGACTATCTTGAAACGTTGTCTCTAAGACAGAAAGAATGCTTGACATAGAATCTGATTCTTGCGTGATATCAGCGAGCAGTGCTCTTTCTGTGTGGTTGTAGTGATAGATGCGCATTTGTGGGTGTCGTTGAAATTTTTCATGGAAATGGTCAATAATCGCTCTATCCTGTTCTTTCTATTAGGCTTTGTCATGCGCCCAATGAGCGACGTATTCCCATTCACCACCTTTTTTCTCTATATAGCCAAATAGGAAAATAAGCCCTTCTTCAATTTCCCAGAATGGATGACCTTCGAAATCCAAGTAAACGTCATGTTCGGTTGTTTCTGGTAGGTACAAGAGGCATTGATCTTTTTTCCATCCTTCTCTCAAGATGGCTCTTTCCTCCATGTCTTCTTGGTCAAAGAAATAGGTGTGGATTTGGTCCGTGTGTTCTGCGATCAATTGAAGTCTCGCCTGGCGCCAGAGTTTTAGTAGTTGATCATTGTCTATCTCGGGAACGATTCCGCCATTTGTACGCCAATTATCAAGAATAGAGTTTACTTCTTTCCCAGTTTTCGCTGACCATACTGCCTTCGCCTTACTGAAGTCTGCTTCTATTTCGGTAGGGAAAATGTAGTTCAGTGGGTCTATGTCATTTGGACTTAAGGCAGCCAATGCGGTGAGTGTCTCAATACCTACATCGTTTAAAGCCTCGCGATACGTTTTTCTAGCGCCAGAAAGAAAAATTAGGGAATCTTCTCTCTCCCATTGTGGCAAACAATCAGTGTGATGAAATTCGCAGAATCCACAATGTGAGCATTTCTCTGGAACTGTTTCCTTTGTTGCAGTTGGATCCATAGCTTTTCTGATCTGGGTCTGCAGTCTTTTCCAGTACCACCAATAGTCATTTACTTCGAATGACTCTGTTTTTCCCGATCCAAGCAATACATGTACTTGCCTGGGACGTATCCCTGTTTTGGCTTCAATTGCTTCAGCGTAAAAAAGTAGTTGCAGAAGATGTCCTTGTTTCGCTCCGGTTCGACTGAGCTTAGAATCAACAGGTTCATAAACCATCTCCCCATTTTCATATTCTGTACGAAGAAGAAAGTCCGCTACTCCCCGTATTCCACCGTTTATAAATGGCATTTGGAAAATAACTTTGCTATCCCCTTGCATAGGGTTTCCAATACGTTCAACCCAATTAACGAAGCTTTCAAATTCTGCTTCATTACGTTCTGGAACTTCCAAAACCGACCCCGGGTAAGTTGACTTATAATCTTTTAAGCATTGTTGCTCATGAAGGTCCCCTTTCTTTCGGAGCATGTCTGCGAAATCCTCTGGCGGGGTTACTACATCATGGTCTGTCCCTTT
>JAYYZG010000082.1:0-5585 GCA_036687775.1 Actinomycetota bacterium
GGTAAAATGTTCAATAAGGAAGCTGCTGAGCGACATTGGGAACGCATCCACGCCTTATTTGATAGGAATCTGAAATGAATACGGATATTAGGGTCACGGTAGATCACGATTTTGTTGCGACTGTTGAGATTTGTAAACCGCCTAATAATTTCTTCAGTAACTCTCTTATCAGCGGGCTTGCCGACATATTTGAAGAGCTTGACCATGATGATCAGGTGCGTGTCTCAGTTCTTTGTTCGGAAGGAAAGCATTTCTGCGCAGGAGCTGACTTCTCTGGCAATGCAAAGGGTAATGATACCAAGGGACTTTACGCTGGCGCTGTAAGAATTTTTCGCTGTGCAAAACCAATTGTTGCTGCTGTTCAAGGCGCGGCTATAGGTGGTGGTCTTGGTTTAGCTTTAGCAGCTGATTTTCGGATTGCTTCGCCTGAGGCTAGATTTAGCGCTAATTTTGCAAGACTTGGCTTTCATCAGGGATTCGGCTTGAGTGTCACCTTGCCTGAACTTATTGGGCCACAAGCAAGTAAGGATATGTTCTTTACGGGTAGGAGGGTTAAAGGCGAAGAGGCTTTAACAATGGGCTTATGTGACCAGCTAACCCCTCTTGATGATTTACGAGAAACCACCTTGACTTATGCGAAGGAAATTGCCAAATCAGCTCCTCTAGCTATTGAAGCGATCCGTAAGACGCTTCGAGGAGACTTAGCTGACCGGGTTGAAAAGGCAACTCTTCATGAAGGACTGGAGCAAGCTCGCTTAGTCAAAACCGATGATTGGAGTGAAGGCGTAGCAGCATCTGCTGAACGACGAGATCCGTTGTTCAAAAGGAAGTGATTAGGAAATCACCGAGTCAGGGATCCAACTGCCATGAGCCCCGTAGGGAACTCTTCTAGGTAAATGAATAGTCGCAACTGGGTCTGCTTCAAAATCTTGAGCATCGATGATTATTAGCTTTGATGCGTTTGAAATTTCGCTATGGACGATTGCCATCACCCATCCTTCGTCCTCGCCTTCTGAATTAGGGTCTGCAGCGAAAGCTGGTTCTCCCCCTCGTACTTTTTCTCCTAGATAATGTTCGGAACATGAACCTGTTCGGAGATCATATTTCCATAAGTTTGAACCATAGACAGGCTCTTCGCTATTACCTTCTCCCGCCATCGCCATCAGGTACCCATAGTTCGCATCCAGCCCAACGACTTTGTCCGCTACTCTTCCGAAATCCCCGGGCCTGTCATCAATCTGTTCTTCTATGACAGTGCCGGTTTTTAAGTTAATGGTCCATTTCCATAGACGTCCAACTTCAGCATAATCATCGGAGCTTTTCCCGAATGCTTCTGGTTGGCGTGATACGTGAAGAACAATATTATTTCCGTCTTCATGGGCATTTACAGGATGGAACACGTAACAAGGATCAATTTCAAACCATTGAACATCCTGATTGGTTCCGTGCCTTGGCATTACGCCAAGCCGAGCACCCGCAGATGGGTCAAATCCAAAAGGAACACCTGTTTCGATTAAGGATAAATCAAGCACTAAAGGGAGATCCATAAATATCACGTAGTTTCTTGTGATATTAAAATCATGCATCATCACCATATTCGGGATGTCAATACCTTCAGATTGAAGTAATTCGCCATCGGGGCTGATTCGGAAATAAGTGAGGTAAGGAGGTTCAAAAGAAAAATAGCTAAAAGCGAGAAGATCTCCTGTCTCAGCACAGATTTTGGGGTGGGCAGTCATTGAAGTTGCTAAATTTCCAGCATAATTTTCAACACCAATGGTATTTAGCTCCCCATCAATCTCCCAAGGCCAATGTCCTTCTTCAAGGCAAAGAATTTTGCCAGCATGAGCGACAACGTGTGTATTAGCGTTTCCTCTTGAAAGGTCCCCGAGACCTGACATTGGGTCAGCCTCTGGTTCTGTGATATTTGGTGTTTGGACAAACCGATTTTTATACCATTCTGCTTTCCCTTGAGAGAGGCGAACACCATGGACCATGCCATCACCCATAAACCAGTGAGGAGATGAGCCTGATTGGGGGTTTGGACCAGTACGAATGTATACACCTTCAAGCCCTAAAGGGATTGTTCCCTCAACGACCAGTTGCTCTTCTAGCAATTCATCTTGGACTGGCGCCCAATTCCCACGTAAATGCCACGGAGGTTTAGATTCAATTGCTGTCATATGCTCGTCTTCCTTCTATTACTATTTTGATTTAACCGATTTCAGTACCAAGAATTGAAACGAAGCTCACCATTTCACCTGGATAACCACCTAGATTATGGACTAATCCTAAATTTCTTTCAGTTTGGGGAATACTTCGATCCTCAGGTGCTTCATTCCGTAATTGGAGCCAACATTCATAATGCATTCTAATTCCCGATGCACCAACAGGATGACCGAAACTCTTTAATCCCCCATCAGTATTTACTGGCAGGCTTCCTTCCAGCCCGAAATTACCATCCAAAACATCGTTCCATGCTTCTCCCCGCTCGGAAAACCCCAGGTCTTCCATAAGCACCAGTTCTGTTGGCGTAAAACAGTCATGAACTTCCGCCATTGCAAGCGCTTCTTTAGGATCATCAATTCCCGCTTGTTGATATGCATCTCTTGCCGCTGCTTCACATTCAGGGAAGGTCGTATAGTCGTAGTTTGGATCCATTAACCCTGAACCATTTCCTGAAACAAACGACAGAGCTTTGACGAAAAGAGGTTTGTCAGTGTAGTCGTAAGCTTTTTCGGCAGGTACGACAATCGCTGCGGCTGCTCCATCTGCTACTCCAGCGCAGTCAAAAACACTCAATCTCCCAGCTACGGCAGCCATCTCGCAAATCTGTTCAGCTGATATTTCTCGCCGAAACTGGGCCAAAGGGTTTCGGGCTCCGTTGTAGTGGTTTTTTTCAGCAATTTTTGCTACGACCATTCGTAACTGATCTTCGTCTACCCCATATTTCTTTGCATAAGCAGGTAGAACAAGACTATACATAGCAGCTGCTGTAAGTGTCCGGTTCGTCCCAGCGGTCGGAGTCGGGAATGCATTCAGTCCTTGGTATCCACTGTCCTTTACCTTTTCAACCCCAACAGCCATTGCCACATCATAAGCACCACTTGCTACCGCGTAACAAGCTTGGCGAAGCGCTTCGGATCCTGTCGCACAATAATTTTCAACTCGAGTAACGGGCTTTCCTTCTAATTTCATTGGCATTGATAACGTCAAACCACTCATCCCGCTTTGAGCGGTACCTACCCAGTAGGCATCAACTTCTTCCTTGGTTAGACCAACTGCCTCAAGAGTCTCCGTTGTGGCATCAATGACAAGATCATCTTTACTTTTATCCCAATGTTCACGAAATGGCGTACACCCGATTGAAACTATTGCGACTTTGTCTTTAATTCCTTTAGATGCCATTATCGCCCTTCCTTTAACGTACTGGTCGTACTTTCCAAAAGTAGTTGTGAATACCATCTGCAGTAAAAAGCTTGCGAAATGTTGGGGTAACTTCTATCCCTATGGCTACATCATCTGGATCAACATCTGTTATTTCAATTGGAATTCGCCCGCCGCCCACAAAGTCAACTACTGCGAAGATAACTGGTGGGTTTTCTGAATAGACAAGATGGTCAATGGTGAAGGTCGCTACTGTACCGATTTTGTTACCCATTGGTTCTTGCCCCATCGCATCAATCTCATCTTCTGCATTAACCGATACGCGTGATGGGGGCATATGGATTAAGCCTGTCTGATCGCCTTTGGATGCGACAAATCCATGTTTCCATTCAGATTCTCGTATCGCAGCAGATGCAGAGATACGAGTCGGGGTTGGACGATTAGGTGGTTGGACTGGAAGCATTCCTTTCCATTGGAGGAATTTCCGATAAGGAACATTCCCTCCTTTGGCTATTTGATCCTGCAATGTAATTGCATTTTGTTGGACGTCATTCTTTTCGAAAATAAGGACTTCTACTCCATCAGCAATTACGCAAAGAGCGATCTTCTCTTTCGGTTTCGCGTTTTCAAGTGCTGAAACTAATAGCACAGCTGCTTCTGCTGAACCACTATTACCTATAGTTTGCGAGAGATCATCAAGGACCTCTTTTACCCCAAGACTTTTTGCTACTTGTTTCTTTACTCTTTGATTCTGACCAACAAGAACTAAAGTATCGATATCTTCAGTTTCAAGCCCCGTATTCACTAGAGCCTTGCCCCATGCTTGATCAACTAGTGGTAAATAAGTTGATTCAACGAACCGAGATTCCCAAGTCTTTGAGGTTTCTTCCTTAGGGCTTCTCCACCGGTCTATAAATTCTTTCGTAACTGTAGACCCACCCACATAGCGCGCCAAGAGAGTCCCATCACCTTCATCTCCGACAAGCAAGGCAGCAGCGGCATCTCCGCTATTGTGTTCATCTTCTCCTGAAGGCAATCCATTTCTTATGTCAGACTGGATGAGAAGAATTTGTTCACTTGAATGAAGCGCTGTTTTTAATGCACCAACCCCTGACTTTAAGCCACCACCAAAATCAAATGCTTGAGTTTCTTCAGGCAGTTGCAAGGCGGAGTGGATAACATTTGCGTTCGTTTTTTCCATATAGGGGGGATTAGCCGTAGAAAACCAAATTGAATTTGGTTGGAGATTTCCCTGACCCCATAGAAGAGATCGAGCCGCTTCAAATCCCATTGTGACAGTGTCTTCGTCATGAGCTGCTACTGACCGTTGACCCGTTGAAGTGCCTGATCCAAAAAAATCATTGATTTCAGACCGATCTAATCGACGATAAGGGACATATCCAGCGGTTCTAAGAATTCCTCTCACAGTCATAGTCTAGTGACTTCATTCCATTCTCATGGACGAGAACATTATTCGTTGGAGTTATCCAACACCTTTTTTATAAAGAAGAAGCAGATCTTCTTCGGTATCTGCTTGTATAAGGGCATCTGTCCAACGGTGGAAGCGCTGGCCTCCCTCTTCGTTCCTGCCGAAAACGAAATGCGACTTCGCTCCGGTCTTCACATTCTTTTGAATTCGGTTGCCCGTAAAGTAATCCTCTTCAGCTACTACATACCGGAGGAAATCTTTTCGTTTCTCAATTTCTTCCATTTTCTCATCGTCTGGTTCAAAGGTGGCAAAGAAATTCTGGTGGGTAACCGAAGTGTCGGGATCAGACCCAGGAAACAGTTGAGATACTTGATATATCTTCCCCCCTTCACGGTATCGGGCCTCTTCTATGCCAAATGAAGCTATAGAGATATGAGGAAAAATAGTCCACACGCCACTGGTGAGCATAGACAGTGGCCATTCCTCTTCTGGAGTTCCAGCTAAATCTAGATGTCGGTAGTCGGGGACCTGCATACGTTGATGGGGACCCCAGTGAACAAACTTCGCAACATTACAGTAATCAGGCCCAAATGTTTCTCCATGGAGAATTGGAAGATGGTATTGGTCGAGGTAGCCGTCATAGGCTACTTTCCAATTCGGCCCTTCAATCGTTTGCCGACCCACAAACACACAATCAGCTAACCCATGATTATCGAGTAACTCATCATAGCCAGCCAAAAACTCATCAAGATAGAGCTCAACCCCTGGC
>JAYYZG010000083.1:0-10008 GCA_036687775.1 Actinomycetota bacterium
GGCGATCACGAAACCAGCTCCGACTGCAGGCATAAACATTTCTGCAGCGGTATGAAGTGGAGCAGGGTCCGCAATTAAGTCATTCGCAGGGACAGCAGCTACAGCAACTAGTACTCCAACGGTATACACCACGGTGCTTACGATCAAGGAAAGAATTACACCTAGTGGAATATTGCGCGAAGGGTCTTCAACCTCTTCGGCAATGCTAGCGACCTTTGTTAAACCACCATAGCTAACGAAGACAAGGCCAATTGCTGCTATGAAACCACCTGAACCGCTACTAAAGAATGGTTCAAACTCACCCATACCACCTGAGGTTTCAGGAAGACCAGTAACCATGAACCAACCCATAATCGCAAGCAAAAATGCAACCATACCCATTTGGATGGAGGCACTAGTTTTTGATCCGATGATATTGAGACCCGTGAAAAAAGCTATAAGGCATATAGCGGTCGGCTTAGCGGGTAAATCCACGATGAGATTAAGGTATGCGCTCATTCCAACTAGAGCGAAAGCATCCTTCATTACTAATGAAACCCAAGTAGAGACTCCACTTAATGTTCCACCTGCAGGTCCTAAAGCTCTAGCTAAGAAATAATATAAACCACCTGCTCGAGGCATAGCTGTTGATAGCTCTGAGACACTTAGCATCGCAGGAAGTGCTAGTAATCCTGCTACGAGATAGGCGAGAACTGCAGAAGGTCCAGCCTTATCTACGGCGAAGCTAGGTAGGAAAAAGAGTCCAGCACTAATAGTGCCTCCGGTGCTGAGCACAAAAACGTGCCTGAGCCCGAGGGATCTTTTCAAATCCGACGCGGAGGGTTCCTTACCGGCCATGCGAAATCTTAGCAATTTTAAAGAGAGAACTAAAGTTATAGATAATTATTCTTCCCAAAGAAGCCTCAAAATTTCCTCTCCAAATCGGTTAATTATCGCTGGACTTATTTCACTAATCAATTCGAGATTCTCTATTGAGTCTGGCATTTCAAGCATCAACCTTCTTAGAGCTACATCCGAGAAAATGCTCTCCGGAGAAACATCATTGACCATGGCGATACTCGCACGTAATTTTACAAGGTCACCCAATTTGCTTACCTCAGGATTTTCGTTAGAGCTAGAAACAGTCACTCTTAGCCGTTTATGACGAAACTCACGGATCTTTTTTGCTAGTTCCAATTTTGTTTGAGTACGTGCACGAACTGGGGAAGCAGTTAAAGCCGAAGAGATTTCTTTGAGAAAAATTGAAGGATTCCTCTCTCGACTATTCCCGAAGCGACGTTTTCTGGCCCATGAAAGGTGGAGTTGATCTTCTGCTCGGGTTAAAGCAACGTACATTAGGCGTCGTTCCTCATCTCTTTCTTCTTCGCTAACAGCATGGGCGATCGGTGTAAGTCCTTCTTCTAATCCACTAATGTGAACAACTTTCCATTCAAGACCTTTAGCAGCATGGAAAGTTAGGACACGGATGCCTTCGATGCCTTCCTTATCACCTTCATTGGGGGTAGCTGAATGCACATGAAATGGGATCCCACTTTCTGCGAAGGCTTCTGTAATCAATGCAATCTGGTTGTGTGTGCGAACGAGAACAGCCTGATCACCCCACTTAATTGAACCAGAATTAATATCTAAAGCTTTCATAGCGATACTTTTCGCTTCAACTCGCTCATTGTCTTCTGCGCGAAAGGTTGGGAGTGCCCCATGCTGCTTACTAGCTGTTAACGGAGCTTGACTGGGGAGCAGAAGTGTTGCAGCCGAGAGAATTTCAGGTGTTGATCGAAAGTTCTTTCTAAGATGAACCGTCTCCGCTCCAGGGAAATAATCACCAAACTTATTGAGATAAGATGAATCAGCTCCATTCCAAGAATAAATGGCCTGATTCGGATCGCCAACAACACATAAGGAACTTTTGTTTCCAATCCAAGAGCGAAGAAGTGCGAATTGCAATGGGTTGACATCCTGAAATTCATCAACAAATAAATCTTGGAATTTCCAATGGCGGGCAGATGCATAGTTTACGTCTTCGGAAAGAAACTGGATCGCTAACTCAAGGATGTCATCAAAATCAATATAATTCCTTTGACGTTTTGCGTTATCGAACTTGCGATAGAACTCACCAACTGAGGAGAACGGCACTAGATTTCGACGACCATGTTTTTCTGCTACCGCAACATAATCAGAAGCAGAAACTCTTTGTGCCGTGCACCAATTAATTTCGTTGAGAATAAAAGCACGTTCAGGAGGAGTTAAGTTTTTCGGGAGGAGTGGGAAGAGAAGCTTCTCCCGATTGGGAAGAAGCTCGGGTTCAGTCATGCCGAGATCTTTCCACCGAGCTTGCAATTGAGCGTATGCTACTGCGTGAAATGTTCCCGCGGTAACAAGAGCACCTAAATCCAAATCCTTTAAACGCTTTTGGAGTTCAGCTGCTGCTCTTTTGCTGAAGGTAAGACAAAGACTATGAGCGGCATCAATCCGAAGAGCTTTAGCTTGGTAGGCAATACGATGCGTCAAAACCCGAGTCTTACCAGTACCAGCTCCAGCGAGAATCCGCAATTGTTTGGCATCGGTACGAACAGCAGCAAATTGGTCTTCCGTTAAGCTTTTCTCAAGATCACCCACGGAGAGAGGTTACCTCCTAGAGCTTCAATTCAGCCACAAAAACATTAAGACTGCGATATCACGTATATTACAAATTGGACTAGCGTTAAATATATGACTTTCCCCAAGAAGCTTTTAAATGAGAATGAAAGTGTCATTTTTGACCTTCGCCCGCATTGGGGACGATTGGTCACACCCGCAATAACTCTTTTGGTTACCTTAATAATCTGGGTTTGGTTAAAAGCAGTGACGGAGGCAAGAATACTTGAAATAATGATGATCGTAATCGGAGCATACGTGTCTGTGAAAGCTATACGTTCCTATTTGCATTGGAATTCTGAGAGTCTGACATTAACAACAGAAAGAGTTATTCATAGGACAGGACTCTTTCAGGCAAATAGCTTTGAAATTCCTTTAACGCGTATCAACACAGTTTCAGCTCAGCAATCATGGATTGGTCGCCTTTTGGCATTCGGGAGAATCTCTATCGAATGTTCCGGAGACCAAACAAAGAAAGAGTTCCAACAATTCCCACAGCCATCGCTCATACAAAAAGAAATTAATCACGTTATTGAAACACTTCGAAGGAATTAAATCAACGAAAACGTGCTTAGATTAAACCCAATTAACCAAGAGAAAACCTTTAAAGGAGAAAAATAATGGGGCCATTACAAGGTAAAAGAATAATTGAAATTGCTGGAATTGGACCAGGTCCTTTTTGCGCAATGGTTTTGGCTGATCTTGGAGCTGAGGTCATAAGAGTAGATAGGACTTCAGCTGTGCCTGATGAATACCCCGAAACCCCAAGTATGGACCTCCTTAATCGCGGGCGCGATTCGATAGCTGTTGACCTGAAGAAAGACAAAGGGGTTGAGACCATTCTGCGACTCGTTGAAAACGCTGATGCTCTTATTGAAGGATTTCGACCAGGCGTCGCCGAGCGTCTAGGGGTAGGACCAGAAAAATGCTTAGAAAGAAACTCAAAATTGATTTACGGAAGAATGACCGGATGGGGTCAGTATGGAAGCTACGCAAAAATGGCTGGACACGATATCAATTACATAGCGCTATCTGGAGTTTTGGGACTTATCGGGCGAGAAGATCAAAGCCCAGTACCTCCCGTCAACCTAATCGGAGATTTCGGGGGAGGAGGAATGCTACTCGCTCTAGGTATCTGTGCAGCGTTTGTCGAATCAGACCACAGTGGGAAGGGTCAAGTTGTAGATGCCGCCATGACCGATGGATCGGCCTTGTTGGCAACGATGGTCCATTCCTTTTCAGCGATGGGAATCTGGGGAAAACGCGGAACCAACATGCTTGATACTGGAGCCCCCTTTTACGACGTCTACGAGTGCGCAGATGGAGAATACATATCACTAGGTTCTATTGAACCTCAATTCTATTCTGAATTAATGAGGATTACAGAATTGGATCAAGAAGAGATGCACAAACAAATGGATAGAAATAACTGGACCTCAATGAAAGAAAAAATAGCACAGAGAATTCGAACAAAAACTCGAGCAGATTGGGAGGAGTTAATGGAGGGTACCGACGTTTGTTTCGCCCCAGTCTTATCTACCCAAGAAGCATACGAACACCCCCATAATCAAGAACGCGAAACATTTGTAGAAGTCGCTGGGATAATGCAACCAGCTCCTGCACCTCGATTTAGCAGAACGCCAGGAGCAATATCCTCACCGCCGCCACATCCTGGTGAACATACTGAACAAGTCCTTTCACGACTTGGATTCTCCACGGAAGAAATTGATTCCCTTAAAGCCCTAAATGTCGTTAAATAGCTCACTCTCACATTAACCGGTAACAAAATATGCCTATTGTCAGCTTAAGTCTCCATTGAGCGAAGTTTCCTGCCATTATTAACACATGACAGTAGTAAAAATAAATGCAATAACAGTCCCCCAAGAATTAGGGGAGGAAGTAGCCAAACGGTTTGCAGCCAGAGCGGGAGCAGTCGATGATGCAGAAGGATTTGAAGGATTTGAACTCTTTAAACCAGAAGATGATAGGAATCAGTGGCTAGTAGTCACTCGATGGGCTGATGAGGGTTCTTTTGAAAAATGGCGGGAATCAGGACAAGCCGCACATGCTCACCGGCCAACGTCAGGAGAAAGCGAAAAGCCTTTAGGTTTATCTGCAGAGCTCTGGCACTACAGCATCTCAGTAGCCTCAAAGGGGCAGGAATAGGTGTTACTTGGAGCGGCGCTCCGAGAGGCACACACAATTTTAGCTTTTGTACTTATTTTTTCGAATGCAAGCGTCGGCATCTGGGGAGTTCTTCTAGATAAGCAAACTCTTCGGAACCCTAAACCCTTTTGGATTTGCATAGCTATAGCTCAATCACTTATCTTTGCTCAGGCTATTCTCGGGGTATCTTTGCAAGCAGCAGACGATTTAGAACCCAGAGATTTCCATTACCTTTACGGCTTCTCAATGATTATCGCCATCGCTCTACTCTATGGATATAAGAACTCGATAGGGAAGCATCGATTTATAATGTATGGGTTAGGTAGTTTCTTTATTATGGGATTGGGGATCAGAGCGCTTTTCCTTGGGACCTAAGCCGAAATAATGAAAAACCACGGTAATGACTATTCAAATGGCACACTTGCATTATGGACAATCAAGTATTGGTGACAGGAGGAGCAGGGTATCTAGGGAGTCACACCGTTCTGACACTTCTTGAATCAGGTAAAGAAGTAATAATTCTAGATAATTTTTCTAATTCATCTCGCCAATCAGTTGATGGAATTGAGAGTATATGTGGGAAACGACCCACTGTGATTCAGGCTGATGCGCGGGACTCCTCAGCGTTATCTCATGCATTCCAAAAGTATGACATATCAGCTGTGTTCCATTTCGCTGGGCTTAAATCTGTTGAAGAATCAGTAAGAAGCCCAGAACTTTATTATGACGAAAATATCGGAACTGCCTTAAACGTAGTTGAACAAATGCGAATTGCTGGAATAAGAACACTTGTATTCTCATCTTCCGCAACGGTGTATGATCCCAGTGAGGAACCTCCGTACGGTGAAGACTCTAAAACGGGTCCGACTAACCCCTATGGGCAAACAAAACTCCTCATAGAACAAACTCTCACAGATCTCGCAAACATAAATAAAGAATGGAGTGTCGGCCTTCTCCGATATTTTAACCCTGTTGGGGCACACCCTTCAGGGCATATCGGCGAAGCTCCAACCGGAAAACCAAATAACCTGATGCCGCTTCTCATGCAAGTAGGTATAGGCAAGTTAGAAAAACTCTCCATTTTCGGAGACGATTACGACACTCCCGATGGGACCTGTATCAGGGATTTTATTCATGTAATGGACCTAGCTAGAGGGCATATAGCTGCATTGCGATTTTTGGAAAGAACCAGTGGTGTGCATACGTGGAATTTGGGAACAGGAATTGGCACATCAGTAAATGAATTAATTCAATATGCGGAGAGAGTTATCGGAATGAGGGTACAGAAAGAGGTTGTTTCAAGAAGGCAAGGAGATACACCAGTTGCTCTAGCGGATCCTTCGAAGGCATTCAATGAGTTGGCATGGAGAGCAGAGCACACAATTGAGAATATGTGTGTGGATCATTGGAATTGGCAGAGACTCCATCCCGACGGTTACTAATACCCCAGCACTCTTTCAAGGTATTCATTTGAGAAATGACCATCCGGATCTAAGCGTCTACGGATCAGCATGAACTCTTCCCATTCTGGATAAAGAAGAGAAAGATCTTCGCAAGATAGATTATGCATTTTCCCCCAATGAGGACGACCATCATATTCACGCATCAGATCCTCAACTTTGTCAAAATATTCGATATGGTCTGCGTCTTTGTAAACATGAACGGCGATGAATCCCGTTGCTCTTCCGAAAGAAGGAGATAAGGGTATGTCATCAGCTCCCAACGATCTAATCTCAATTGGAAAAGTGACGGGTCTAGTAAGAGAATCGGTTATCTTCCGAACTTCATTAAATGCCTCTAGGAGGCATTCTCTCGGAATCGCGTATTCCATCTCAATAAACTTCACTCTTCGTTTCGAGCAAAAGATCTTATAACTGGGGGCGATCCGAGTTTGCTTACTTCCAACCTTTAAAACTCGATTAAATGTACCTGGAACATGTTGAGGAAAATATTTCCAATAACGGTTAAGACACCCAAATGCGGCATTTCTGACGACTTCATCGTTCAGAAACCTAGCTACCTGATTACCGTTAGTTGGTGGATCACTAGTCCGGTTATTAATCTTTAACTCTGCAATCTCCGTATGGGGGTACCAATAGAATTCAACAAAATCTGATTGCGCATCTTCATCATCAAATCTTTCCAGCACAGCGTCAAGCGAAGTGGTGAGCTCAACGCCTTCGATACTAAAGGCATTCACGCACTGCAATGTCACAGAAATTACTATCCCCAAAGCGCCCAATCCAACCCTAGCTGATTTCAGAATCTCAGGATTTTCTGATCGTGATGTATCAATAATTGACCCATCGCCTGTTGCGATTCTTAACCCAATTACAGCTGCACTAATCGAAGAATAATCGCGCCCCGTTCCATGGGTTCCTGTAGCTATTGCTCCAGCTAAAGTTTGGGAATCAATATCGCCGAGATTCGGTAATGCCATTCCAAGACTCTCTAGTTTAGTATTCAAACTGGCGAGCGTTACTCCAGCTCCCACAGTGACCTGAAGCTGTTCACGATCAACATTGATAATTTGGTCAAATGAATTAAGCGGGACAATCAGTCCATCAGTTACGCAAATTGGGCTAAAGCTATGACTAGAACCCACTGGACGAATTTTCCACCGATTTGCTACACCTCTACCGATTAGATCAATAATTTCGTCCTCAGACGAAGGAGAAATGATCCCCTGGGTGACCGCTGATTGATTTTTGCCCCAATTTGTCCATTTCTGCTTCAAAGTAAATCCTCAAATGTTACAAGGCCAGTAAGTCTCAAGATTTACCAATCTCGAAGATCAATAGGCCATTCCTCAACGATAAAACCATCATCAACACATAGCATTCTTGGATGTTTCGCGATGGTGGGATCAACGTGAGAGGGTTTTAAGAGCACGACATCGCCAATTCCCCATCTCACAGTATCGTCTTCTTCGGAAGGGAATAGCGTCGTGTGTTCATCGGAGCAAATACCAACAATTCCATTCTGTACGGATGGTTTTCCATAATCCATGCCCATCGATTTCACGCCTGCATTAGAAACAGCCCACCGCCTGCTCGTCTCCACAGAGATGATCTTTGATGCAACTGAAAGGCTTTCTTTAAACGGAAGTTCAATCTGCGCGTATCGAGTATCCATAAAAAGGTAAGAACCAGCTTGAATTTCAGTAGCAAGAGTATTGATATCAAATGTTCCGGTACCTCCTGCAGAAATAACGTCACCTCCAACGATCAAATGGGCATCTTGGAGTATCCCCATAGCCTCATTTACTTTCCTAGAGCGTTCCTCCTTGCCTTGAGTAAACATTAGATGCCCCTCATAGCCCATCACTCCACGAATCTTTAGCCCATGTTTTTTCGCAAGAGATAGAAGCGGTTCAATTTCAGAGATATCACACCCACAACGGGGGAGCCCTACATTGACATCTATCAGAACCTCTTTGATACCTCCAGCAGCAGCAGCAGCGATCGTAGCAGCTGAGTCAACTGCCACTGTGATTCTCGCTCCGGTCGATACTAATGACCCCAATCTTGAAGCATCAAGAGTTTCGTTAGCGAGAAGAATATCTTCTTTGTGTCCAGCTTTTACCAATCCTTCAATTTCTCGGATAGTTGCACAACAAAAGGATTCATGCCCGTGTCCTTTGAGAATTCCAGCGATTACAGATGATTTGAAAGCTTTGACATGAGGTCGGAGACTCAAACCAGGTCGACAATCAGACATAATTTCAAGATTTTCGTAAAAGATCTTCAGGTCAAGAACTAAAGCTGGGGTATCAATATCTTGTAATTGTCTCACAAAGAGACTTTACAAAGGATCACATAGCCGCTGCAATACCAAGTTCGGCAAAGCCCTTCTCTAGATAGTTCTCTCGAAACATTTCCCGTAAATCGCTAGCTTGCCGATCATAATCTTCAGGGTTGTCCCAAGTGCTTCTAGGGTTCAGGATTTCGTCAGGAACATCGGAACATGTTGTGGGCATTCGTAGATTAAGGATCGGTTGAGTCTCCAGATCAATGTCATCAAATTCACCTGCAAGAGCTGCATTCAAAAGAGATCTAGTGTGCTTTAAGGACATCCGGCTCCCAGTTCCGTAGGGGCCACCAGTCCAGCCGGTATTCAAAAGAATGCATCTAGTATCGTGTTCGCCCATACGTTTCGCCAGCAAACCAGCATAAACATGGGGTTTCTGTGACATGAATGGATCACCGAAACAAGCTGAAAAAGTAGCTTGTGGCTCCGTTACCCCTACTTCGGTACCAGCAAGTTTTGAAGTGAAACCAGTGACGAAATGGTACATTACCTCGTCAGGATTGAGAATGGATACAGGAGGGAGAACACCAAAAGCATCTGCAGTTAACAAAACAATTGTCTTAGGATGAGGCCCCTTTGCCCCGTCAGCAACCCCTGGGTTGCACGTTAGTGGATATGCGAAGCGAGTATTCTCAGTACGTGAACCATCTGTAAGATCAAATTCTTGAGGATCTGTTTCTGTAATCTTCTTCTCTGAAAGTGGCGGAACATTCTCAATGAGTGTCCCTTTCATGCTCAAAGCGGCAGCAATTACAGGTTCAGCTTCTTTGTCAAGATCAATCAACTTTGCGTAGCACCCATCTTCAAAGTTTGATACTCCTGTGTCGGTCCATACATGTTCGTCATCTCCTATCAAGAGGCGATCAGGATCAGCAGAAAGAGTCGTCTTTCCTGTTCCCGAAAGACCGAAAAGTATTGCGCTATCATCATCGGAACCAACATTTGCAGAACAATGCATGGAAAGCTGGCCTTTGTCAGGAAGAACAAAATTCATAACTGTGAACATCGTCTTCTTATTAACTCCGCAATAATCTGCTGGACCTACCACGAGAGCTACACGATTCAGGATGTCCATGATGACTGCCCGATTTGATTTTGTTCCATCTCGTTCGGGTTCAGCTACAAAGGAAGGAACATTTAGGATAGTCCAACCAGCTTCAGCCCGATCGTTGTCATCGCGAACGTTCTTTGGGAACATAATATTGCAGAAATAAGCATGGGTTGCATACTCACCAACGAATCGATACGGCTCTGCAAATTCAGGATCCCAGCCGCAGAAAACATCAGTAACGTATAAATCTCCCTGCTTAGCATTCAAATATTCAACAACTCTTGGAAGTAATTGATCAAATGCATCTGGATCAAACTTTGTGAATCCATCTTTCCACCAAATAGTAT
>JAYYZG010000084.1:0-2467 GCA_036687775.1 Actinomycetota bacterium
GAATGGCATATCACTAAGCCCCGGACTACTGGAGCTTTTTTGTTGAACTCGAAGTCGCTCCCATCCAATTGGCAGGCGGAAAGTCCGGCTGCTCGAGCAACCGCTACAGGTGCACAAACATCCCATTCATATAACCCAGAATTATGTATATATACGTCAGCATCTTCACCAATTACAAGTGATGCTTTGATTCCTGCAGATCCGCAACTTGCTAAACGTGCTCCTATTGCTTCTGCCACGTAAGCAGCCTGATAGGAATTCCATCTGTTAGAGACAACTATTCTTTCTTCTCGGATTTCCCGTTCACTGGGATAGTTCATTCCAGTTGAATAATGCCTATTTAGAGAGGGACAGGAGACCGCGCCTGCCTTTAATTCCCCATTTTCTATGAGCGCAACATGCACTGCCCATTCTTCACTTCCGCTATAGGGATAATCCTGAGATCCATCTAAGGGATCAATGATCCAGACACGGTCTGCCCCAAGGCGTTTGAGGTCATCGCTCCCCTCTTCTGACAAAACAGCGTCGTGAGGTCGGTATTTAGAGAGTTGTTGTATTAGTAGGTTGTGAGAAATTAGATCACCTTTGTCGCGCAACACCCAAGAGTTAATCCCTGCTCGAATTCCCTCTTGTCGGAAATCTAAAAGTTTGGAACCTGCTAATTCAGCTAGATACCCAGCCAATTCATGGTCATCCATTGAACTCGCAATCAGGAGAGGAAGTCTGCTATTCGATCTTTGGGTCTGCCAATAATTGCTTTCGTGCCTTTGACAATTACTGGTCGTTGAAGAAGTTGTTTGTGTTTCACTAGAATTTCAACAACTTTCCCAGGAGCATCAACGTAGTCATCGGGGTTAAGTTCAAGTTTCTTGAACATTGAATCTTTCCTAACCAAATCTTCCACAGGGTCTTCTAGTCCGTTGACAATATTCTTTAGTGTTTTTTCATCTGGCGGTTCTTTGATGTATAACACGACTTCGTAATCTACTCCGATTTCCTCAGCGACCGCTAAGGCATTTTTAGATGACCCTCAATGGGGGTTGTGGTAAATAGTAACGGCAGCCATGCAAACTCCTTAAAAAATTCAAACTGTAATACTCTAGCGACCTATTCTAGCTCAGTCTGTGATTCAGCTGAAACTAGACTCCAACTTCAAGCCAACATGTGATTTCTTCCCAAGCTCTTTCCACGTTTATTTTTAGATCTGGGAGCGAGCTGTTATTTTCTATGATGAAATCTGCTACTACTCTTCTTTCCTCATCACTTGCTTGGGAATTGACGCGGTAAATAATTTCTTCTTCGCCTAATCCTCTTTTGAGTAACCGCTGAATGCGAACTTTGATATCACATTCAACAACTATTACTTTTTTGTAAAGAGGCTTACCGGAAATCTTGGCTAGTGGTTTTTCAACCAACACTGCCATATCGAAGACAATGATTGGGGCACGCTCTTCTCCAAGTATTCTACAAAGTTCATTATTTATACTTGGATGTGTGATCGCTTCCAATTGTCTTAATTTATGTTCAGATTCAAAAACGATTTTTCCAAGAATTTGCCTATCTATTTCTCCATCATTTGAGAGTATTCTTTCTCCAAAAGTGTCCACGATTTCTTGATACTCGTTTTTCCCTGATGCAAGTAAAGAATGGCCGATCTCATCAACATTTACTATGGCAGCACCTTTACTTGAAAAAATATCAGCGACGGTTGATTTTCCTACGCCTATTCCTCCAGTGAGTGCTACGCAGAAGGAGGGCATGATGGTTCAAATCCTATGTGTAACTCTCGTAATGCCCTGAGGCAGAAATTCTGGTGATGGGTGAAGTCGTTTGCTCCTTCTATGAACCACATTTCATCAATCCGTTCAATCAGCGCTTTGAAACTAAGGAATATCTCTCGGCGAGCAAGAGGTGCCCCCATGCAATAATGTGTTCCGAAACCAAATGCTAAATGCTGACGCGCGTTTGGGCGTTCTAGGTTTAGTAGTTCTGGTTTCTCAAACATATTCTCATCTAGATTCGCCGAAGCGTATCGAACATTTATCACAGAACCTTCAGGAATTAGAATTCCATGAAGCGTAACATCCTCCGATGTTTCCCGGAATAAGCCCTGAACTGGACCTTCTAAGCGTAGAATCTCCTCAACGAGGACCGGAAGGTACTTATTTGGGTCTTCTTTAAGTAACTGCCATTGCTCGGGTTGTTGGATGAGTAGCATCACTCCCGCCGAGATAGCGTTAGTACTCGTTTCTGATCCCCCTACGAATGTGTCCGCCATCATCTCAGCGTGGAGTTCTTCGTTAGTAAGGGTGCGTCCCCATTCTGGTATCTCTGTATTAACAAGATCGCTAAGCAAACTTTCATCTGGGGTTTCACGGAGTCGATCGAAAATCGGTTGAAAATAATGCTGGGCTTCAATTTCCATTTCTGTTGACCAAATCGCTTCTTCCTCAGTTTGCATCATCCC
>JAYYZG010000085.1:0-6906 GCA_036687775.1 Actinomycetota bacterium
ATCTTCCAGAACTCCCAAATATTCAACTTCAACAATTTTTTCATTTGAGCCATTCTCGCCAGGTACGATTTGAATTTCAGTACCTTTTGTCAATTCTGACCCGTCTTCAGGAAATGACGCAGCTCTGATTTTCGGTCCTGGCAGGTCAACAAGAATACCTACCCTTTGGGACATGTCATCTGCAACTTGGCGAATCCGGTGATATCGTTCCAAGGCCTCTTCAAGAGTGCCGTGAGCTAGTCCTAAACGAGCCACATCCATTCCGGCATCAACAAGTTTTCTCAATGTAGCTTCTGAGTCGCTTGCGGGCCCAATAGTTGCAATAATCTTTGTTCGTCTTTGCATTCTTTAACGCTACAGAAGTGCTACGAAAAGCGTGGTGATCTAGGAAAAATTTAGATGAGCATCATGACTTGACTAGCAATATACGTTAACTTTGCCTACACCTCATAAAGCGAAGTTGCATAATGAAAAAACAGTTTCTTGAATCTGATTTCCCACTGGCTTTCGCTCACCGCGGAGGGGCTTTAGATGCGCCAGAAAATTCTATGAGTGCATTCAAGTTAGCTGTATCAATGGGATACAACTATCTTGAAACGGATGTACACGCAACCAAAGATGGATTGTTGGTTGCCTTCCATGATCATGAACTAGATAGAGTCACTGACCGAGTAGGTGCTATCGCTGATTTAACCTACTCTGAAGTCGCAAGAGCAAAAATCGACGGAAAAGAAGAGATTCCATTATTAACTGATTTGCTGGAAGAATTTCCTGAGTCAAAATTTAATATAGATCCAAAGCACGACTCTGCAATTGAACCTCTTGTTAACGTCATTTCAAAAACTGATGCAACTCACCGTGTATGTGTCGGATCATTTTCAGATGCGAGAATCCGCCGCATAGCGAAAATTGTAGGTGAAGATTTGTGCACCGGTATGGGTCCATCGGGCATAACTAAAATCCAAATAGGTAGATTCATAGGTTCCCTGCAAATACCGCTAGGTGATTGCGTTCAAGTCCCCATGAATGTAAAAGGAGTTCCGTTAATCACTCCAAAATTTGTTGAAACTGTCCACCGTCTCGGAAAAGTAGTTCACGCGTGGACCATAAACACTAGAAAAGATATTGAGACACTTCTTGACTATGGCGTTGATGGAATAATGACTGATAAATTACATGTCCTTAAAAATACATATTTGCAAAGAGGAATTTGGAGTTGAGTTCCTTAAGACCATTTCATTTAGCAATACCGGTATATGACCTTTCTTCAACTCGCGACTTTTACCTCAATATCTTGGGCGCTAAAGAAGGTCGTTCAGCATCTACCTGGGTTGACTTTAACTTATTTGGCCATCAGGTAGTTGCCCATTTAGTCGTTGGTAACAAAGACAACACTGGAGGAAATAACATAACGTATAGCGAAGTAGATGGAGATAAGGTCCCTGTACCCCATTTCGGCGTTGTTCTGACAGTTCATGAGTGGGATGAGCTAGCGAATCGCATTCGGGAAAACGATTGGGATTTTATAATTGAACCTAAATTTCGATTTGAAGGTACATCGGGAGAGCAATCAATAATGTTTCTAAAAGATCCATCAGGAAACGCGTTAGAATTCAAAGCCTTCAAAAATCTCGACATGCTTTTCGCTACGTAGGGTTTTAAATCAATTCCTCAGAAGAAATTACATGTGGATAACTTGTGATTACTAGTCTTATTTTGTGGATTTCGTTGTTTTTTTTGGGGAAATGTTGAGGATTTCCTAAAACCACTTGACGAACTTGCAAGAACATGTAATTGTACCTATACGCCGATGACAACGGCACACTTGAAAATAGCAAACTCAACGGGAGCGGTGGCAGCATCGAAACCCGGGAAGGTACGGCTAAAGGAAAGTGTGAACGGCCATCGGAACAGGTTTAACGGGATCAATTCGAAAGAAAAGATCACTGAGAAGGAAGAAGCTCTAGGGCAGAAACCAGATCAGACCGACATCAGGCCTTCGGGTCAGATGGGTTCTCACAAGAATCCGCAAGGAGGAAAGTGAAATCAAATCAAACCATGATCTTCGGAAAATGGTGGGAATTGATAAGCGAATCGCAAGAGGAGCAGAACCAAACCTTAGGAGTCCTTCAGGGGATGACTTTGGAAGCGTTAAACTGCACAGCCCCGAGGGGTTCCTGTTTAGGCAGAAACCAATCGGGGCTAATGTGTTTTTAGAACGAACTAATTGTTAGATTTCTTACAAGCATGAACCCATTACCATCGATTATTTTCCTACACGGTTTAGCTACTTCAGGGCAACGCACTTGGGGCGATAACGGTTGGTTAGATTTGGTCTCTGAAGCTAATAGATCAGCGGTTCTTATTGACATGCCTGGTCATGGGCAAGCATTCAATGCTACGAGTCAGGTTACGTTTGAAAAAACTATTTCGCACGTTGCCGCTCATTTTCCTGACACTACTATCGATGCGGTTGGCTTCTCACTTGGCGCCCGAATACTACTTACTATCGCTTCACAAGATTCATCAAAATTTCGTAAATTGGTTGTTGCTGGTGTTGGTCAAAACTTGTTCACCAAAGACTCTGAACGCGGTAAACGAATACAGAAAGCTATCAGAGGTGACGGTCAAGATAACGATCCTGAATCACAGTATTTTTCACAATTAGCGAATGCTCCAGACATCAACAAAGAAGCTGTCCTGCAATTAATGAGTTCACCAATAGTGGATCTCAATACAGAGATGATAAGCAAAATAGATTGTCCGGTTCTTGTAGCGCTTGGAGATAAAGATTTCGCTGGTCCGGCAACTCAGTTACTTGATGCCCTTCCAAATAGTCACTATTTAGAACTACGCGGAGTTGACCATTTCGCAACACCAAAAGATTTTTCCTTCATTGACGAAACTTTAAAATTCTTAGACGCCGAACCTCAATGGTAATTAGCTACCTCAATTGTTGAAAATCAGGGGATACTGGGTCAGGTAGTTGAGAACCTCCTTGAAGCCAGCTATCTACAGATGCCGCACACGACCGACCTTCGGCTATCGCCCAAACAATTAAACTTTGTCCTCTTCCCGCATCTCCTGCGACGAAAATTCCCTTAACTGATGACATCCAATTATGGTCGCGTTGAATATTTCCACGTTCATTAAGTTCAACATTAGATTCCTCAACCAAACTATTTATCTCGGGACCAATAAACCCCATTGCTAAACAAACAAGATCGGCTTCATGGATTTCAGTGGTGTCAGGAATTTCTATAAATTCCATCCTTCCATCTTTGATTTCTTGCTTGACGGAAATAGTTTCCAAACCACTTACCTTTCCTTGTTGACCCAAGAATTGTTTAGTATTAATTGAATAGAGTCGATCCCCACCTTCTTCATGCGCAGAAGATGTTCTCATCATGAGAGGCCATGTTGGCCATGGAGTTGAAGAATCTCTACTATCGGGTGGTCTTGGCATAATCTCAAATTGCTTAACAGATGCAGCTCCATGTCGTAAAGCGGTACCCAAGCAATCAGCTCCGGTGTCCCCGCCGCCTATGATGATGACATTTTTTCCAGATGCAGAGAATGGGTGCACTTCCAGATCCCCATCTTGAACTTTATTCGCCGGAACCAGAAACTCCATTGCTTGGTGTATTCCTTCTAAATCTCTTCCCGGTATAGGTAGGTCACGCCAATTTGTTGATCCAATAGCGATAACTACTGCATCGTTTTTATCTTGAATTTCCTGATAGCTAATATCCTTGCCGATCTCCACACCTGTTTTAAAAACTGTTCCTTCGGCTTCCATTTGATTTAATCGCCGATCAATAAACCTTTTTTCCATTTTGAATTCAGGAATTCCATAACGGAGGAGTCCGCCTATACGATCATTTCGTTCGTACACAATTACGGAATGCCCTGACCTCGTCAATTGTTGAGCTGCAGCTAAACCAGCGGGTCCAGATCCGATAATCGCTACATTTTTTCCTGTAGAAACCTGGGGTATTACTGGTTTGATCCAACCTTCATCCCATGCACGTTCAACAATTTCTATTTCTACTTGCTTGATAGATACTGGATCTTCGTTGATTCCGAGAACACAGGCAGCTTCACATGGCGCAGGACAAAGTCTCCCTGTGAATTCTGGGAAATTATTTGTAGCGTGGAGAGCATCTATTGCGTCCTTCCAGTTATTTCGGTAAACAAGGTCATTCCAGTCTGGAATTAGATTCCCCAGTGGGCAACCATTATTGCAAAAGGGAATTCCGCAATCCATACAACGCGATGCCTGCACCTGCAATTGATCGTTTGGGAAAGGTTCATACACCTCTTTCCAATCACGCAAACGAACTGGGACTGGCCTCCGTTGGGGAGTTACTCTAGAAGAATTAATGAAACCTTTAGGGTCGCCCATCTAATTTCCCTTTTCTACAGACATAACTGCATGAGTTGGATCGATCCCAGCTGCTTCTGCTTCAGATATCGCCTCAAGGACACGTTTATAGTGCCTAGGTACTACTTTCACGAATTGTTTATGTATTGACGGCCATTTATCCAGCATTTGCCTTGCTACGTCTGAACTCGTTTCTATCTGATGTTTTGCAATTGTTTCACGTAACCAATTGATATCTTCAGTCCCAAGGGTTTCAATGTCGACTAGTTCCGCATTTACTCTCTGAGAGAAATTTTCGTTCAAATCATAAACAAATGCGATTCCGCCAGACATTCCAGCTGCAAAATTTCTTCCAGTTTCCCCAAGTATAACCACTCTACCTCCGGTCATATATTCGCAACCATGATCTCCGACACCTTCCACGACTGCCGTGGCACCGGAGTTACGAACAGCGAATCTTTCTCCGACTAAACCTCTAATAAATATTTCCCCGTCAGTTGCCCCGTATAGCAACACATTTCCTGCAATCACATTTTCTTCGGCTTTAAAGCAGGATTCTTTGGGCGGTACTAGAATTACCCGTCCACCACTTAAGCCTTTACCAACATAATCATTTGCGTCACCTTCTAAACGCAAAGTGATTCCGGCAGGTAGGAATGCTGCGAAACTATTGCCCGCTGAACCGGTAAATTTAACATTGATAGTATCGTTAGGTAGTCCTTCACCACCCCATCGTTTCGTTAAGTGATAGCCAAGCATTGTTCCTACAGTTCGATTTACATTTCTAATCGGTAACTCTAAATTAATCCGATCACCGTGACGCAAAGCCCCTTCTGCCAATTGAATTAAAGTATTATCTAATGCTTCTTCTAGCCCATGATCCTGTTCTTGTTTACAGTAGCGGACAGCTTCCGAAGCTAACGGGGGTTGATAAAGAATTGGCGATAGATCAAGCCCTTCTGCTTTCCAATGATCAATGCTGTCAGTCACGTCAAGGCAGTCAGCTTGGCCAATTGCCTCTTGCAGTGACCTAAATCCTAGTTTGGCTAGTATTTCGCGTACTTCTTCTGCGACAAATTCCATAAAATTAACGACAAATTCAGCTTTCCCAGAGAATTTCTCTCGTAACTCAGGGTTTTGTGTTGCAATCCCTACAGGACAAGTATCTAAGTGACAAACGCGCATCATTACACATCCCATTACCACCAATGGGGCTGTTGCGAAACCAAATTCTTCTGCACCTAATAGTGCAGCGATGATAACATCTCTTCCGGTCTTAAGTTGACCGTCACATTGGACCACGATTCGATCTCTTAGATTATTCAATAATAGTGTTTGTTGTGTCTCTGCTAACCCTAGCTCCCAGGGTGTTCCTGCATGTTTAATAGAGGTAAGTGGCGATGCACCGGTCCCACCGTCGTGCCCAGAAATAAGAACAACATCAGCATGGGCTTTAGCGACTCCGGCTGCAACTGTTCCCACTCCAAGCTCGGAAACAAGTTTCACATGAATTCTTGCTTCAGGATTCGCGTTCTTTAAGTCGTGAATTAGTTGAGCTAAATCTTCAATTGAGTAAATGTCATGGTGTGGCGGTGGTGAAATCAAATCAACTCCTGGGGTTGAATGTCTAACCTCAGCTATCCATGGCCAAACTTTGTGTCCTGGTAATTGTCCACCTTCACCTGGCTTGGCTCCTTGTGCCATTTTGATCTGAATGTCGTCAGCATTGACCAAATATTCACTTGTTACGCCGAATCGTCCTGAAGCTGCCTGTTTTATAGCAGAACGTCTTGAGTCTCCATTGGCATCGGGGATATATCTGCTTGGATTCTCCCCCCCTTCACCGGTATTGGATTTGGCACCAATCCGATTCATAGCTATTGCTAAAGTTTCGTGAGCCTCAGCAGAAATTGACCCGTAAGACATTGCCCCTGTTGAGAATGTTTTCATAATTTCCGAAATTGGTTCAACTTCTTCTAAGGGCACTGGCTTTCGTGTGTCAGTTTTTAATTTGAACAGCCCTCTTAGTGTTGCGAGTTCCTTACTCTGCTTGTTCACGCGGTCCGTATATTCCCGAAAGAGGTCGAAACGTTTTTCACGTGTTGCGTGTTGAAGTTTGAAGACTGTTTCTGGGTTGAAAAGGTGATACTCCCCTTCTCTACGCCATTGATATTCTCCACCAGCAATTAATTCCCTATGCGCACGGTGAGTAGGAACGTTAGGAAAGGCAATCTGATGCCTTAACCTGATTTCTTCTGCCAATTGAGAATACCCAATACCACCCAAACGGCTCATAGTCCCTGGGAATGCATCGATAATTAATGGTTGGCCGAGTCCTATTGATTCAAAGATTTGAGATCCGATGTAGCTGCGAACCGTAGATATGCCCATTTTTGACATAACTTTAAGTACTCCCTTATCGCATGCTTTCACAAAGTTTTGATGAGCCTCTTCAACCGTTAACTTCTGGTCTATCTCTAATTCCTGTCGTTCAACGAGATCTGTAATTGTCTCAAACACTA
>JAYYZG010000086.1:0-21317 GCA_036687775.1 Actinomycetota bacterium
ATCGCAAACTTACTAATTAAGAACGATTTATCGAAAGGGGATCGGGTTGCAGTTCTTCTCCCAAACAGACCGGAAGTACTTGAGTTAATAAGTGGGATTTCGAAATCTGCGTTAGTTTACGTTGGTCTTAATTTTCGATTAGGACCAACAGAAATGCAGCAAATCTTTGACAATTGTGAACCTTCTGTCGTCATTACTGACACTGAACATCTAGTCCAGTTAGAAAATTTCCCAGGTATTGACGATGTGAAACTTTTTAATATCGATATTGAAAATTGGGAGAATGAACTTAAGGATTCTGGGGATGACTGCCCTTTAATTCTCGATACAATTAGGGCTGATGATGATTTCTGCATCGTCTATACGAGTGGAACGACTGGAAAGCCAAAGGGCGTCCTTTATGATCACGGCCGAGCATTGCAGCATGCAACAGTTGCTTGCATCGAGTACGACATAAATTCTCATAGTCGCTATCTAGTTCAAATACCGCACAATTCAAGTGTCAATATTACGATAGTTCCCTGCGTTACCATAGGAGCTGCCCTTAGCTTTAGAGACAGTAGAAATTTTGACCCTAACGGATTCGCGAAACAAGTGGAAGAAGACAAAGTTACTCATAGTTTTCTCGTGCCAACCCAGTTGATGCGGTTATTGGATAAATTGCCGCAAGAAGAAGACGGTAAGTTGGATTCCTTGATCACCTTGGGGTACGGGTCATCACCTATTTCACCGGAACGGTTAAGGGAGCTTGTATCTAGATTTGGATCTATTTTTAACCAGCTTTATGGAATGGCTGAGATAGCGTCAATTGGGACATTATTGCGGAAGGAAGATCACAATCTCGGCTTATCTTCGAATCCGGAATTGCTAGCATCTTGTGGTCAACCATCTCTGGGAGTCAACGTAAGAGTGATTAATGAAAAAGGTAATCAAGTTGAAAAAGGCGAACGTGGAGAAGTGATTTTCGCAGGAACGCATGTTATGAAAGAGTATTTTCGTGACCCAGAGAGAACAAATGAAGTTTTGATAGATGGTTGGATGCATTCAGGAGATATCGCTGAAATTGATGAAAATGGTTTTATATATATAGTTGACCGAAAAAAGAATCTCATTATTAGAGGAGGCTTAAATATTGCTCCTACCGAAATTGAGAATGTTCTATACAGGCATGATGCTGTTCTTGAAGTTGCAGTTATTGGGGTTCCAGATTCAGAATGGGGTGAAGCCATAGTTGCAGTAGTCGCATTGAAAGATGGGGCAGAAGTAACAGATCATCAATTAAAAGAATATTGTGTCGATTCAGAACTAACTTCAATAAAAGTCCCTGAGCGAATCGAGATTTGGGATGAATTGCCTAAAAATACTGTTGGGAAAATTGAAAAAAATACTATCCGATCAGTTTTCTGGGGTTCGGGAAGACAGGTATGAAGAATTCGAATGTGGTTATTGCTGGAATTGGGTTAACTGAACAGGCGAAATCTCTGCAAGAGAATAACGTAACGGTTTGTGTCCAAGCGGTAGAGAACGCACTTGCTGATGCGGGAATGACATTGAAAGAGATTGATGGGATCTCAGCTAGATGGCCTGGTCCTGGAGGGACTGAATTCAATCCAGGAGTTGTTGATTGGTCAGGGGTTTTCGGAAAGTCATTTAGATGGGTTGGTGATACATATCCTCAAGGTGTGCCTGGGATCTTAGATGCAGCTGCGGCAGTATCATTTGGGCTTTGCGATACAGCAATTGTTTTTGGAGGGCAAGCAGGTGTTTTGAATCGCTCAGAATTGGCAGGGTATACGCAGCCAAATAATGAATTCGTTCGTCCTTGGGGACTTTTTACTGCGGCGCATTTCGCGATGGTAGCTCAAGTATATTTCGCCCGGTTCAAGCCGGATAGAACGAAACTTTCACAGATTGCTGTAGAGATTAGAAATGCTGGATCTAGAAACCCAGAGGCTGTGATGTTTGACAAAGGACCTTATCGTTCCTCGGATATTGTCGAATCACCTATCATTTGTGAACCCTTTCATCTTCTGGATCTCTGTCTTGCTACTGAAGGTGCATCTGCTGTGATAATTACTTCACTTGAAAGAGCATTAGATTGCCCTCATGCGCCAGTACGCATTCTCGGTGGAGGTTCAGAGTGGCACCGGCAACAATATGTTGACCCAGCGAGGTATGACGAAGTCGGTACGATAGGTAAGGATGCATTTGAGAGAGCGTTCATATCCGCTGGCCTAACGGCGGATGATATTGATGTATTTGAACTTTATGACATCAACACGTGGGAAGTGGTCCGGCAATTTGAGACATTAGGGTTTTGTTCTGAAGGCGATGGAGTGGATTTCCTCTTTGAAAATGGAATAAATGTCAATGGCAAATATCCAACGAACACGGATGGTGGCTTGCTTTCTTTTAGCCATACCGGCTGGGGGGGGCCTAATCTAAAAGTAATTGAAGCAGTTCGTCAATTGCGTGGAACTACTTCTGGGGATCAAGTTAATGATGCAGAAACAGCGCTGGTAACAGGAGCAGGTTCGGGAGCTCAGTATTTCAATGCCGCGATTTTGGCTAAGAACCGATAGCCAAATTCGCTCAACGATAATCTCAAGAGTAATCTGTATATTGTTAAGTTACAGGTAGTAATTCCGGGGGAAAAATGGAAACGATACGCGATCTTATACCGCCACCTCATATACAGGGGATAAAGCATTTCATTGATTATGCATTAGTCGACGAGATATTACGTTCAAAAGATTTTCGTCAAGGTTCCCATCAAGAAAGCCAACCTTTTTTTGGCGATTCCCTCTTAACGATTGATCATGACGTCCATTTCGAAAGACGGAGATTGCAGGCTCCATTATTTAGGAAAGAAGCACTTGAATATTATGAGCACGAAGAACTTCTCCCACTGATAGATAAAGCTTTGGAAGAGTGTAAAGGCAATAGAGATGAGACCGGTACCGTACGGACAGATCTCTGCGCTTTAGTTCGCACAATGCTCGCTAGAATTTCAGCGGTTACTACTGGGATTGACGGTGTGGATACTCCAGAGCGAACTGATGCTTTCCGGACCTATATCGAGCAATTAGGAACCGGAGCAACAGTTGAATGGTCTACGGAAGACCATTCTGAAGTTATTTCTAGAATTCTCAAAATTCGCGAAGGTTTCGTTCAAGAGTTTTATGGCCCCTCCGTGGAGCGAAGGAAAAAACTAATCGAACAATTTAGAAATGGTGATTTGGGCGAAGATGAACTTCCAAGAGATTTGCTTACTTTGATGTATCTGCATTGGAATGAAGAATGGGATGAGGAACTTCCACTTCGTGAAGCCACCTTATATCTTGTCGCTTCTAGCCAAACTACAACTCATGCTGTACCGCACTTGATGATTCATCTTCATGAGTGGTTTCAGGAGCACCCTGAGGATTATGAGAAAAGATTTGATCGTGATTTCCTTAAACAAGCAGGCCATGAAGATATACGACTCCATTTGCCGTCCCCAGCTTTGTTGAGAATAGCTTTGAAAGATGTCACCCTCAGTAACGGGACCGAGATTAAAAAAGACGAACGTGTAGCTTGCTTATTTACTCCAGCAAATCGGGATAAGACTGTTTTTGGAGATAATGCACGTTCCTTTAATCCTTACCGAGAAACTCCTAATGTAAAACCATGGGGGTTTGCATTTGGAGGTGGAGAACACACTTGTATTGGTCGGACATTAGTTACCGGACTTTCAGCGAGAACAGATAATGATGAAGGAACTGATGGAACTCTAGTGAATATTGCAGCTGCATTGTATAAAGCAGGTATCGAGATAGATCCATTGGATCTCCCAAGCTATACCGAATTAAGCCACCACGATGCATATGGCCGATTTCCGATACTCTTAACAAATTTATAGATCATCATGGCTAACAAAGTTTTTAACTTGCGAATCAATAGAGAGATTTGTCAGGGAACAGGGTACTGTGTTCGTATTTCACCTGAACTATTTGAACTTGAAGACTCAACGCAAGCGAAGGTACTTGTTGCTGAACCGCCGGCAGAATTTGAGGAAGAAATTCTTGAAGCTTCAACCTTATGCCCCACTAGAGCAATTACATATTAAAGATTGACCACAATTATCAACTTTCGGCGGCGCTAAATTGTTCCAAAAGTTTTGAAGTATTGATTGTGCTGCCATCTCCAGCCCCAATGCTTATTGCCGGCCAGTTGCCATCAGCAAATATCACTAGTATTGATGCTCCTTCAGGTCCGGCAATTAATGGTCCATAGCCTTTATTTGCAAGACCCACTCTGATATCGCCTTTGTAAAGCCACTTACCGCTGACCTTTTGGCTTCCATCTAAGATTATTTCTGAGTAATTACAAGAATGAGTATGGGCTTCAACCCTACAGTTCGGTGGGAAATACAACTTAAAAACCGTCGGAGAAGCATTATCATCCGGCATGCCAATCCGGTAGGAGATTGTCTCTATGCCAGTTTCGTCCATAGTAACATGCGGAAGATCTTCCCAGGACGTGACAACGTGCCCACGCTTAGCCAATTTCTCTGCTATTTCTTGGCTGGAAATAGGATCTTCTTTAGAAAGTTCTTCAGGCATGAGTGGATCTAATCAACCAAGTGTATAGAGATTCCACAAGTCATAAAATAGGCGGCTTGTTTCTATCGTGCAGTCAAAAACTGCCTTTCTTTGTTCTCCTGTTATGGCATATTCAGAGACCATCTCTATGCCTTCATCGCCATGGTCTTGATCGGCCAGGATATGCATAGACCAGAAAATAAGTTGCTCGTCAGTCATCCCATAATTCTCTTTTAATGCCTGGACCATTCGAGTGAACGTATCAGGTACAAATGATTCAAGACCTATTCCAATAGCAGACAAGGGAACAAACCATTCTCGGCAGAGACCCATGAATTCAAAATATTCTGTAAGTCGTCGTCCAGCTGGATGTTGAACTCCGTTCCTTATCGCATCAACGTCAGAATCTAAAGCTTTGGCAAACTCTAAAAGCAGATCGGGGTGCGCCGCAGTGTTGCTTTCAAATCCAGTGCATTCTTCCGCAAGATTCTTTACCAGAGCTGTTCTAACTTCCTCATGTGGGCAACGAACATAGATAGCACCAATCCATGGGAGCATTTTGGATATATGTAAATAAAATTGCTCTGTGAAAATCTGTAGTTGGGGAATAGTGACTGTTCCCTGTTCCAACCCTTGAACAAATGGATGGTTGTACATTCCTCGTTCCGGTTTCATGCATTCTTCACGAATTATGCCAACGAATTCCTCAGGAGTCATTTCTGCAAGTTCATTAGCGGGCATAAAAATTTCGGTTAGAGCCATGGTTCCTCCTAGTAGATCTTTCTTCAACTTTATCCTGTTGTTTTCTTTTTGTCATCTTTAGAAAGATTCTAGAATAGGTATAAGTGCCACCAGACCTTAGGAAGGGTAAAAGTGTCCTCTATTTTTCAAATTAGCCCTCAGTATCAGGAAGTAATTGATGATTGTGAGAAGTTGGGTGAAGTCGTTGAACCATTTGCAATGGAGGCAGACGAATCAAGCGAATTATATAAGCCTGTTCTGGATGCTCTTAGAAATAGCGGCCTTTCTTCGCTGATGGTCCCCGAAGCTTACGGAGGACGTTTTGGTCAAGTTGATCCACTTGCAGTGTGTTTAGCACGAGAGAGCTTAATGAAAACTTCTTCTCACTTGGATTCCCTTTTTGCTCTTCAGGGAATAGGTAGTTATGCCATTTCAATGGCTGGAACTAATGAACAAAAAGAAAAATGGCTTCCAGCAGTTTCAAAAGCCGAAGCTCTTGCAGCTTTAGCGTTAACTGAACCTATTGCTGGATCTGATCTCAAAGGCATATCAACGACAGTCGAAAAAAAAGGGAGTGACTTTATTCTGAGGGGGGCAAAGTCGTTTATTTCAAATGCTGGAGCAGCTTCTTTTTATACAACTCTGGCGAAAGAGAATGATGGGTACTCACTTTTTCTTGTTCCAGCAGATAGTGAAGGGTTGCAAATCACGGCGTCACCAGAAATTATAGCGCCACATGTATTAGGTGAACTTGAGTTCCATGATGTAGTACTCCCGGAGGATTCTCGCTTAGGAGAACCAGGCGCTGCGTTCCGTCATGTACTGGCGACGCTATCTGTTTTTCGTATTTCAGTAGCTGGGGCGGCTTTGGGGCTGATGGAAGGTGCATTGCGTGAAGCTGTAGCTCACACTAGTAATCGAGAACAGTTTGGAAGGCCTTTAGCTAAACATGGACCTGTCGCGACCCTTTTGGCGGATTCTTGGGCTGATTTAGAATCTTCAAGGTTTTTAACCTATCAAACCGCATCTTTAGCTGGGGAAGACCCTGCCGGAAATCTAGATCGCTCATCGTTAGCGAAATTAGCTGCAACGGAAGCAGCTACAAGGGTCGTAGATCGCTGCGTTCAGTCAATGGGTCGTTGGGGGCTCATACGTGGCTCAAAAATTGAGAAATACTATCGTCAAGCTCGACCGATGCGGGTGTATGAAGGTGCATCAGAAGTGTTGCGCTTGGGAATTGCGGCACGTTTAATCAGGGAATACGGAAATGGATCTTAAAATTAAAGATTCAGTTGTTCTAGTTACAGGAGCTAGCCGAGGTCTAGGAAATGCAATTTCAAAGTATCTTGTCGACGAGGGTGCCTTTGTCGTAGCGGCAGCTAGATCTAAAAGTGACTTAGAGGAATTAGCCAGATATGCTTCCGGACGAGTTCATCCTGTAGTTTGTGATATGACCAATAAGAGTGAGGTTTCTTTATTGGTTGATAAAGCAATTGACAAATTTGAGTGTTTACATGCGGTCGTGAACAATGCTGGCATGGCTCCAGCAGAGAACTTTCTTGAAAGCGATATTTCAACAATGGAAACGGTTCTCTCCGTTAATCTGATTGCCCCAGCCGTAATAGCTAAATCAGCTGCGAATTACTTCATTTCAGAAAATATTAAGGGATCGATAATAAATATTGCATCTACATCTGGTTTGAAAGGAAAGGCTTCGCTAGTTTCATATTCGTCATCAAAGGGCGCCTTATTGCGGTTTACTGAATCATTAGCTGTGGAATGGGCCCGACACGGTATAAGAGTTAATGCAATTGCACCTGGAGCATTCGTAACGTCAGCACAATCTGCAGTTTTAGAAAATGAGAGCATACTTAAAGCTCGACTTAAAAAAATTCCGCAACGCCGGATGGGGGATCCGGAAGAAATCGGACCTTTGACCGCTTATTTAGTTTCGCCATTATCCGGTTTTGTGACCGGATCATGTTTCGTGATTGATGGTGGTGAGGTTTCTAAACTATAAAGGAGAATTATGTCAGAGAATGCAGATCATGAGAGTTTGGGTAGCCAAGTGCTCCTTTCGGGGGAAATAGCTGCGAAATCAGAAAAATTTGCCGAAGGTTATGCACGTTTGCGTGACGTTACAGACCGAGATGGAGCGCTTCCTGCTTGGGCTAAAGCGCTATATATGGCTTCCGCAGCTGCAGTTAAGGGGCATGATGGCTTACTTTTCCGAGAGTTACTTAGGTCTAAAGAACTGGGATTGTCTCTTAACGACGCACGTGGTGCAGCATTAACGGTTTTTATAAGCAGAGGTGAGGAGGTTTATGCAAAATTTACGGTAGCTGTAAATGAGACTTTTGATGATGAAATAACTTCAACAGGTGATCCAATACCCGCTTATCCTGTTGATCGAGAAAGTTGCCTTGAGTACTTTGAAGGATACTTTGGATTCATTCCTCCTTACGTCCAGTTGATGGCTGATGAGGCATCGAGAGCGTTAGAAGGATATGTCTTGATGCGTGAATTCAGTCTTGCCGAGAATTTGCTGGATGCTAAAAATGTTGAGTTGCTTCTTTGTACAGTCAACGCAGCTGAGTTCTCTTCAAGATTTGTAAATGTTCATGCAAATGGAGCGCGAAAAGCTGGGGCGACAGAAGCCGAAATTGTTGAATCAGTAATCTGTGCTATCCCAGTTTCAGGTGTCGCCTCATGGTTGCCAGGTGCAGATGGCATCATGGAGGGTCGCTCCTGAGCGCTTTCTAGAAATCAGAATTTGAAAGAAAGACTTCCTGTTTAATTATCAGTCCGTCAGATATTACAAGAACATCTTGACCGGAAGCCTTGATCGTATCCCCGACAATCTGCCACGAAAATGTTGCCTCGTCTCCACATACATTAAATCTCGTGAATTCGAGTCTGTCATTTCCTAATCGTTCAGGCACGCTTTTAAAATAGTCAAGAATTTCATCTTTCCCATTGTAAATTTTATCGCCTCTTATGAGAACAGCGTCATATGCGTAATCAGCAGCCATGAGAACTGGGTCTCCTCCCAGCACTGCGCTAATATGTTGCTCGGCTACCTCTTGAGGTGTCAACATTGGCAAGATCCCTCCTATAGGGTAGTTTCCCATCTAGAACAGTTAATCTGCAAGGAGAATCCGTGTTAGTAGTATCAGATGTTTATACCCTTCCAGATCTTTTGGCTCGAGCAGTAAACCGTGACCCTGACGCAGATGCTGTAGTTTTTCCGGATCAACGCGTTACCTATTCGCAACTATTTCAAAGAGCGACGAATGCAGCGCGATCGTTAAAAGCTTTAGGCGTAGATTCAGGGGATTCAGTGGGAATACTGATGTCTAATTGCCAAGAATTCGTTGACCTTTTATTGGGGAGTCAATTTATAGGAGCTATACCCGTTCCAATAAATGCTAGATACAAGGCGAAAGAACTTGCGTATGTCATTGATGATGCGCAACTAAAAGTTCTCATGACTACAGATCGAATTGTTGAGCATGTTGATTTTGTATCACTTTTGCAAGAAGCTTTCCCCAACATAATTAATCAGGAAAATCCTGAATCTCTTTTTTTGGATACAGCAAAGAATTTAAGATCCATTATTCTTTTTGGAGAAAGGTCCCCAGATGGGATGATCGATCAAGGGAGTTTTGAATCTATTAGGGAGAAAGTAACGGAAGAAACTATCGAGGTTGACCGTTCTCGATTGAAAATCCGTGACATAGCTATGATGATGTACACGTCAGGAACGACCGCTAATCCCAAAGGCTGCCCCATCACCCATGAAGCCTTGGTTCGGCCTGCTATGGAAGCAGGAAGAACAAGATTTAACATGACTGCAAATGACCGCATGTGGGACCCACTTCCAATGTTTCATATGAGTTTCGTCCTTCCGTTGATCGGATGTATCGACGCAGGTGCAGCACTATTAACAATGGAATACTTTGAGCCAGCTACAGCGCTCACATATATGGAGTCAGAAAATGCGACATTGAATTTTGCTAGCTTCCCAACGATTATGGAGGCTCTGCTCAATCACAAGGATTATGAAGCTGAAGCTTTAAACATCCGCATAGTTAATAATGTCGGCCCTGCTGACCTTCTAGTATCAATGCAAAAGCGAATGCCGCAAGCGATTCAAATTAGTGCCTATGGGCTAACAGAGTGTGGCGGAGTAGTTTCCTTTGGTCATATTGAAGACTCACTTGAAAAACGAACGGAAACATCTGGAAGACTATTTCGAGGTATAGAAGCGCAGATACGTGACCCGGAAACTGATGAGATACTAGGAAGTGATCAGCAAGGTGAGATACTCATTCGTGGCTATTGCGTTTTTGAGGGTTACCACAATGCTCCAGAAAAAAATCAGGAGGCATTTACTTCAGATGGATGGTTCCGAACAGGTGATCTATGTTCGTTAGATGACGACGGACGCGTAACTTACCATGGAAGAATAAAAGACATGCTCAAAGTCGGAGGTGAGAATGTGGCGGCTGTTGAAATAGAAGGATTTCTATCTCATCATCCTGCAATCCAATTAGCACAAGTTGTCTCAGCTCCTGATGATAAATATGTTGAAGTGCCCGCAGCATTCATTCAATTGAAAGAAGGGATGAGCGCCACTGAAGAAGAGATAATTGACTTCTGTAAAGGGCAATTGTCAAGTTTTAAGATCCCTCGATATGTACGATTTGTAACGGAATGGCCAATGTCAGCAACAAAAATTCAGAAAATACGACTTAGGGAACAAATTGCAACTGAGTTGTAAATATGAACGATCTGACTCAGAAATATTTAGAACTACCTCGAGTATTGCTATATGAGAAGTAGAGAAAAGGCCCTTATAGGAGTTTCTGCTGGGAGTGTTGGAATAGGCGCGTCGTTGGGTTTTTTCCCAGGGTTTTTAGCGACAATACTTAGTGAAGACCTCGGCATTTCAAAAGGAAAAGTTGGTCTGATAGTAGGAATCTATTTTGGTGCCACCGGAATAGGGTCCATACTCGCAGGGAAAATTACGGAACTTTACGGACCAAGAAAAGTAATTTTTGCAGACATGCTTGCAGTAGCAGCATGCTCATTTCTAATAGCTATTATCGGCACCTATGAAATGTGGGTTATTTCTAGTTTGGTAGCAGGAGCAGCCTACGGCCTTACAAACACAGGAACGAATGCTGCAATAGGTAAGGCAATATCTGAAACGCAACGCACGCTTGCGATGTCCATAAAAACGGCAGGTGTTCCATTTATGGCAACAGTAGCTTCAGCTATTGGCCCATGGTCAGCAGAGAAATGGCAATGGGAAAATATTCTGGTAGTAAATGGTATTTGCGCACTCGTTGTTGGTCTTGCAGCCCTTGTGATTGTCCCAGATGATGACTTTGAGTTAGATGAATCCCTTATTACAAAATCCCTACCCCGAAAGTTCTATTGGTTTGGCATAGCGTCATTTCTTCTCATAGCAGGATCTCAGCCTTTTTATTCCTGGATTGTTTCTTACTTAGAAGACTCTTTAGAGGTAACTTCTGGTTTAGCTGGTGCTATCACATCTGTTGCTTGTTTTTGCGGTGTAATCGGACTGATATTGAATGGGCTATATGCAGACAGAGTAGGAGCTGAAAAACGAATACAGCTCATTATGACGCTTCTGTTCCTTTCGGCGATCGCTATCGGTTTTATAATCTTGGGTCTTGTACTTGGTGTTTGGATAGTTTTAGTAGGGGCGATTATTGGAGTAACTGCACAACTGGCTGCGATAGGAACCATGCATGCATGCGTTGTAGATAAGGCACCCTTTTCAGTTAGCAGAGCTACTGGAGTCACTATGACAGGATATTATCTCGGCGCTTTAGCATCACCAGCATTATTTGGATTCGTTGTGGACTGGACAGGAAGCTTTGCATATCCTTGGACAGGTACGGCGGTTCTACTGTTCGCAGCGGTATTTGCCTGGTTTAAAGCAGGCAAAATAGAAACTCAATTCAATTGATCTAAAAGGGGAATTAATGCGACTTGAAGGAAAGGTTTCAGTAATCACAGGAGCAGCTTCGGGTATAGGTGAAGCCACTGCACATAGGTTCGTTGAAGAAGGGGCTTCAGTAATCATCGGAGATATCCAAGATGAGCGCGGGGTAGAGCTAGCTAAAAACCTTGGCACGAGGGCTCGTTTCCAACATTGTGATGTTACCAAAGAGCAAGATGTTGAATCACTTATGGCATACGCAGTCCAAGAATTCGGGACTCTAGATATTGTTATGAATAATGCTGGCATCGTTGGCAACCGAGGACCTATAGCGACGATCCCAGCTGAGGAGTTTAAAGCGACTCTCGACATCCTTCTATTTGGAACTTTCCTAGGGATTAAACATGCCGCAAATCATATGAAACAGAACCAGTCAGGTGCAATTATTAATGTCGCTAGCACTGCTGGAGTTACAGGAGGACTAGGCCCACATGTATACGCAGCTGCGAAACATGGAGTAGTGGGCTTAACAAAAAATGTAGCTGCAGAACTATGCCGCTCAGGTATTAGAGTGAACTGTATTGCACCTGGGTCAACAGTGACACCGTTAGTAGCAGCTGCTTACATGGATGACCATAACGATCTTGAACAGGTAACAGAAGTTGTCAGAGCTAAATCCCCAATCCTCAACAGACCAGGTCTTCCTATAGATGTTGCAAATGCCGCAGTCTATCTAGCTTCCGATGAATCGGGTAATACAAATGGTCACTGCCTTGTTGTTGATGGTGGTGTTACAACAGGGTCAACACCCAATGACCCACCACACTCTGAACCGATGCCATTTCAAAGAGAAGCAGGACGCTCAGGTTTATGACAAAAACTAAGTCAATATGAATATCGGTCTAATCCCACAAAAATGGGCAAATTTAACTCCTCAGAAAACTGCTATTTTTGATTCAGCGAATGATAAGAGAATTACTTTTTCTGAATTAGATCGGTACGTTAACAAAATTGCAAATGGTCTACTATCACTAGGTTTAGAAAAAGGAGACCGCGTTGGGATCGTAAGTCGGAACTCAATTGAGCATTTGGCTATTTTTTATGCTTGTGGGCGATCAGGCCTTATCGCCCAACCAATGAACTGGCGACTTTCTGCAACTGAGTTAATCAAGATCATCAACAATGGAAGCCCACGAGCTGTTATATCAGAAGCATTTTTCAAAGACCTAATCTGTGGCGTGCAAAAAGAAAATGGTACTGTTCAGCATTGGCTTGAATACGGGGAATCAGGTGATGGTTCTTTTGAAAAACTTACAGAAAGCCATGGAGAAGATGAACCTTCAGTCTGTAAAGAAATTGGGGGAGAAGATAGTCTCTTTATTCTCTATACAGGAGGGACTACGGGAGAATCAAAAGGGGCGCTTCACTCTCATAGAAGTGTTTGGTTTGGGATGCAGAATCAAACTGTCGCCGAAAGAATCGTACCGAATGACGTCTATATGCTCACTGGGCAAATGTTTCACATCCCTGTTGTATTAGCAATGAATTATCATGCACATGGATGCCCGCTGGTACTGATGAACTTTGAGCCAAAGTTAGCATTAGACCTCATTGAAACAGAAAGAGTTTCTGCATTCCTTGGAGTAACAACAATGCTTAACTGGATGATGGCCACCGAGAATTTCTCTTCCTATGACCTTGCCTCCTTGAGGAACATCCAATATGGAGGGGGTCCAATGCCTACTAGAGTAATTAAGGAAGCTCTTGACTCATTCCCCTGCACTTTGATTCAAGGATATGGTCAAACTGAAGGCACAACGATGACTTTCTTAAGTCAAGAAGACCATTTGAAAGCTGTGAGAGATGGATACCACCCCGAACGGCTACGTTCATGTGGCCGAGAAGGTTTCGTAACTTCAGTACGAATCGTAGACCCGCAAGGGCAAATGGTCCCTAGAGACAACAAAACACCGGGTGAAATTATCGTTAAATCACATGCAAATATGGTTGGCTATTATGGGCGACCGGATTTAACAGCAAAAACTATACAAAATGGTTGGATGTGGACTGGAGATATAGCTACTTGGGATCAAGACGGGTATTGTTTCATTGTCGATCGAGCGAAAGACATGATTATCTCTGGCGGAGAGAATATCTACTCAATACAAGTGGAAGAAGCAATAGGGCTAAACGTTGCAGTGCTCGAAGTAGCGGTAATAGGTGTACCGGATGAAGAATGGGGAGAATCTGTAAAAGCATACGTGGTACTCAAGCCGGGTCATTCCGCTACCGAAGAAGAAATCATAAAAGAAGCAAAACAGAATCTAGCTAGTTATCAAAAACCCAAATTCGTCGAATTCGTTTCTGAATTGCCGAAAGCGCCAACAGGAAAGATATTAAAACGTGAACTTCGAAATCAAAGTCAATAGAATTCTTAGTGAATAACTGGGCACTCATTTGCGATTTCAAGGACTTTATAAACACGTCCAATTCCCAAACAGAAAGCACAATATCCAGAAAGTTCAACGATTTCCCTGTCAGCAAAATCATTTCGTAGATCACTAAAAAAGTCTTCGTTAAGATTTGCGGGCGAAATACAAAACTCTTTAGCAAAATTGATAGCCAGTTTTTCTCTTTGAGTTAGTGACTCCGGAATAATTCCATCAATGATTTGCAAATATTCTTCTTCCTTAAGCTGCTCATCCGTCCCCGACGAAGTTCGAGTATCAAGTCATATGGGGCATTGATTGATTACAGCGATTTTCATTCTCGCTACTTCACGCTCTCTTACTGAAAGAATGCTTTCTTCATGTGCGGCTATTCGAAAGGAATCTACTGCTTCAGAAAAGGCCGGCGCCATTTTCCATAAACGCAGACGTTCAAGATCATCGCCAGCTGGGACCTCAATTCTTGCCATTAACCCCCCAAACCTGACAAATGGTCAAGTGTGCAAGAGGCATGGATCAGTCAACACCCAAGTAAGCAGACTGTAATGCAGTCGGGTTATCTTTGTAGTCTTCTGAGTTGCTTTCAAGAACTAACTCACCGTTTCTTAGCACATAAAATCGGGAACAGTATTTAAGTGCTAGTCCCGCATTCTGTTCAACCAGAAGCAGTGTTACATCTTCTGAGAATAAATCAGCCAATTGCTCATAAAAATCTTTTACAAGCAACGGAGCTAAGCCAAGTGACATTTCATCAATTAAAAGCAATTTTGGCTTTGCGATAATAGCTCTACTAAGCGAAAGCATTTGCTGTTGTCCACCGCTAAGCAGACCAGCAGCTTGCTTACGACGTTCTTCAAGTATCGGAAATTTCCTATAGACCGTTTCAAGACCTTCTTCAAGGAAATCTGGAGACTTCCCGTAATTAGCAACTTTTAAGTTATCTTCAACGTTTAGACCTGGGAAAACACGTCTTCCTTCTGGAACTTGAATAATGCCCATCTCAACAAGCGTTGCTGGGTTGGATCCGCCGATTTCTTCATCATTAAATGTTATGGACCCTTCCGAGGGTGTCAATAGTCCAGAAATTGTTTTCAGAACAGTAGATTTGCCAGCACCATTGGCACCAAGAAGAGCAACTTTTTCACCCAAATTTACCTTTAAGTCAAGACCGTGAATGACTTCGTTACGGCTATATCCAACTTTTAAGTTTTTAATTTCTAATCCAGTCATCATCAAGTCCCTAAGTATGCAGCTATAACTTGTTCATTCCGTGTTACTTCTTCAGGAGTCCCATCGGCGATTGTCTTTCCAGCATCTAGAACAATTATTCGTTCGCTGACATCAGCTACTAATTCAACATTGTGTTCAATAATGAGCACTCCGGCTGAAATATGTTTTGCGTATTCCTGTACTTTCTGCATCATTTCAAGAGCTTCTGCAGTTGGTAGTCCGGCGGCAGGCTCATCCAGAAGTAATATTCCCGGGTTAGATGCTAAGGCGCGAACTACGTCAACACGTTTTTGTAGCCCGTAGGGAAGGTCTTCAACTTTTTCATCCCAGTATTCAAGTAAGTCCATATGATCTAAGAGTTCAGCAGCAACGAAGTGAGCTTTCTTTTCTTCTCTAAGAACCCAAGGCAGTCGGAAAGACTCCGCTATTCGACTGTAATTAGTGGTTCTGTCGAGGCCGATTAAAGCATGTTCAAGCACATTTAAGTCATCATGAAGATTTAAATTCTGAAAGGTACGCCCTATTCCAGCTAGAGCTCTCATATGAATTGGTTTTCCGGAAACGGGTTTGCCGTCAAGAATGAACTCGCCTGTAGCACCTTTTACGTGTCCGGTTATCGCGTTAAAGAGAGTTGTCTTCCCAGCCCCATTTGACCCAATGAGTCCTGTCACCGCTCCTGCTGGTATCTCAAATGAGACATCATCGACTGCTTTAACGCCGCCAAACGCAACAGCTGCATTATTTACTACAAGGTGCCCTCGGGATGTGTCGGACCCTATGGAAGAAAGATATTCAGATTTAAGGGGAGCTGTGTCTGAAGCTGCAATTTGTGTTTCGAGATTTTCACCATCTTGTGATTTCTTATAACTCTTAATACGTTCAGCTGCCCATTCAAACATTCCGACTAACCCATCAGGGGCTATCAACGTCAAGATAATTAGTGTTCCACCATAGATGAGACCTTCGTATTCTTGGACATCGCGGGAAAGTTCTGGTAGCCATTTAACATATGCTGCTCCTAGAACAGCTCCCATCAGGCGATGTTTTCCTCCGATTATCAAAGCAAGAACAACAATTATTGAAAGGTTCACTCCATAATTTTCCGGTATAGCATATCGAAGTGTATGTGCATAGAGAACTCCTCCAAGAGCGGCTAGGCCACCACCAATTGCGAAACAAAGAATCTTCAACCAAGCCACAGGAAGACCAGAGGCTCTTGCAGCAGTTTCACTGGTTCTTAAAGCATTCCAGGCTCGTCCAGTTCGACCATCTTGGAAATTGCCGACAACCCAAAATGTGAACAACATTATTATCAGAGCGATACGAACAAGAGTTGGACCACGGCTAAATTCTCGACCAAAGAATTCAAGCTTGCCTACAGGTTTTCCTGATCCACCGCCGGTAAATTGTTCCCATTCAAAAAGAACTTGGACACCGACGAAAGCTACGGCAAACGTAGCTAAAGCTAAATATAACTCATTAACTCTTAAACTCGGAAACCCTACAATAAGGCCAAGAATGAACATGACAGCAAACGCAACAGGAAGTTCAGTTTCTAAACCGCGACTCCACTCCATAGTTATATTTGCAGATAGAAAAACTCCCCCGGCTACGAAAATTGTATGACCCAGTGTTAACTGACCTGCCATGCCGAAAACAACTATTAAGCTGGCCCCAATAATTGCGAAGATGATGGTACTCATAATCGTTAATGAATAGGCCGAATAAGTTCCAGCGAGAAGGTAAACGAGTAGGATTCCCAGAAAACCGAAATAGTGGTTTTTTTTCAGAAATCTAGGTAATGGAATTTTTGCCCGTTCCACAGCGGTTTGGGCCTGTTGGTTCTCTGTAGTCATACTCGTTCATGCCCTTTCTCTCTTGTGAAGAGCCCATGTGGTCGAATCAGTAGCACGACAAATACGATTACCACCGGAAGAGCTGCTGCGAATTCTCTAGGAGCCCATTTGATAGTGAATGCTTCCAATTCTCCGAGAAGAAGTCCACCGGCGACACCACCAGAAAGGCTTAAGAATCCACCAAGGATAGCCGCGACGAACCCTTTGATAAAGATGATATTCATGTAGTCCTGTTGGAGGAAAAGGACGGGAGCGTAAACGATTCCGGTAACGCCACCAACTAAAGCCGAAAGAACCCATGTCCAAATCGACACAGTGGATTCTTTGACTCCCATTAATTTGGCGGCGTCTTGATCTTCTGCGAACGCTTTCATTCCTAGACCGAGTTCGGTTTGATTAATTACGTATCCGACGATTGAAAGAGTAACGAATGTTGTGCCTGCTACGACGACGTGCCAAGCATTTAATCTAAAATCGCCTATTATCCAATTGATTCTATCAATATCGCCAGGAACACGATATCTCTGTGCGCTTCCTCCCCACCAAAGAAGAGAGACATTGGCTAAAAGTTCTTCAACACCTAATGTCATGATAACGATTGGGAGAAAATCTCCTAACTTGATAAGTGGTCGAACAGTGAGGCGCTCTATAACGTAAGTCCCGACTGCAGTCATGATTAGGGCGAAGATGATTGCGAGAGCGAAAGGCATATCGTTCTCTGCGGCCCACCAATGAGCTAAGAAACCTGAGATTCCTGCCATAGTTCCTGCAGCGAAATTAAGAATCCTTGCTGTTTTGTAGACCATGACGAGAGCAAGGCCGATAAGCGCATATGCAAACCCAGATACAAGTCCTTGCCATGCTATTTGAATGTAATCAACCATTTCGCTCCCGTTAACTCTGCTGATTTTGTTGTTTAATATTGTTTAGTTCATTTTTTTATGGGGCCCCAGTTGCCTGGGGCCCCATAATTTCGTATGAATTCCTAGGTTAGATTAACCGAGGTTTTCTACTTCTACCCAAACTCCATCTTGTACTTGGAGAATGATTACGTCGTTGTTCCCAAGATGATTTTCGCTTGAGAAGTTCAAAGGACGCATAATTCCACCAGTAGAGAAGTCGGTGATACTTTCAAATGCTGCTGAAAGAGTCTGGCTGTTTAGACATTCGCCAGCTCTATTTAGCCCTTCTTCGAGTACTAAACCACCTGTATATGCAAGCAAGCTAGCAGTACTGATCTGAGCTTCAGTTGCTCCAGCTTCAAACATCGCTTCACGGTATGCATTCAGTCCTGGCTTATCACCATTAGCTGAAGAAATAACGTTAACACCATAGGCGCCTTCTGAAAGATCTCCGGCCAATTCAATGGTGTTTGCAGAAATGGTTCCAGTTGATCCCCAGAAACGTGCATCAAGGCCAAGTTGATCGGCTTCAAGCAAGAACTGAGCGAACTGGGTATCTCCAGTACCAATGTAAACATCGGTTGTTCCTGAATCAATAAATGACAGGATCTGAGGTCCGTAAGTAGTTGAATCTCGTTCCCAAGTCTGTTCATCGACAAGAGCAGAACCACCGATACTATCTTTGAATCCATCAACTGTTTGTTGACCATCAACTGAGTTAATTGTCATCAAACCAACTTTGATTCCATCAAGACCGTAGGTCTCTACAAGTACTTTACCGAATCCAAATGTTTGAGCATATGCTGATGGATTCACTGAGAAGAACAGTGGGTTTGCATCAACATCATAGAAACTAAGGTCCTGGGCCCAAGGGAACAGGGTTAGTGTATTGTTCTCGTTGTGAATTGGCATCGCTGCTTTCAATGGAGCTGAACCAATGCTTGCCCATATAGCAAACACTTTTTCTTGTTCAATGAAGTACTGGGCGTTAGCAACGGTTTTCTCTGGGTTGTATGCGTCGTCTTGAACGATGAAATCGATCATTCGGCCGTTGATACCACCAGCATCGTTGATTCTGTCCTTAGTAACTTCCATAGCTAGTACAGCTTGTTCGCCAAGCGCTGCAAGGTTACCTGTCATTGGTTGAGATGAACCAAAGAGGATCTTGTCATCGCTGACTCCTCGACCTAGCTCACATTCTTCCTCTGCTTCAGCTTCCTCAGCTTCTTCGCTACTAGAGGCTTCTTCGCTACTTGAACTTTCGCTGCTTGAGGCTTCGCTGCTTGAGCTGCTACTGGAGTCATCATCATCTCCACAGCCAACTGCAACCAGACCCAACACGGCGAAAATCGCAAGCAATTTCCATAATTTACTTTTCATTATTTCCCCTCTATAAGCACCCTCGCCAATCGCGGTGAGAATGTCCTAAATTGTTATTGATCCAATTAAACAGGCACAGTTGTTAAAGGTCAAACTTTCGGATTCTTTTTTCCTGCATTTTGTATGCCGACTTACAGTTGTTATTTTGTCAAAAGAAGGCTAGCTGCTTCTTTTGCAGCCATACCTAGTACTACACCTTTTGCTTCTGCAATAGCATTCATTGCGGAGATAATTCCATCGTGGTAGTGGGATAGCCCGTTTCCCATTCTTGCTTTTGTAGCATCAACCGTTGCTCCTGCTAACCCTTCTTTCTCAACGATATACAACCCTGCCATTCCTGAATCATCCATGCCGCGGCCTCCATCGCTACATATGAAACCCCGGGGTTTGCATTTCAGAAGATAAGGTACTGCTGATCTACCAGTGTGACCGGCAGTGACCAAAACATTGGTGCCGGTATCTGCGTCTGTCCCAAAAGCGATTGAATCTGTAGCTATCACGTGTCTTCCGTCATGGGAAGTTTCCATCACCGTACGATTTGTTATTTCTGAAGCTCGTGCTTGCTGGGGTTTTTGTTCCAGAAGTAACCGAGCAGCGTCTTTGACACTTATTCCAGGTCTGACACCGCAGTCGATAGCGGGTTGATTAGCAAAACTAATAAGCCCGTTTTCATAGAGGTGAACTCCGTTACCAAGGTGGGCTGTCATGACATCGGCTACTGCAGCGGGGATAGCTAAGGCTTCTAGATACCACAATCCTGCAATTGCTGAACCTTCAGGACCTATTCCACAATCCATTCCGATAGCTGCTCGAGGAGCGTGTTCGGCAATAAACCTTGCTGGGAGAACGCCACAATACGAAGCGTTCACGCAAACATCTATACCGGTATTCCTTGGGTCAACATCGTATGCGGAATCCATTGCGATAATGGACCCATTTATAGAAGAGTCTTGAAATACGACGGTCTGTTTTTCTTTGGAGTTCATTTCTTTCTACTTTTCTTAGGTTGAGGTCCTCGATCATTTGTGTCGGCAGTAACTCCCATTTCCCGTAATTCGACTTTTCGTATTTTCTCAGAAGGGGTTTTCGGTAATTCTTGAAGGAAATGAATGTATCTTGGGATAGCAAAATCAGGAAGTTGTTTTTGGGAATATTCCCAAATCTCATCAGCTAAAATTTGGACGCCGTCTTCTGGGACTATAAAAACCATGACTTCGTCTTCTCCTGCTTCTTGATCAGCGGGAACTCCGATAGCTGCGACTTCACCGATTGACGGATGAGAGGAAAGAGCTTGCTCAACTTCGTAAGAGCTTATATTCTCGCCCCTTCTTCGAAGTGCATCTTTAAGGCGATCGACAAAGTAGTACCAGCCATCTTTATCTCGTCTGAGACCATCCCCGGTGTGGAACCAGAGATTACGAAACACTTCAACGGTTTTATCTGGCATGTCAAAATAGCCTTGGCAAGAAGTAAATGGGTATTTGGGACGAACTACAAGTTCCCCAACTTCACCCACATCAACTTCTTCATCCGTTTCGGGGTTAACAAGTCGGATATCAAACCATTCCCTGTTAAGTAATCCAGCTGCCCCAGCAGGTCGGTCGATACCATACGGGGTTAATATTGGCATGCACGTTTCTGTTAACCCGAATACCTCCACAAAAGCCTCAATTCCAAATCGGTGCTTATACTCCTTGAGTATGGAACTTGCGGTAGGCGCTGCAAAAACACAGCGAAGATCGTTGTTGGCATCTTCAGGTGTTGGCTCTTGTTGCCAGACGAAGTCCATCATTACCCCAATGAAATTAGTGACGGTAGCTTTGCAGGAACGGATTTGATTTATCCATTCGGAAGCACTGAATCGTTCTTGTAAGACATATCTTGACCCTGCTATTAATGCTGGGTACGCAGCGAGAAATTGTGAATTTCCGTGGAATAACGGACCGCACGACATATAAGTGTCATTCTCAGTAAGTCTGGTGAGCGAAACAGTCTCATCAGCGAATAAGTACATATGGGCATGGGGCATCATGACCCCTTTGGAAAGACCGGTAGTTCCAGAAGTAAAGAAAATGGATCCTAAGTCTGAATGCATTAGATCAGGTAAAGGAACCTTTTGGGAGGCGAGTAGATCTTTCCAGCTTGAAGCTGATTTATTTTCTTCATGTAAGACTGATAACGCATTTTCTATTTCATCGTCATCT
>JAYYZG010000087.1:0-18054 GCA_036687775.1 Actinomycetota bacterium
GCTTTCTCAAGATCAACATGTTCAGGTCGTAAAAACATAAAGACAGATGTTTCATCTCTTCCACCATGTATTCCCATACCCAGTTCATCTTCATTCGATTCGCCACCATAGGCAGGAGGTAGAGAGGGGTGCATAAGGAAAGTTTGTAAAGAATATTTCAACCGCAACTCTCGTAGGGCAGTAGAAAGCATAGTTGTATTACCCCCATGCCCATTCAGTAGTACCAATTTTCTAGCTGGGGTTGCAGCTACGGACCGTCCAATGTCTTCAAGTACAGCCATCAACGTTTGATATCCGAGTGAGATTGTTCCGGGAGACCAGTTATGCTCATTAGATTTAGAAACAGAAAGTGTGGGAAGCATCCAAATATCTATCTCATCCCCGCACGTTTCAACAACAGCACGGCCAGTTTCATCTGCAATAACATGGTCAACGGAAAGTGGGAGATGGGGTCCATGCTGCTCAATAGCCCCTATAGGCAACAGAAGAATGGATTCCTCTGTTAGGACTTCGGAGATTTCCGGACCTTTTAAGTCTTCGTACATACCGCTCATAGCTTGAGATTAGCGCCTTCTTGAACAACTTCTTTGCAATATCTGAAGTAATAACAGATCAAACCCATCTTGGATATTCTAATTCCACAATCGTATTGAACGTGTAGCTAGATTACTGTGTGCTTCTCGAAGGTCAAAGCTGACCGGCTCGCCGTCCTTTATCTTGTATTCACCAGCGACGAACAAGTCTTTTACTTTACGATCTGGGCCAAGAATTAAAGCTCCGATCGGATCCTCTATACCTGCGAGGTCATTCGAATCCCAAATAGCAAAATCAGCTGGAGCCCCGATCTCAAATGAACCGAATTGATCCAAACCGAGGCACGACGCCCCTCCTATTGTCCCAAGGTCAAGAACGTCTTTGGGCATAAGAGCATTAGGGCGACCTTCCCGAAGTCTTGCAGTGTAAAGAGCCTGTCGAAGTTCAGGAAAGAGACCACCTACTTCATTACTTGCGACACCATCAACTCCTAACCCAACTGGGACATTAGCCTCCCTGAGATCAACAACGGGGCACATCCCAGCAGCAAGGCGAGCATTAGAAGATGGACAATGAGCTACCCCTGTCCCATGCGCCCCAAGAAGTTCAATTTCTTCAGGTGAAAAATGAATTCCATGAGCAAACCAGACGTCATCGCCAGACCACCCCCAATCAAAGAGTTGCTGAGCAGGTCTTTTCCCAAATCGCTCAATACAGTGCTCTTGCTCATCTAGAGTTTCACATAAATGTGTATGGAGTCGTAGCCCATGCTGTCTAGCGAGTGTGGCTGAATCAACCATAAGTCCGGAAGTAACTGAGAAAGGGCTACAAGGTGCGACTACCACATGTACCATTTCCCCATCATGGAACTTTGAAATGATGCGCTCTGTTGAAGTCAAAATAGATTCACGATCTTCAACGAGGTTATCTGGGGGTAGGCCTCCATCTGATTCTCCTAAATCCATGGACCCTCTACTGAGAAATAATCGTATGCCGACGATGTTGGCAGCATCAACTATCGCATCAAAAACAGTGTCATCACCATTAGGTACCACATAATGATGGTCAAAAGCTGTCGTGCAACCGCTTACGGCCAATTCACCCAAACCAACGAGAGCGGATGCGTGTACGTCTTCAATATTCATTTTTCCCCAGATTGGGTAGAGAGTTTGAAGCCATTCAAAAAGGTTGCATCCGGTAGCTAATCCGCGAGTCATCCATTGATAAAGGTGATGGTGGGTATTGATTAATCCAGGGGTGATGATTTCCCCATCTACTCGTATGACGATATCTCCGTCAACTGGTTCAATATTCCCCAACGCGACTATACGACCATCGGCAAAAGCGATATCTCCGGGGTGCCGTGCACCTCGTAAAACAGTACGTCCCACCTGTATAACGCTATCGGAAGGTCAGGAAATTAGATCTTTTCATATAGGAATGATCATTCGGGATCAAATTCGTGGTTTTTGAGATCGTTTAGGTTCGCCCATTCAAGTGTTGCTATGTGTGTCGCTTCAAGTCGTATTTGTGGCGCTTTGCCAGCAAGGAAAGCTTCTTGCCAGCGTGGGGCGCATAAACACCATTGATCGCCTGCTTTTAGTCCTGCAAACCCGTATTCGGGCATCGGGGTTGTTAAGTCATTCCCAGATTCTTTGGAAAATATCAAAAATTCGTCAGTCATAATTGCGCAGACCGTATGCACTCCCAGATCACCTGAACCAGTATCGCAACAACCATTTCTGTAATAGCCCGTCAGCGGATCCAAACTACAGTCGGCTAAGTCTGTGCCAAGAACATTCTTTGCCATGTGGAAATCTTACACGACGATTCAATAGTGGTAAATCCTATTCGATTTCGCTAACTACAAGTTATGCGTGAATGGGCGCTCTATTCTCAGACCATTGAATTTCATTCTCAATTTGAGCACCTACTTGGAAGAGAATATCTTCTCTCCCATATGCGGCAACTAATTGAACCCCAATTGGGAGGCCATCTTTCGTAAAACCAGTTGGAAGAGAAATAGCAGGTTGACCGGTTGCGTTAAAAGGGGAGGTGTAAGCAGCGTAAGGAATTGAACGCATTGAATTTCTCATCGGGTCATCTTCCGTTGACGTTAAATCTCCTATACGTGGCGGTGGCTGAAGGGTTGTCGGTGTTAAAAGAAGATCCCAGCCATCCTCCCACCATTGCAAAGTGGCACGTCTCATAGCTCCCATCGCTGCTTGCGCTTGCATTACCTCCAAACCGGTAGTCGTTGATCCGTGTTGGGCCATAAGCCAGGTTCCAATTTCAACATCATCTATCGTAACGTCTCTACCAAGAAGTCTCCCAACGTTCTGTAACGTTAAATTTGCTCCAGCCATCCATATCGCACTGAATCTACCGCCAATTCCCGGATCATCTAACGCAGGGGGGTGCGCTTCATCTACGTGATGACCGAGACTTTCTAAAAGTTCAGCTGTTTCCTGCGTTAACTGTCGACAGTCTTCATGGAGTTCAAGGTCATCTCTTGGAGATTCATTCCAAAGCCCTATTCGTAGTTTCCCAGGATTGGCGCTTATATGATCTATATAAGGCTGCCCATAGGTTGGGGCAACAACACCATCTCCCATAGTAGGCAAGGCAGTAGCATCAAGAATCGCTGCTGCGTCACGCATAGAATGCGACACGACATGCTGGATAGAAAGCCCCCATTCTTCTTGAAGTGGACCCATCGGGACACGACCGCGGCTGGGTTTTAAACCAACAAGCCCACACATGGCTGCGGGGATACGGATGCTACCACCACCGTCGCTAGCATTTGCCGAAGGTACCATGCCTGAGGCGACAGCTGCTGCAGCTCCACCGCTCGAACCTCCTGTACCATAATCAGTGTTCCATGGATTTCGAGAAGGTCCATAGGATTCAGGTTCGGTAGTTCCAACTAGGCCAAACTCTGGAGTGTTAGTCCGACCAATGACAATAAAGCCCGCTTCTCGGTACCTTCGAGCCAAATCAGACTCAATTGGACTTACGTAATTTATATCCTTCAGCGCTTTATTGCCAAGATGCATCGGTTCATCCGCGCTGCAAGTCCATAGATCCTTCAAAAGAAAAGGAACTCCTTGAAAAGACCCATCAGGGATATCCCCAGCAGCATCTTCTAAAGCACGTTCAAACCTTCTCGTAACGACAGCATTTAAATCACCATTCATTGCTTCAATACGTTTTATTGAGGCCTCAATCACTTCCACAGATGAAAGGTCACCAGATCTAATTACCTCAGCGAGTCCTACACTATCTAAGCGGCTTAAATCGCTATCGTCATAATCCATAATGGGAACATAGCCCAGCGTTGACTTAACCGCTAAAGCGGTAAGGGATTTCTAAGGATTCCAATTAGAAAACGTGTCAATCATTAACTGTACATCCGGTCCAAGCGGGTAAAGGATAGGGGAAGTACAACCCGCATCAATGTATTCAAGAACCTTTGCTTTCGCTTCTTCAGGAGTTCCAGAAGCTGTACACCTTTGGACGACATCATCTGGTACAAGTTTTGATGCAGCGAGGATCTCTTCATTCGTGGCAGGCCAAGAAAGCACTTGATGTATTTCGTTAAGAAGTTCATCTGTTACTCCACTTGCAGCCATAATATGGGGTTGTTGCCCCAGATACTGTGTCAGTAGTAGCCGAGCCCCATCTAATGCTGCTTGACGATCTTCATCAATTGAACAAACAATAAGCTGAGGGCGATCTATTTCGTCTAGATCTTTACCAACGGATGTCGCACCTTTTTCTAAGGCTTCCATCGCTCGCAAGTTATATTTAGGTTCAACCATGTAGTTCAGAACCACACCGTCAGCTATCTTTCCTGTGAGTTCCATCATCTTCATTCCCGTTGCACCTATATATATGGGAACATCTTTCGCGACTCTCTCCTGATGGACATAATCAAGTTCAACGCCATCAAGGTTCACGTAATCTCCCTCGTAGGTTACTGGACCATCACATTGCAGAAGAGCGCGAACTGACTCAACAACTTCACGCATAACCATAAGAGGACGTTTTCTCTCCACACCTACCTTTGAAGCAAGTGGATCCCACCACGCACCAATCCCAAGAATTATTCTTCCCGGTGCTAAATCATCGAGAGTGGAAAATGTTGAAGCTATCCGGGCTGGATTACGCGTCCAGCAATCAATTACTCCACTCCCTATTTTCACTCTTGAAGTACTCGTGGCAAATGCTGCCATAGGAACGCAGCATTCCCGAACCAGTCTTGAGTCAGCCTGCCAAACAGAATCGAAACCTTTCTCTTCTGCTGATTGAGCGAAGCCGATTGCCTCTTGAATTGAATGGGCGTCTTGAAGGTAAATACCTACTTCTTGAGTCATGTCAACTCGGCAACCTTTTTGAATAAACGAAGAGATGCCTCAGCGGCTTTCGCCTCAATTTCAATAGCATCTATTTGCGTAAATTCTCCGTTTTCCATCACTTGTTCTCCATCAATTTGAATATTTACTGGTTTCACTCCAGTTGTGAAAGCTAAATGCCAGGGTTCCATTTTATGGTATGTCCAAGTAACAACATCGTTAATGCATTCCGGAAATAAAGATTTATTCACTTTGAGCATTTCCCAGACCTTTTCAGGTGATACATCAATATGGTTTTCACGTAATCGGACATACGCCACACGGAATTCGTCAACCATATCTGCGCCAATCCCATCTGTTCCCAAACCAACGGGGTTGGAGAATCTAAGTGGTTCAGCGTAACCAACAGAATTATTCATATTCGACCTTGGGTTATGAATAATTGTTCCATTTAAGCCATGGTCATCTTCAAGTTTAACTCCATGGATTAAAAGCCAATTATTCTTTGAGAAAGGCTTTAACCTACCTGTAGCGGATGCGTCTATTTCCCCCTCCGCAACATGAACATGCACTCCTACATTCAGGTCAGATGCCAGCCCCGCAGCTGCCTCTAAAGTCTCATCAGAACAAGTAAAAGCTGCATGAATGCCGATCATCCCGCGCCCTCCTTCATTGATAAAGCGATGATTTTCCTCCAAACCACGCTTTGCATCTTCTGTCATTTCCGTCGCTTTCTCTGAACCTTCATGATTCCGGTCCGTCACGCCATAACAGGTGTTAACGCGAACCCCAACAGATGCGCAAGCTTCGGAAATAGTAGTTAGCGAGCCTTCGATGGCATTGGGTGACTCATGGTGGTCAATGATGCATGTAGTCCCGCTCCGCAATGCTTCTAAAGCTCCCAATTTTGCCGACCACTCAATAATGTCAAGGTCAAGAGCCCTATCTAGTTTCCACCAGACAGACTGTAAAATTTCATGGAAAGAAGTAGGTGTTTGGACTGGGCTAGGCATTCCTCGAGCAAGCGATGAGTAGAGGTGATGGTGAGCGCAAACAAGTCCATGTGTTTGGTTAGCTTCTAGTTCCATGCTTCAGCCCGCTCACGATTAGAAATATTTTCCATAGGTAGCTCGTTACGCCATATACCATCATGGGCTTGGAGTGCTGCAGCCACCGCACCCGCAGTAGGGACGAGGCCAATCTCCCCAACTCCCTTTATCCCATAAGGTGAGTTCGGTTCCGGAGATTCGACAAGGATTACATCAACATCTGGCATGTCTTTAGGGCGGATGATATCAAGACTTTTCAATGTCAGATTTTTAGGCCGTCCAACTTCATCGCAAGGAAACCCTTCAGTTAATGCATACCCCAAACCCATATGGACCGCACCTTCAATTTGACCTTCACATAACAGTGGGTTCACCGCTTTCCCAACATCATGTGCTGCGACTACGCGCTCGATTTTTCCTGACTCTGGGTCGATAATCACAAGTTGAGCCGCATAGCCAAAAGTAGAATGGATTATCGGGTTGGCTACATTCTCAGCTAGAGAATTTGTCCAATCAACCCTGTATTCACCTTCGTAATCAATACCAATTTTTCGTCCTCCTTGTATTGCTTTCAAACAAGCATCTTGGACAGCACCCGCTCCCATAAGCGTTCCACGACTTCCAGTTGTCTGTCCAGCGCCTAATTCACGAGAAGTATCAACCAAAACATCTATAACGTCAACTGGGACTCCAAGCTCTTCCGCAGCTACTTGCAGGGCAACGGTATGCACTCCCTGTCCCATTTCTGTCCAGCAATGACGGACTTGAACACGACCATCTTCAGTAAAATGGATCACGGCTTTAGCTACCTCTTTGAAGCCATTCCCTAAACCAGAATTTTTCAAACCCAGACCAACGCCTACCGCTTTCCCATCAAAAATCGCTTGGTCGTATGCAGGCTTAACAGCTTCTAAACAAGCTCTAGCTCCCAGCGCTCCATCATCCATTATCTGCCCTGGTCCCCATGTAGATCCTGAAGTTATCACGTTTTTATTACGTATTTCCCAACCACTAATGCCGACTTTTTCAGCAAGGCGATCTATAACACCTTCCATAGCGAATTGAGCTTGGTTGGCACCAAATCCTCGGAATGCACCACAGACTGAGTTGTTTGTTCGCGCAGCTACTGCTTCAACCTCAATATTGGGTATCACATATGGTCCACTGGCATGACCCGCTGCTCGTTCAAGGACTTTCATCCCGACAGACGCATAAGGACCAGAATCACCCACCATCTGTACTGAAAGAGCTTTAAGTCGACCTTCCTCATCGCAACCCACTTTGTATTCCAAGCGAATCGGATGCCTTTTAGTGTGTATCAAAAATGATTCCTCACGACTAAGAGTTGTCTTTACAGGCTTCTGCAAAAGCCATGCAGCTAACGCTGTTTGCGCTTGGTTTGACATATCTTCTTTGCCACCGAATGCTCCTCCATTGGATACAAGCTCAACAGTCAATTCTGTCTGACTTATCCCAAGGACTCTAGCGATGTCATTTCTGTCATCCCATATCCCTTGTCCGCCACTATAGATATAGAGTTTTTCTTCGGTATCAAATGTTGCCAAAGTTGATTCTGGCTCAAGGAAGGCATGGTCAACTCTTTGCGTCTGAAAAGTTTCGCTAACGATATGGGCACACTTTCCCCACGCTGTGTCAACGTCTCCACGTTGATATGTCGAAGTTGAGAGAATGTTCCCATCTAAACCCCAAACAGCGTTCTCCTTTGAACTAATAGCTTCAATAGCGTTAGTTATAGGAGGAAACTCGTTGTAACTAATCTCAATTAGCGCAGCAGCCAATCGGGCAATTTCTCGAGTCTCGGCAACGACCATAGCAATTACATCCCCTAGGTAACTGGTTCTCCCTCCTACAGGTATAAAGACAGGCCAATCTTTATGGATAAGCCCAACTTTTAGCTCTCCCGGAACATCAGCAGCAGTAATTACCCGAACCACACCATTACACGCTTCAGCTTTCGAAACATCAATAGAGATAATTTCAGCTCGAGCATGATCGCTAAGTTTAAAAGCTCCGTGGAGAAGCCCCTCAACTTCAAGATCATCAATGAATGGTCTTCTGCCGACAGCAAGATCTTTAGCCTCATACTTTATTTGCCTGCTACCAATACCTGTTCCCTCTCCCAAATCAGGTATCTCACATTTAGCGAGAGCTTCAACTGCATCAAGTATTTTGATATAGCCAGTACAACGACATAGGTGCGCTCCAAGGTGTCGAGCAGCGTATTCTCGTTCTAATTTTTCCCCCTTTTTATCAACTAATACTTTCGTCCTAACCATAATTCCAGGGGTGCAGAACCCGCACTGGAGCGCTCCACAGGCAGCGAATGCTTGACCCATTCGATCAATCTCTTCAGGATCAATTCCTTCCAATGTTTGTATAGACGCGCCATCAGCTCGTTCAACAGAAAGCTGGCAAGAGATTCTCGCTTTCCCATTCATAATCACTGTGCAGCATCCACACTGTCCTGATGGCGAACAGCCATCTTTAGCTGAAAGAATGCCAAGTTCATCTCGTAAAGCCCCTAGGAGGTGGGCATGTTCTCCAACAACCTCAGCTTTCTTTCCATTCAAATTAAAAGTAGTCATGTCTCTTCCGGAAGAATAGCCCCACTTTGATTTGTAATCCGCCCATAGCTTCCAGGTTTCCGGTAGCGGCCGAAATCAAAGAGTGTGTCTTTGTAATTTCTACATAAGTTCAAGTCAATATCAGCAACAATTAGCTCATCGTCATCTGTACTAGAAAGTGCAATGATTTCACCGCTAGGGGCAATAATGCATGAGTCAGAAAGAGATTCAACTCCTTCCTCAACTCCTCCTTTTGCGACTCCTACAACGAAACACCCATTTTGATACGCTCCAGCCTGCATTACTAAGTGGTTATGGAAAGAAGCATGCTCATCTTGCGTCGGATCAGGAGCATAGTGGATAGGTGTGTTATATCCGATAAGAATTAATTCAGCACCTCCCAAAGCTAGGCACCTATAAGTTTCTGACCATCTCCGATCATTACAGATTGCCAGTCCCACTACACCTCCAAAAGCTTGCCATGTTGGGAATGATTCACCAGCTTGAAAATATCTTCTTTCTAAATGTTGGAACGCTCTCCATGGTTCGTGATCTTCATGGCCAGGAAGGTGGACTTTTCTATATTTCCCTACAGTTAACCCATCAGAGTCAACCAAGATTTGCGTATTGAAACGTTCCCCAAGTTCAGTAAGTTCTGCGTAACCAAGACAGAAACCAATCCCATAGTCCTTTGCTGCGTCAAATAATTTCTTTGTTTCTTTACCCGACATCTCTTTTTCGTAGAAATCATCTAAAGAAAGATCTTCTTCCTCTTCAACAAACCAACGAGGGAAAAAAGTAGTCAACGCAAGTTCCGGATAGACGATAAGTTGCACTTGTTTATTATGAGCTTTCCGAAGAAGCTCCAGAAGCCTTTCAACAACTTCGGATCGTGTCTCATTTCTATTGATCGGCCCAAGTTGCGCTGCCGCTATTCGTAAATTCCTGTTATCCACTCTGCTCCTTTGCTAATTGGAGAAGAACTTGAAGGAGAACATTCGCCCCATCGTTAATCTGTCCTTGACTCGTGTATTCAGCAGGATTGTGTGAGAGCCCATCTTTGCTAGGAACGAAGATCATCGCTGTCGGGCATATCCGAGCGAACATTTGAGCATCATGGCCTGCCCCTGATGTCATCTGCTGCACTGAAAGTCCCAATGATTTTGATACTTCTGCCACGCTATCTACGAGTTCGTCTGAAAAGGAAACGGGTTCAAATCGAGCTAGGACCTTGCTTTTCATCTCCACGTTCTCACTCTCGGATAAGGCAACACAGAATTCGCGTAGTCGACTTTCCGCTTTCTGAAGCAGGGCTTCATCAGTGTTTCGAAGATCAACGGTCATCACAGCTCTGGAAGCAACCACATTGACAAGATTTGGATGTAGATCTATCTTCCCAACGGTTCCGACTTGATTTCCCCCGATTTCTAAAGCTACCTGCCGGACGAAGGCAGCGATTTGAGCAGCTGCGAAGCCAGCATCGTGACGCATGTGCATCGGCGTTGTTCCGGCATGATTTGACTGACCTTCAATAGTGAGTTCCGTCCAACTAATTCCTTGAACACTGTCTACAGCCCCGATCGAGGTGTTAGCTGCTTCAAGAATAGGCCCTTGTTCAATGTGGAGTTCAATAAATGCTTTTGGAATTGGACCAGGGCATGGGGTCACACCCCTAAAACCTATACGTTCCAACTCATCACCTAATCGTTTCCCATCAATACCTTCTATATCAAGCGCGCGTTCAAGGCTCATTCCACCTACATAAACAAGGCTGCCAAGCATGTCTGGGGCGAACCTAGCGCCTTCTTCGCCCGTAAAGAATCCAACAGCAATAGGGTGCAAAGGAGAAATTTCGTTTTCAGCCAATGTTTCCACAACTTCTAAACCTGCAAGGACTCCAAGGTTTCCATCAAATCTCCCACCAGTTCGAACCGTATCAATATGACTTCCCGTCATAACTGATGGGAGTGACCTGTCAGTGCCATCCCCAAACCAAGTACCTACTACGTTCCCGATACCATCAATGGCAATTTCCATGCCGAGGTCTTCCATCCATGTGAGTACAAGGTTCCGTCCATCTCTATCTTCATCAGTTAAAGCTAAGCGTGAACAACCACCCGTATCAGCGATTGCACCGACCTGTGCGAGTTCATCAATGCGTCCCCACAGGCGCCCACTATTAATTTGAAGCGTATCCACCATAAAATTCTACATTTCTAACGCTATATTCACTTGCAAGTCGCTAATAGTTTCAAAAACAAGGTTCAACCTAAGGCGATGTCTTCGGGACGAATAGGAACCCGATTAAGATCTAAACCTGTGGCATCTCGGATAGCTGCGACAACCGCAGGAGTAGATGAAATAACTGGAGGTTCACCAATCCCTTTGGCGCCAAATGGAGCGTTAGGCTCCGGTTCTTCTATGAGAGCCGCTATTTCAATTGTCGGAGTATCCAATGCCGTCGGTAGTAAATAATCAGTGAAATTAGCGTTTTGGATCTTTCCATCAACTAGAACAATTTCTTCAAGTATCGCCAATCCCAGCCCTTGTGTAATCCCACCCTCAATTTGGCCTCTTGCCTGAATAGGATTTAAGACTCGCCCAACGTCTTGGGATGTTGCTATCTCTACGACTCTTACAAGACCCAATTCCTCGTCAACATCAACGACTGCGCGGTGCGCAGCGAACGCAAATGACACATGAGCATCACCCTGTCCATTTTTGTCAAGCGGCACTGTAGGTGCATGTCGATGAACAACAGTTTCATCATAATTTCTCCCTTGAAGAGCATCGGCTACCGGAATAGATGTTGAACCATCCGGTGCTACAAGAACAGTACCAATTCTTTCAAACGTGATTCCTTCTTCATTTGAGAGGTCAGAAATAAGAGAATCCACGACTGCTTCGCATGCTTTCATAACAGCACCACCCGACATCCAACTTTGACGGCTAGCTGATGTCGACCCTGCTGAACCGATTGATGTATCAGCAGGAAGAATATCAACCTTTTCAATTCCAAGAATTTCCTGAACGATTTGATGGACAAGAGTAACAAAACCTTGACCTACCTCAACACAAGCCGTTTGGATTGCGATAAATCCATCATTAACGATGCATCGAGCTTCCGAGAAATCATCAAACCCTTCCGAAAACATCAGATTTTTTATTGAAGCAGCAAACCCAACTCCACGTTTCACGTGACTTCCGTCTGTCGTCCGTCCCGTCCCCCCCGGACGTTCGAGAATATTGTCGCTTGGAGGCTCAGGAAGAGGATGATTCGCAAGAGACATTAACACCTCACGAACTGGAGCAGTTCCAGTAATTTTCTGACCAGTAATGATCGTGTCACCTGACTTCAAAGCATTAGCTAAACGAAATTCAACCGGATCGAGATTCAATTCGTTGGCTAACTTATCCATCTGAGCTTCAACACCGAAGCACGTTTGTACATTCCCGAAACCACGCATAGCCCCACAAGGGGGATTATTCGTACGGACACCCCACCCTTCAACAGATGCATTTGGGACGCTATAAGGTCCGATAGAAAAACAGCACGCGTTGGCTAGAACAGCAGAAGTCGTAGATGCATATGCACCCCCATCTAGGATCACTTTTGCTTCCACTTTGATAAGGCGACCCTCAGAACTCGCATGATGCCTGTACCAGATTCTCGCTGGGTGCCTATGAACATGACCCAAGAAAGATTCATTTCGGTCATAAATCATCTTTACAGGTTTTCCCGTATGAAGGGCCAGCATGCATAGATGTACATGCATGCTCACATCTTCTCGCCCTCCAAACGCCCCGCCTACCCCGGCTAGAGTTACTCGAACCATCTCCATGGGCATATTCAGAGCCGTCGCCACTTGTTCCTGATCCGAATGAAGCCATTGAGTAGAGATTTGAAGATCAATACCGCCATCAGGAGATGGGATAGCCATACCAGACTCAGTACCCATGAAAGCTTGGTCCTGCATGCCAACCTCATATTCCCCTTCAACAACGACATCACCAACTGCTTCAGTATCACCATGGAGAATATTTAAGTGCCTTATCACATTCCCTTCAGGATGAATAGCTTCTGCTGTAATAGCAACATAGCTATCAACCAATGGGGAAAGAATTTCATACTCAACCCTTATAGCATCAGCAGCTTTTCGAGCGACTTCAGGGTGGTCTGCGGCGACAATAGCAACTGGTTCCCCCGCATATCGAATAAAATCATCAGCTAAAACTGGTTGATCTGCTCGTTCTAAACCGAAAATATTTTCACCAGGTACGTCATCTGCCGTTAGGACCGCATGAACGCCTGAAATAGAGAGAGCATCAGAGATGTCAATGCTTAAAATCTTTGCCGAAGCATGAGGAGAACGAAGAGTTTGCCCCCAAAGCATACCTTCAGAGCTGAGATCACTTGAGAAAATAAAATCTCCTTTAACCTTCTCTTTGGCATCAGGTCTGATCGCAGAGACCCCAATCCCTGATTGTCTTATCCCAACAGTCTCATTAACTACTGTCATCAGACCCCCCCTTTCCAACTGATTTTTGTTTGGATACGATCTGGACAGCTTCAACGATCCTTCCATATCCAGTACAACGACAGAGATTCCCAGATATTGCCTCGCGGATCTCCAGAACATTAGGTTCGGGGTTCGTTTCCAAGAAATCATGAATCGTTATAAGCAGTCCTGGTGTGCAAAAACCACATTGAATAGCACCAGCATCAACAAAGGCCTTTTGGACATCCGTTAACGAGTCATCGTCAGAAATTGATTCAATAGTTTTGATATCGCGCCCAGTCGCGTTTGCCGCAAGCACTAGACAAGAACAGACAAGGACCCCATCCATTAATACAGAACAAGACCCGCATTCTCCTTGCTCACATGCATTTTTGGAACCATAAAGCCCTAATTTCTCACGCAAAACATACAGCAGGCTCTCACCAAGCCATGACTTAGATATCTCATGTGAAGTATCATTTACTGAAAGACTGTATCCGCTTGAGGGCTTATCTTTATCCATCGTCTCTCGATTCAAAGATACGAAGAAGAGCTCTTTGCCCTAGAACTCCTACAGCATGCGTACGGTAGGCGGCAGAACTCCTGTGATCATTGATTGGGCTGCTAGCCTCGCCGACCAACCTCCGGAAATTAGGAAGAACTGAAGAGCTAACAGTCATTGCGTCCCAATCAAGGAAACCCTCAATGTACTCTTCAGCTTCACGGGCTCTTGAAGGCGCTGCGGTGACAGACCCTAAGGCAATTGCAATCGTTGCCTGTTCTGGGTCGGTCACCATAGCAAGAGAAGCAATAGAAATCACCATGGCATTCCGAGGGCCTACCTTTAAAAATTCCTGAGGTCCCTTAAGAATAGGAACCTTAATCGCTTCTATAAATTCATTGTCATCTAAAGAAGTTTCTTTCACACCAGTGATTAGGCCGTCTATAGAGACATCTCTGCTTCCATTAATGCTCCGAATTGTCACTTTCGCATCTAAAGCAAGCAGCACAGGAATCATGTCTCCGGCAGGTGAAGCGGTACCCAAGTTCCCACCAATAGTCGCAACATTTCTTATCTGAGGAGAGCCTATCGTCCGAGCAGATTGAGCTAACGCTGGCACGATCGTAGATAACGGACCTCTCTCGATTTCGCGATAAGTAACACACGAACCAATAGAAACAGCATCGCCATCATGCCTCCATTGTTTAAGTTCAGGGACTCTATCAATTGCTATTACTGCAGATGGATCTTTTTGGCGGAAATTCACTTCCACCATAAAGTCAGTGCCCCCAGCCAGAATTTCCCTCGTGGGGTCCTCCGCTAGCAAACTACAGACTTCCTCTGTTGATAAAGCAATATGGAATTCCATAACTACTAAGGGTAGCGAGTAGATGAAATCTAGGGAACGACCGACTTGTTATGAGTACAAATCGGCGCTTTTAAGCATCAAGGACTATTGCGCGTCAATCCGCTGGCGGCAGCAGCGGTTCATCTGTAGACCAGGGAAAATTAATCCAATTATCAGTTCGTTTCCAAACATATTCACATTTAATAATTGAAGGACTTTTTTCATAAAGCACAGCACTACGAACGTCAGCAACTTCGCTTTGGCAAAATTCATGCACATAAGCGAGAGTTGCACCAGTATCAGCAACATCATCAGCGATAAGGACCCGAGCATTTCTTAGATCAATTGAGTCTAAATAAGGAGGGAGCGCTACGGGAACATCCAACCTTTCTTCAACTCCGGTGTAGTACTCAACATTCATAACGTAAAGATTCTTGACAGATAGTGCATACCCAATTGAGCCAGCAACAAATAATCCGCCCCGAGCTATTGCTAAGATAATATCGGGTTGGTAATTATCATCAGCGACTATTTGTGCTAGTTCCCGGGCAGCAATGCCATAATGCCCCCAATCTAGTGTTTCTCGTTCTTCGCTCATTTTTCTCCAATCATCATCACTGTACATTAACTCTCCAAAGGCTTCTAAGGGCGAATCATAGGTTGCCTGTAGCAAAGAAAGTCCAAAGCTTTTAGAATGGATATGTAGTTAAAGACCTTTTCACCCGCAACAGCCGGTGAGTAGCTCAGAACTAGGAGAAAAATGAAGATTTTAATTGCAGATACCTTACATGAAACTGCGCATCAAACATTAGAAGATATTGGACATGAAGTGATAGTCCAACCCACATGTACCTCTGAGAACCTTCATCAACATTTGCAAGGGATTGAAATTCTTGTAGTGCGAAGCACAAAAGTTACCAAAAAGAGCATTGAGGCTGCTAACTCTCTAGAACTCATAATTCGTGCCGGTGCAGGAGTTGACACAATTGATGTTGAGGCAGCATCAAGTCAGGGAATTTACGTGTGTAACGTACCTGGCAAAAATGCTGTCGTTGTCGCCGAACTCACCTTCGCACTTCTTCTAGCAATAGACCGGCATATTCCTGAAGGAGCTGAAGATCTAAGAAATGGGGTATGGAACAAGAAACTATACTCACAGGCAGATGGGATACTAGGGAAAACTATTGGCATTGTTGGACTCGGAGAGATAGGTCTTTGCGTCGCTGAGCGAGCCAGAGCTTTTGGAATGACAGTCCTAGGGCAACGAAAACAAGGTCGAAATGAAAGCGTAGAGCAACGGATCAGGCAAATCGGTATACGACTAGTAGATACGCTTCCAGAACTAATTTCTAAAAGCGACATCATTTCTCTCCATGTTCCGCACACCAATGAAACCGATTCGCTGATTGATAAGGAACTACTTTCGCACTGTAAAGAAGGTGCAATTCTCATTAATACAAGTCGAGGAGAAGTGATTAATGAGAAGGCCCTTCTTGATGCCATTCAAACACAGGGCTTGCGAGCCGGACTAGATGTCTTTAGAAACGAACCAGGAAGCAGTGGAGAAAAGTTTGATTCGGAACTAGCGAACCATACTGGAGTTGTGGGAAGTCATCATATCGGAGCATCAACAACACAAGCCAGTGCCGCTATAGCTAATGGCGTCGTACAGTCAATAGCTAGCTTCGAACAAGGGGTTCCCAATAATTGCGTAAATGAATCGCCCGCAGGAGATGGGACATCACAAGTCAGAATTAGACACCTTGACAAAGTAGGAGTCTTAGCGTCGGTGTTAGCTATGCTTCGAGCAGTTGACTTAAATGTGCAGTATATGAATAACAAAGTTTTCTCGGGAAAGAAAGCTGCTGTTTCCACTATTGAGGTAGTTGGAGAAATTCCCACTGATCTTTATGAGCAACTTATATCTTTAGACAATGTTCTTGGAGTCTCTCTTCTCGACAAAAGAAATTTGAGTTGATAATGGAGAATGCATTGCTGCAAAGAATTAAAGCACGAATCGTTCTACCCGAATGGGCTGGGCGAGTGGTCTCACCAGCGTATGACGTGCTGAGACCCTTTGAGCGTGAAAAACTGATGGATCAAGATCCGTATGTTTTCCTTCATGTAACCAGTGCAAAAAAAACTGAAAATAGAGAAACAAGAACTGAAGCGAACGCTGCTGCTTTGAAAAGATTGTATGAGGCCGGTGCCTATTCTGATATCGCAGAACCTTCGTTGTACCTTTATAAACTTGTTCTAGATGGGCATGAACAGATTGCGGTTGTTGGCGATGTGTCCTTAGAGATCTTTGAGGCAGGGCGAATAATGCCCCATGAACGGACCAGGCAAACCCGTGCAGACGACCTGGCTAATCATTTGGAAAAAATTAGAATTCATTCATCGCCCGTGGCATTAGCTTATGACGATGATGAGAATGTGAAATCTCTGATTACTCAAGTGGTAGATATGCCACCAATATTAGATTTCTGCAGGGAAGACAACTTGGAACAAACCATCTGGCAGGTACCAGATGCAATAAGTGAAAAACTTATTGCGCTATTCCAAGATAAGGAAACTTTCATTATTGATGGGCATCATCGTATGAGTGCAAGTAGAGAACTTTGGAAACGACTAGGAAGATCAAATCGGTATAGCCGTGTGTTGGCAGCGTTCTTTCCTGTAGGGGATCTTAATATGCGAGCTTTCCATAGGCGCGTTGTTGACTTAAATGGTTTGTCCTCAAAAGAGTTCACTAGCCAAATTGCTGCAAATGACTTTGTCATAACACCATTGAATAACGACGAGAATCCCGAACCGGCCGCAAACGGTTCTTTCAGCATGTTCCTTGATGGCCAGTGGAACACTTTGGAACCGCTTCGAGTACACCCTTCAGAATTTGATGCGGCGATCCTTCAGAATCGTATTTTGGGACCCATTCTAAATGTAGATGAAGGCGGTTCAGATGAAAGACTCCAATACCTTCCAGGAACCATCGGTCTTTCTCATCTGGAGTCGGTCACACTTGCGGAAGGCGGTGTTGCATTCGCTCTACATCCGGTGAATATGAAACAGCTGCTGTCAGTTATAAGGAACAATAAAACTCTTCCTCCGAAATCAACCTATTTTGAACCAAAAGTCCGATCAGGCATCTTTATTGTAGATAGGTAAACCTTTCTATCTATAGTTTCGTGATTCTTTTGAATCCTTCGGCAGTGGGAAACCCTGTTTCGGTTTCGCTTGACGCAAGTTGCCTAATTACACGATCCCTGAATTTCTTGATAGTTGTTTCTTTAGCATCTATGTCAATGCCCATTGTTGATTCAAATTGGCTTTGATGACAGAGGAGAGCCTCTATTTTGTTTTCTTCAAACCCTCTGCATTCTTCAAAATGATCCGTTTTTTCTGCTTCGTAGAGGAAAAGTTCATTAGGGCGATGAGGTTCTAGGTTTTGTTCGGGGTAGAAAAAGGGATCTCGAGCAGCTACCACTGCGTCGATTGTTAAAAAACCGGCGGCTCTATGATCAGGATGCAGTCGGTACCGTTTCCATGGGTCATGTCCTAAAATCACTTCTGGTTTCAATTCACGAAAGATTCTTGCGATTCGTCGTCGCAGTGAGTCGCCTCCCTGAAGTTCTCCATCGGTGCAGCCTAGAAAGATGACTTTCCCCTCAATAGGGATCTTC
>JAYYZG010000088.1:0-9361 GCA_036687775.1 Actinomycetota bacterium
CTTTATTATTTCATCAAAACGAACATTATCTTCTGCGTTATGGGAGAGAATCTCATGGACCACTGCTATTGACCGTATTCGCCTAACAGAATCACTTATCGCTGTCTTGGCTTCGCTTGCTACCACACGCCGAGACTGAAGACGAAGCAATGACGATATGGTTTGCAAGTTGTTCTTCACACGGTGGTGTATCTCAGCAATTGCAGAATCTTTTGAACGAAGTAGCTGATCGCGACGCCTAAGCTCTGAAATATCTCGAACAAGGACGAGGGCGCCTGTTAATTGGTGATCTTCAATAATGGGAAGGCATTTGAGAGTTATAGCCTGCCCATGTAGTGAGATTTCCGTATCTTGGCGCTGACGAGTTGAGAAAACTAGAGGGACTGCATCACATTCTAATTCTTCAATCCCCAATTTCTTTCCTTCAATTTGCCGGATGTGAAGCCTGCTAAGAACAGAAACTGAATTCGGCGACGCGAAACGGACTCGCCCTTCTGCATCCAACAGCATAAGCCCATCACTGACCCTAGGAGAAAATTCTGTTTCCCTACCAGCATCCTGAAATGGATAACAGTCTTGTGTGATCATCATGGCTAAACGTCGAAATAGTGAGAAATAGGTCATTTCCAGCTCTCCAGCAACTCTCTGGTCATCTGGCGAAAAATCTCTCGACAAAACTGCTATTACTTTCCCCTTAAAAGATACAGGCACGCTCAATGTCCGTATCCGCTCTACGGGAGTCTGTAAGATCAAACCCCCGTCAACCATTGTGCAGTTCAGACGAGCCTGATCAAAAAATGGGCGTTCCCCTCCAACAAATCTTCGTCCCTCCATTTCTGTCCGGTAAATGCTTCGACTTGTAGTGGGTCGGACGTGCGCGACAACAGTGTAAGAAGTTATCGCTGATTGATCATCAGGGATACAGAGAAGTAAATCCGCAAAGGAAAGATCAGCCAGCAAATCCCAGGAACGGATAATGTCAGCTAAATATTCACACTCTCGAGCTTCTAAGGTAGGCGCTAGCTCTGACAGTACTGACATCTTTATCTTTCATTTTAGTGAGGTGTGGTTTATGCCCCGAATCCTATTTTTGGAGCGGCCTGTGAACCAATATCAATAAAGGTGATCTTCCCTAATGGAATCCCAACTTGCCGGCCATCTTTATCCGACAACCAGATAATACTTTCCCCTGAGTCTAGAGCGCCTTCAATTTTTGATTTAAGCGCTTCAAGGTCCGTATTATCTTCCATCTCAAGTTGGACTTCTTTTGCTATATCTCCGACACCTATACGAACAATCATATTGTCCCTCTCTTTATCTATTGAAGTAGTTTAAGCCCCTTGTTATACCTTCTGGTGGGGGCAAGGTCAATATCAATGGTTTCGCTTATTTGAGCAAATATTGCCCCCCCTTCACTTTCAGGCATCGTGGCAACAAGCGGGTTCCCTGTATCAGACCCTTCCCTGATTTCTGGGAGAAGGGGGATCTGCCCTATTAACGGCACTTCCAGCCGTTTAGCGAGGTCCTCTCCCCCACCATGTCCAAATAAGTAATATTTTTTCTCATCATCTCCGGTGAACCATGACATGTTTTCTATGACGCCTTTAACTTCAAGGTTCACATTTTTTGCCATGAAGGCAGCTCTTTGCGCTACTCGTTGCGCAGCTGGCTGTGGTGTTGTGACCACATAAAGTTCAGAGCGTGGTAAGAATTGGGCTAACGATAAGGCTATATCACCTGTCCCAGGCGGAAGGTCGATTACTAGGTAGTCGAGGTCTTCCCAGTAGACATCTGTTAGAAATTGCTCTAATGCTTTATGCAACATGGGACCACGCCATATAACGGGCTGGTCCTCCCTAGCGAAGAACCCCATAGAAATAGCCTTCACACCATGTTTTTTGGGAGGTATCAATAATTCATCAATGACTGTTGGAGGTTGATCTATCCCAAGCATTCTCGGAATAGAGAATCCCCATACATCAGCATCAACGATGCCAACCTCTGTACCCCGATTCGCGAGAGCAATGGACAGATTCGCCGAAACAGAAGATTTCCCTACGCCACCTTTGCCTGACGCTATGAGCAGAACACGGGTCTTAGATGATGGATCAGAAAAAGGAATAAGTCTCCCTTCAGCGTGACCATGCGCCTGCTGAGAGCCAGCAGTTGCGGAAGGGTCACCGTGAACGAGTTCACGAACTTTGACCCTTTCCTCATCAGTCATAACACCAAAATCTACTTTGACCTCTTTGACACCATCTATTTCTTGAACTGCAGCTGTTACATCCTCTTCAATTTTCGCCTTCAATGGGCACCCAGGTATCGTTAAAGCTATCTCAACGTTGACTAATGATTTTCGAACTGAAATGTTCTTCACCATTCCAAGTTCAACAATGCTTCTATTTAGTTCTGGGTCGTTGACTGGCTGTAAAGCTTCAAGAATTCTTTCAGTTGATAAACCCATTAATTTCTCCCTTAGAGATATTTCTATTCTAAGTGCTTTGAAGAGTGAATCTCAAAGCAAACGAAAGTAGTTCGTGATGCATCGGACCTATTAAGTGGATAGCATAACTATTGGAAGTGACCATCGGAGCAAACATGGATGCCGCTAATAATAAAACTCTAACAGCGACTGAGTTTTCGTCCGCAGTAACAGCTATTACTGCGGCCTTCGGTGATAAGACGCGAAGAGATATTTATCTATTCGCGCATGAAAATTCAGTTGGAATCACAGCTACCCAAACTGCCAAAGAGTTCAATTTGCACCCCAATGTCGCCCGACACCATCTAGATAAACTCGCCGCAGGTGGCTATCTTGATGTTGGCAAAAAATCTGAGGCAAAAGCAGGTCGCCCATCAAAAACATACATATGCGCTGAGACTGAAATTCATCTTGACTTACCAATTCGTCATCAAGATGTCCTAGTGACTCTTCTTGGGAAAGCCCTTTCGTTGCTTTCAAGTGATCAAGCAGAAACTCTAGCTGAAGAGGGTGGGCTTGAATACGGGAAAACGATGGCGGATTCGCTGGGTTACAAAGAGTCGGGGTATTCCTTCCGTCAAAGTCTTCATGCTGTGGCTGAAGCATTAACTGCGCATGGTTTCGCTGCCCACGCAGAACAGTTCGGTGGCGAACTTCAAATCATTTCTGAACATTGCCCTTTCGGCGATTCAGCAGTGAAACACCCTGTCATCTGTGCTGTTGACCGCGGAATGGTAAAGGGAATGCTTGGCTCCTTATACGGGAAGACCAAAACTGAAACTTCATCAAGTCTTGCCAAAGGCGATGAAATCTGCGTTACCTCTGTTGCGCTCTAGCCATCACACGCGGCATATGAATTTAGAGAATTAATTTGCGACTGGAGCTCCGTGGATAGAGAAATTTCGTCCGCAAATGATGAACTAGAAATCTTTTTCAAATCTTCACAAGCAAGAACTGGATCCACATCAGCGTTGATAGTGGCACGAGTTAATAAGACTTCGAGATCCATGGGATTCTCTTGAATAGCGATGTTCATCTGGGTTATGGCTCTTTCAAAAAGAAAAGGGTCACCAGTTTGTGCTAATAATAGAGATTCCCTACTTAACGCAGCTGGGTTAAATGGCTCTTCTTGTAGCACAGCCCTGAAAAGCTTTAGAGCGCTTACGCTCCTCTGCTGCTTGCCGCTTTGAAGGAGATAATTCGCAACTTCAAGTGCTATTTCTACGCTTATTTCCAGGCTTTCGAGGGTTGGCTCATCATCCCGAACGATCTCCTCATATTTTGCTTCGGCAAACACCTCTCCTCTAAGTCCTTGAGTCAACAGGACACTTTGTAATTCTTTTGATACCTGTATTTTTTCTAAGTTCTGGAGTTGTTCCGCAGCTTCGGCAAATCGACTCTGATCTGAAAGAGCTATGGCTAGAAAAACAATCGCATCTGGGAAGTCAGGCTGAATTATAAGGACTTCTTGCCAGACAGAGATTTGTTCATTACTTGATTCACCTTGCCTGTATTGAAGCCATGCCCGATACGTCAATGCTTCAGGATTACTCGGTTGTTGTTCAAGTACCTGTTCATATAAATCTATAGCGTCGGACCAGCGGCTCTGGTCACTAAAAAGTTGTTGAGCCTGAGAGAGTTTCGTCACTACACTTTGCCTAATACTCCCAGTCATCTCTTGGGAGCTAGTTCTATCCCCAGACGAAATACTGATTGCGAAGCCTGAGATAGTAGCTACAGAAACTAGAAAGCAAATCCAGAGCCAAGTCTTCCTTTTCTGATTATTTTTTATTCCACTATAAAAACTTTCCCTACCCTTATCCAAGCGAGCGAGGCGTTTTGAATATCTCCGTGTAAGCGCATTGTAATCTTCATCACTTATCTCCCCCTTAGCAAGTTCTTCGTCAAGGTCTTTGAGCGATCTTAGAAGAAAAAATTTTTCCTTATTGAGATTCCCATTGTTCATTTATTCTCCAATGGGTTGTTCTTCGCTGGCTTGATTGGAGTTATCGCTGTCTTCAAATGCTGCCCTCATCGCGAGAACTTTCTCTTCCTCATCCTTAGTCAGTTCTATCCCTTGCGAGGCTAATTTTCTTCTTGAATAAGCGAGAGTGATTCCACCGAGTCCTATCCCTATTATTAGAAAAGGAGCGATCCACACTATGGAGTCAAAGCCTTTGCTACTTGGATTTAAATTTACCCAATTTCCATAGCGTTGAATATAGATAGTTCTAATCTCGGAATCGCTTAACCCCTGGTCAACTTGTTCCTTAATTTCCGCTCGTATCACTTGAGCTATCGGAGCTGAACTTTCAGAGACTGGCTGTCCAGAACATTGCGGGCATGCAATCGTAGAGGCAAGCGAAGCTGCTCTTTCCGCCGGAGTGCTCGTATTTTTCGAGTCAAGTGTTCCGAAGACCATTGCAACAAGAAAAACTAGCATCATGAAGAACCATGAGATACCTCGTGATTTTGAAATACTTAGCATGTGACCCCCGTTGTTAGGTCATCGTAACTTACAGGGCCAACTATTTTTTTCACGACCAAACCATTAGGAGCTATCAAAACAGTTTCGGGGGCAGTCAAAACGCTGAAATCGATAGCAATCCGGTTTGTGCCTTCATCTGCCAAAACAAGCCAATCCCCACCATATCTCTCAAAGAAATTTCTTATATCGTCTAAACGGTCGTTAAAAGCAACTCCTATGAGTCTGGTTTTGCATTTTGTCCCATCTTGAAGAGAAACCCCTTCTTCATGGAATTTAAGAAGTTCACCGTGTTCAACGATGCAACCCGAGCACCAACTTGCAAAGAAATTAACAGCAACCCATATCTGGTCAGAGGCTGGTAAAGATCGGTTTTCAAGGAGTAGATCCTCAAGCTTAAAGCTCTCTCCATTAACGGCTTCACCATGTATTGGGGGCGATGGTTGCCCGACAATGTCGAAGTTCGGACCATTCGTCTGGGTGGCTCGCGTCGCTAACAGAATAATAAATGCAATACCTAACACGCCAAGTGCAACGACCCCCGACTTCATTAACGTCATATTCCTTGACCTCCTGTTGAAGGAATCGTCGCTGATCGCTCATTGGTCCTCGACTTTATTTTTTTGATTGGTATCGCCGATAATGCTGTTCCGATAAGCATCACGAGCCCACCAAGCCAAATCCAAAAAAGTAGGGGTTGTTTCGTCACTTGTATAACTATTGATTTATCTTGTTCATCTGGAGGGTCCAAAAGTGCTATCTGAATATCTTTTGCTAACGATGTTTCTGTAGCTGGAGACGGAACAAGTTGCCCAGATGCCGTAAACCGTTCAACAGACGGTTCGAGAGTCTTGCCATCAATTTCTATTTGGACCCTCTCTTCAATTCTGTTAGGAAATGACAGCTGTTCTGCTGAGAGGTACGTGATTGTGGATTGACCGAACTGGATACTTTCTCCTGGCTGGAGTGAATACGAGCTTTGGGAAAGATAGGAGGAACTAGCTATAAGACCGATTGCTAGAAAAACTACGCCCAGATGAACGACCATTCCTCCATTAGTCCTTCCAATGATGCCTCTCCATTTGTTTCCAGCGATTGATAGGAATAGGTGGCGAATGGCGCTCATTCCGGCAAAACCAGCAAATGCAAAACCCAGAAGGGGCAGAAATCCTCTCCCCCCGACCAACACTGCTACCACTAGAGAAAGCACGCCACCCCATGCCGGCCATTCGATGCGGTCACGGAGTAATTCTGTGCTTGCCTTTCTCCATGGAAGTACAGGGGCCACAGCCATGAGAAATAATAAAGAGAATCCAATGGGCATAGACATTCTGTCGAAATATGGAGCACCAACCGAAATCTGTCTATTTTGAAGAGCCTCAACTATAAGGGGGAAAATTGTTCCCAGTAGTACTACAAAAGCGAAACCTGCGAAGGCTAAGTTATTGGCAAGAAACGCGCCTTCTCGCGAAAGCGGTGAATCAATACCTCCTTGTGAGCGCAGGGTTTCGCCTCTCCAAAAAATTAAGCCAATTACGGCAAACAAGACAATGGAGAAAAACCAGAGTAGCCATGGACCTATGCCACCTTCGGAGAATGCGTGGACTGAAGCTATTATTCCTGACCTTGTAATAAATGTTCCCAAAATTGTGAGTAGGAACGTCGCACATACCAAAGATAGATTCCAAACTCTTAGCAAACCTCTTCTTTCCTGCACAAGAACAGAATGCAAGTACGCTGTCCCAGTCAACCAGGGCAACAACGAAGCGTTTTCGACAGGGTCCCACCCCCAATACCCACCCCAGCCAAGCACATCGTAAGCCCACCAGGCTCCGAGAATAATCCCTGCCGTTAGGAAACCCCAGGAAAGGAGCGTCCAACGGCGTGTTATCAAAAGCCAACCTTCACCCAATCGCCCAGTAATCAAAGCAGCCACAGCGAAAGAGAAAGGGACGGTAAAACCTACGAACCCTAGATAAAGCATAGGTGGATGAAACGCTACGAGTATGTGGTTTTGGAGCAAAGGGTTTGGGCCAGGACCGTCGTATCCGATCGGCGGACTAAAGGATTGAAATGGGTTAGCGGGTCCTAACATGACTAGAGAGAAGAAAGCCATGACCAAAAACATTGAAACAAGAGCCCAAGAGACCATCGGGTCAGATAGTCGGTTTGAGAATTTCTTAGCAACGACTGCTAGGTATCCTGCCAAAATAAGACCCCAGAGAAGAATCGAACCTTCAAGGGCAGACCACATGGTTGCGACATTATAAAGCGGTGGCGTTGACGAACTCCCGTGCTCAGCGACATATTGGATTGAGAAATCTCGGGTTATTAATGCTCTTTGCATAGCAAAAGTAGAGAGACACATTCCTACAAAGGCAAACCAAGCGTATCTCGCACCAACTATGCGAAGCCTCTCTCGTTTGTACCTAACACCAATGATGACTGATACAGCGCCTGTTAAAGCTGCGGCCAAAGTAAGAACCACTCCAAAGGATCCGACTACGAGATTCATAACTAATCCGAAGATTCTGGTAGTTGTCCACGCTTTTCAGCGTCGCCTATTCGATCTTCGCGATAGTCGTTGTCATGTTTTACTAGGATTCTGTTGGTAGAGAACCACCACCCATCGTTAGCCCCACCATCAAAGATGTATTCGGGCATAGGTAACGACCCTTGAATCCATTTACCTTCCAAGACAACAGGAATTCCTTCGTCAAATAAGTCAGGAGGGGTGCCCCGGCTAACTACATCAACAAGGACTTCATCAAATGAGATAGAGAAGAAAGTATATTCTTTCCCGTCAATCAAGAATGTTTGGTCAGCATTAACGTTGGAAATTGGAGATCCCAGTAGTTGAAACCTTCGGTCCCCGAGCTCGGATCGTTCCTCAACGGCTTCATCAGCGGGGAGAAATGATTGGCTATTTGTAACTAGGAACCAGATAAGGACGATAACGGCACAAGTGATCGCTGCAAGCACTAAAAGCGGAAGCCATTTAGGCGTTTTCTTAAATTGCTGCTCCCTCGGTGATAAGTCCATGGTTAGGTCAGCTTCGGACATGCAATTACCTTAGGTATCTTGAGATGATGACATCCATCTCTGACGGTGTTCTGGCACTTGTGAAGATAGGGCTTTCCCTTTCTGAATTAGTCTCCAGGCATATATTGTTACTACCCCAAAAACAATAATCCACCCTGCGAGAAGATATCCGAGGTGACTCATCTGACCTCCCCCTCTCCATCCTCTTTGATAATCGGATTTGTACTCGATGCTGCGCTTTCTGCTATTCGTTCTTGCAAAACACCCATAGCTCCTTCATTTTCAATTTCTGTTTGTAGCCATCCGACACGGAATCTGTGCGTCATGAGCCATAGGTAGCAAACGCCAGTAAGAATGAGGCCTAGGAATAGAGTGAACAATGTAAGGTTCTCTAATTTCCCATCTGTAAGTGAGGATTTTTGATGGAGTGTATTATTCTCCCACCATTCAACAGATCGGTTTATTATCGGGATGTTGATAGCCGTAATTATCCCTACGATAGAAGCTCTTTTAGCACGTATCTCTGGATTAGCTGGTACTTGCCTTAGCGCTAGATACCCCAAAAGCATCAGAAATAGGACAAGAGTCGTAACTAGGCGAACATCTCCCCATTCCCACCATGTATTCCATGTCGGCCTTCCCCAAATACTTCCAGTGATAAGAACCAAACCACAGAATATAAGACCGATTTCCGCAGATGCATGTGCGACCGTATCCCACCATCGAGATTTTTTCCAAAGATAAAAACCGCTTCCAATACCTGTCATGATGACAGCGACGTAAGCAAAAATTGCCATGGGAACGTGAACGTACAGTAACCGTACGGCGTCTTTCATATTATCGTCTTCGGGGCTAAGGAAGAACGCGAAAATAACCAGTGTTGGCACGCCTAAGAGAAGTAGGGCTCCCATGAATCTGGTTCCTTTGGAACTAGTCAGATTTGATTTCTGGACACTGTGCATTATGCCTCCTCTAGAAGCTGTCCATATGCCAACATACCGAGAACAGTGTATAGAACGGAAACTACTGAAAGTAATCCAACCCAAGCCCAACCATCTGCATTCACTCGCCCGAAGCCATCACCGAAAGCCCGTGTAGCTCCGACAACGACAGGAGCTAGAACAGGAAGAAGCAGAATTGGGAGCAGTGTTTCGCGCACACCCAATCCTGTTGCTAAGACTCCGTAAAGGGTTCCCGTACTAGCTATTCCAATTGTGGCAATAATCCCCGAGACAATAATTAAGAAAAAATTATCTATTGCTGAGTCAAAAAGCGTAACCATTGCAATCATCATAAGTATTTCAAGCACGATCAGTTGCAGGAATAAACCAATAGTTTTACCAATGAATAGA
>JAYYZG010000089.1:0-8193 GCA_036687775.1 Actinomycetota bacterium
CTTTCATGCCATTCTGGGATAAAAAAAATCAAACTATCTGTGATAAAATATCGAGTTCTTTAGTTGTAGAAACTTCAAGTCTTTAATCTAGATCGATCTTTAAATTGGCTTTAATTTTGCTTTTTCTGGGTATAAACCTTAGATAATGCTACTTTTGTAATTGAATTACTAATTATCCTCAGGTTCAATTTGGATCAGGATTTACAGTCTATTTAACAACAAGAAAGTATCAGTTATGTCTTCTACCAATTCGATTTTTATGCGTTTAATTGCAGTATTCGGGATTTTTGTTTTTCCCTTAACTGCGCTGGCTGCATGTGGAAATTCATCCGATGATCAAACAAGCGAAATGAACAAATCACAGACAGATGAAGATAAAAGTGAAAAAAGCGGTGAGGTAAAAGAAGAAGCAAGCGCTGAAGAAGAGAGTGAAGAAAGCACTCCTGAACCTCCGGTAGAAACCGAAGAAGAGAGTGAAGAAAGCACTCCTGAACCCCCTGCAAATACCGAAGAAGCTAGTTCAGAGGAACAGGAAGCGGCGATAGAAGCAATATTAACAAGAACCTATTTGTGGGGAGATGGAACCGCTTACGCAACAAGAGAACTTCAAGAAATCCTTGAAACGAATGTTGACGGAACTTACGGAATGGGAACTAGGCTAGCTCATTTAGCTGCCTTAGAAGAGCGGGGTTTGCCAACGGACAATGTTCCGAGCGAACCGACAGTTCCAGGTCAGCCGACAAATGTTTCTGTCTACGAAGATGGTTCAGTGATCATAATTGATTGGGACCCACCCGCAGATAATGGGGGGTCGGAAATTACGTGGTACAGCGTAACATCAGCTCAGCTGTCCGGAGTCTTTTGTAACCGAACAGCGACTGATGGTGTCCGAGACGGTTCTCCATGTACGTTCGACTCTGCGGTTGGGGTAGTTAGTGGTGTTTCATACACGTTCTCTATAACAGCAACAAATGCGACTGGGGTAAGTGAGCCATTAGTTCTACAACCTATTTCACTTCCTACGCAACAGATAACGATGAATCTCAATTCACGAGACTGCTCCTCATGGACCGACGACCCTATTACCGAGAACGGAATCACCTTTGATCCCGAAGTTGCCTCGCAATGGGGTGGTTTTAACGCCAACGGATATGCCACCGGAACCGTTGATGGCTCGTGCGGATATGAAAACGCAATATGGGCCTACGATGACCAAGATGACGTTGAGTTCGGATTCACCAACAACGCTAATTACTCGTGTTTGCGGTTATCACAAATATCAATCAGAGCCTGGTTCAACGGCCCTTTTCCTGAATTTTATGGAACTCTGCAACTAGATACCGTGATCCTCCACCTATTAAAGAACGGAAGCATAGTAGATTCGATCTACACCGGACTATCTATAGCAGCTGGTACTGCTGACACCGGATCACCAGTGGGAGTGACTGTTCCTATTTCAAATCAGACGTGTGATATCACTGGCATGTACGTTGAAACAGTACAAACTGGGAGTTGTGACGAAGAAGGAGGGCCCGGGTTTTGCGATCCTTTCCATTTCTTCTTCGACAACCTTATATTTATAGCAGATGCTCCAGGCGTGTAATATCACTGGCATATACGTTGAAACAGTACAAACCGGATGTGATGGAGGAGGAGAGCTGGGGAGTTGCATGGAACCATTCCATTGCTTCTTCCATAACCTTATATTTACAGGAGATGCTTAAATAACTCTATAAGAGTTCCCTTTCACGAAAAAACCTCACCTTATCGGAACTGTTCGTACGCCCCCTAGGACTGGAAACCACTCTCCGATCGCTTAGATTTAAGCCTCTTATGTGTTACTAGTTGAAAACTAGCCGAGGCCGTTTTTGAAACAAGGGACCCCGCCTGTCAGCCTTCGTCGGCTTGAGCGTAAGGGCTCTCGAGAACGCTCTCGTGGCCATCCGTGATTGGCTGGTCAACGCGTTGACCGCTCTTGCCTCCCGGACCGAACGAGTTCACAACGTCGCGGAGATCGGTCCGGTCGGGGATCTGCGGTAGCTGTTGTGGCTGACCTGGCAACTTGGCTATGTGCAGTGTCTGCGTGGGGAAAGCAAACTCAACCTGTAGAGATTCAGCGAGCCGCATAATGTCAAGATTAAGGACGTGACGAGTACGAAGCTCCTCGTTCCAATCTTCAGCATCAATGAAGCAGTAAACCAACACGTCAAGGCTGGTAGCGCCGAAACCATGAAATTCAACGATGTAATAGTCCTGACGCATACCGGGGTTGGACTGGATGATAGCCCGGATACCTTCAACGAATGCCTGCAGCTGGTCGGGCTTAGTATGATACGCGACCCCAAGAGTGGTCTTATACCGCCGCCAACGACGTTGACCCATGTTATCAATCCCGCTATCCATCAAATTGCCGTTCGGCACGCTGATCAACGAGTTGTAGAAGGTGCGCACACGGGTTGAGCGAAAACCCACGGCTTCTACGGTACCTTCAACGCCATCAACGACAACCCAGTCGCCAACCTCAAAGGGTTTGTCGGCGAAGATCGTAACTCCGCCCAGCAGGTTTCGAACCGTGTCTTGTGCCGCCAGCGCTATCGCAAGGCCTCCGAGACCTAAGCCGGCGATCAGAGAAGAGACGTTGATATCTAGATTTTGTAGAACGAACAGAAGGCCGACGAATGTCACGAACAACCGTACCGACGTGCGCAATAGCGGCACTAGGCTATCATCAAGCTTTGACTCGGTCTCACTGGCACGTCTCGCCAGCACATCCATAAAGATGTCAATGGCGCGGTAGGCGACCTGAAGTACACCCACGGCAGCGACCAGGCTAGTCACCTGATTCACCACGTCCTCGATCTCAGAATCGAAATCGAGCATCGGGAATCCGACCAGCAGTGTGATACCGATCGTGACCAGCAGGATGCCCCTATTCAGTCGGCGCCGCTCAACCTCCCAAAACGTCAGATCATCACCAGAGTATCGACGGCGGATGAACATGGAGAGCAGACGCAACAAAGCGAAGTGCAAAACCGTAGCGACGACAGCGAGCAACCCGAAACCGATGTACTGCTCGATCTCAATCCCGAGATACTTGTCAGTGAACCAAGTCGGCGCGGCATAGATCATCTCACCAAAATAGCGAGCAAAGGAGCCTAGAGTGTTGATATCAGTGTTATTCCAATTGAATATTTTCTATACTTCGGTGCTAAGTGTGTTTCCTGAGTCCATTTCCTCTTACCTACTGTTTGGAAGAGGCCCTATTTTCCTAGGTTATGGTTTTTGTTCGTACGCCCCTGGGACTGGAGTCCAAACACATAACCACTAGATTTTGGGCCTCTTATGTGATTACTAGTATTAATAGGAATCGAAGGGCTTTGCTAAAACAAGTATGCCAGCAAGCCTTTGCATCCGTTATGAGGTTCTAAAGGGGATTGTCGGTATGGAATTGTTCTTCAAGTAACAAACTAGTAAATTCAGCTCAAACTAGGAGTATGTATGGGCAGCGAAAGAACCAGTGAAGTAGATATTGACGGATTGTTGAGAAATATAAAAACAGGAAAATGGCGGATACCTAAATTTCAACGCGAATTTGTTTGGACTGTGCAGATGATTGAAGACTTGATAAATAGTGTTTTTGACGCTCGTCCATTAGGAATGGTGACTTTGTGGGAAATGGAATCATCAGAAGATTTTCAGACCGAAAGAATTTCTTTAGAGGATTCAAATGAAGCAAGGCGAACGTTTTTTGGTGATGATGTTCTTGCGAGTGGTGCTCACTTAGCGATCCTTGATGGCAGACAAAGATGCACGTCCCTAGCAATGGCATTTGGTGGCCTTAAACAAGAAAATAAGCAAAGGAGATTTGCCGGAACGTTTTATTTGAGTCTGCTGAAAGAAGATGAAACAAGTCCGGTGAAGTTCTTTAAATCATCTGATATTGCAAAGATGGGGTTAGATTCTTTCGCTAATTCCTTAAGTAAGGGTTATCTTCAGTTGGCTCCAAGCGAAGAAACGCCAACAGTTAAAAAACAACTAATGAAAGCTTTAAGAATTATTAACGATGAAGAGATCTACGCTGAACCGTTGTCTGACGATGAAATGGTGAGAAGGATTGATTTCCTTGAATCAAAGACCGAAAAAATCTTGGATACCAGAGTAGCTGTCTATACGGTGCCAGCAGAATATAATTTGCAAGAAATCTGTGAAATATTTGAAACGCTGAATACAACAGGTACCAAGGTATCAACAGTTGACCTTGTTCATTCATTCCTTTATTCAGACACATATGAAGAGGGAAATCCTGATAGCGGTAAAAATCTAAGAGGCTGGCTTGACGCTTTAGGGGAAATGAATGGAGCAAGAGGCTGGTCAGACTCAAATGATCGCCCTGAACTAATTCTTCAGTTCGCAGCTGCAATTTATCTAGCTTTTTCCGAATGCAATTTTGATGTTCCGTCTCCTAGAAAAGTTGGTGGTCGCGATACAAAGATTGAGAATGTAAAGAATGGTTCACTCCTCGCTCTTCCTGCAAAATTTTGGGTTGACATGATGAAAGATGTTCAAACTGAGACTCTGAGGATGTGCATCCTCGAGTTTCAAGAGCTCGTAGGGGAAGGCCTTTTTCCTTACAAGAAATGCCCATATCCGATATCAGCGGGATTATATATTGCGCTTCGTTTCGTATTGGAACAAAAGGAGGATCAAATCAGTTGGAATCAAGCCCAACTCAGAGCACTTTATAAATCTTTCTTCTGGAGAAATGCTCTTGCTAATCGTTATGATCAAGGGTTCTTGACTCGGATGACTTATGACTTGAAAGAGCTAGTGAAAATTCTTGAAGAGGGAGCTTCGTTAGATAACAAGGAAAAAATTGAGTCATATTATGAGGAAAAACTAGATTTACTTTTCGAACGAGATGTTATGTATGAAAAGGAACAATTGGAAGGCTTAGCATTAGACGGAACTTTAGCTGGAGCCATTCGATCAAGCATAGAACTGAGACTCTACTCTCATCCAAAGAGAGACTTGCTTGATCCAGAAAAATCTGTCGAATTCGATGTAGACAATGATGTGCAGATGCACCATATCTTTCCGAAAAAATGGGTGAAGAGTAACAGGTCGGGAGAATTGAAAAAGTTTTTAGAAGCCGAAGAGGATGTCGGTAAGAAGCCGGAAAACTCTGCCGCAAATTTGATGCCGTTAACGGCTTCCTCAAACGGAGAATGGCTTGATAATGCCCCAAGAGCTGTGCTTGAAGAGAAAGATATTACTTTCAAAAATAATAAAGAAATTGTAACTTCAAACTTTATTGACGAGACTTGCTTTGCTTTTCTATCAGGTGAGTATCCCCCTGATAATGGCCATGTTATAGAGTTCTGGAAAAATAGAGCAAAACTTATATCAGAAGACATTTATGCTCAGCTCGTAATCTCCATCTCAGGATAATGGTCCAAAGTAAAATTCCTGATTGGTTTGACCAAGGGATATTTTTGCAATTCGTACTTAATGTTAAAGACGGTACTAGCCTTCCAGGAGCGGAGTTATCGCTAATTGAATTCTTTGACTTGTTTAAATACGCGAAACCGAAACTGACAGACCTTATCTGGGTCGAAGATAGACTATTTGAGCAAAGGATTCTAGTTACTCCGCCTGTTGATGAAGGAGATAACTTAACGAAAAGACTATTCAAAGTAACAAGTAAAGCAACGCCAGATGCCTTTCAAGAAATTCGAGAGGGAGAGTCAAGCAGACAAGAGTTTAAGTCGTCTATCAATTTTGATAGAAAGCGAGCAGGAAATGATCCAGAGGCGAAAAAAAGTGACTTAGCATCAAATGATGTTTTGTTTAGTGCTATGAAATCAATCGCTGGCTTTATAAATTCCAATGGGGGTTTGCTGTGGATTGGAGTTTCTGATTTTAAAAGCCAACTATCGGGGGATTCTGAAGCAGATTTTCTTTCAAAGTCTTCAGAGTTATTTCCTGGGATCTCATCGGATTGTGCAATATGGAATTTAGAGGACAACGATTTCGATTCATTCGAGTTACGCGTCAGAAATCAAATTGATAGCTGGTTCTGGAATGGTAGCAGCGTGAATCACTCCGTTGATATTTCATTTCATGAGATCTGCGGGGTGCCAGTTTGCAGAATGGAAGTGTATAAACGAGTTGAGCTAGTTTTTTTACGAGATAAGCATAGTAAGGATAGATTTAACCTTTGGGTGCGTCAGGGTGTTCGCACTTTAGAAATCAAAATACATGAATTCGAAAAATATCTAGAGAATCGGAACTGAAATACTGTAAAGGCGAAAGCTTCAAAAGGATAAGGCTGGATTCACCTGGTGTTAATGCTATTCGGGTTCATGAATGTAGGGGAGATCCCCGCTTGGAGTAGTTTCCGAAACAATTCCTTTTTGTTTGGAAGGGCCCTATTTTCCTAGGTTATGGTTTTTGTTCGTACGCCCCCTAGGACTTGCATATTAAGGCGAACCTCACCGGCACAACCCAATAATCGCTCTTAACGAGTTAGGAAGCAAACATTTAAAGCCATCTAGATGCGCAGAAAATTTCAGAATAACGGATCTTCTGTCTCTTGTGCTTGCCAAACGGATGGTTGGTATTTACGGGCAATATTGAGGCAGTTTTGTAGGAAGGTATGCCTATTTTGATAATTCTGACCGGTTTGTTTTATGAGCGTGCCTCTTAATGGATGGTGACTAGATATCAGGAAGTTATTTCGTTTCTCCAGTCGTTCTAGGTATTGTCGGTGGGGAACTGAATCAAATTTTCCACTGGGACCCCTATTGCAGTCTTGGCAAGCCAAAACTAAGTTCCAAACTCCATCAAGATTCTCTAGTAAACCCATTCTTTGCAACACATGCGGGAATAGATGATCAACGTCAGCTAATTCGTCATGACCTGAAAGAATTTCTACCCTCTTGAAACAATAAAAGCATTTTCCTTTCTGGTAGCCGTTAAGCGCCGATCTAGCACTTGTAACATTTATCCTCCTATCTTTACTTAGAAGAGTTTTCTCATTTGGGTCGAAAAGGATAAGTGAACTATCTATATTTAGTGACCAGGCTGTTTCAACTAGTCTCCACCGCGACTCAACCTCAGCGCTTAGTTCTTTGCCCGATTTGCTTGCGATTTCGTGGATTTCGGGAGTGAGAACTATACCTTTTACCCTGCTCTTCCTTTCATCGATAAAAAATCGCCTAGGTATATCCTCGGGTCCCAATCTATGAAAGTGCTTAATTACGACGTCGAGTCCTTTGGATACAGTGGTTTCATAGAGCTTCTCTACGCTAATTTTGCCTTGATTAAATTTTCTACATTCACCAAGAAAGGTACTGCTTGCAGAGGTTGTTTGCCTGTCCTCTATTAGCAAGTGTTCACAAATATGTTCACTGAAAGGAACAGCGAGCTCGGGAAGAGAAATTTCCTCTTTACCGTTAGCAGCTAATTCGAGAATGGATTTACCGAGAGCAAACTTATAGGAGGCAACATTTCTGCCGAAAAGGATAATTCCGCGAAATAGATCTTCATTATTAGGTTGGTACTCAAGAAAACCACTAGTTGAATCGACTTTTGACATAACTGGACTGTAGCTTCAATTCATAATTTATTGAAGATTGGCTATGTTGGAACCTATGAGTCTAAGTGATTGTCCCTTTTGTCCTATGGCAGAAGAGGCGAATGAAGATAAATTGATTGCAGTAAATCGCTCTGCAGTTGCTTTCTTTGATAAATATCCAGTTAGCCAAGGTCATGCTCTAGTTATTCCAAAACGACATGAAGCTAACTTTTTTAACCTCTTGCCCGAAGAACAATTAGATCTATGGAAGCTCCTTAATGAAGTACATCTTGCTTTATCGGATACGTTTCTGCCAGAAGGGTTTAACGTTGGAATCAATATCGCTGAAACTGGAGGGCAAACCGTAGATCCTGCTCATGTTCATCTGATACCAAGATACGGCGGAGATGTTGAAGACCCACGGGGAGGGGTTCGCTGGATCATTCCGGATAAGGCACCCTATTGGAAGAGTGAAAGCAATCAACACTCATCAGAAGGTGATCTTAGGTCATCATTTGCTGCTGGCGAGATTATCAATTACCGGGAAATGTGTGAAGCAGAAAAGAGCCAATTGCAACGGGGGATGAATTTTCGACTTTCACAAACTCACAGCGTTT
>JAYYZG010000090.1:0-7523 GCA_036687775.1 Actinomycetota bacterium
CCACGAAGGCTCCAGCAAACAAAACCGCGGCCAAGAAGGCTCCATCAAACAAACCCGCGGCCAAGAAGGCTCCAGCAAAGAAAACAGCGGCCAAGAAGGCTCCAGCAAAGAAAACAGCGGCCAAGAAGGCTCCAGCAAAGAGTCGTTTTGACAAAAAATTCCTCAAAGCACAAAAAGAGTTGCTACTCCTTGAGCGAAGTAAATATGTGAAATCAGCAGCATCCTTTAAAGCTGAAGCGGATTCCTTAATTGAAGGTCGGGAACCTGGAGATGTGGACTTTGGAGAAGAAGGTGGTGAAGGAGATACTCTAGCTGTCGAACGCGAACGAGACCTCGCACTTAGCGCTCATGCCCAACAAGCAGTTGATGAAATAGATGCTGCGCTTGAGCGTCTATCAAAAGGAACATACGGCGTATGTGTGGTCTCAGAAAAGCCAATACCCAAGGAACGTTTGCGAGCTATTCCGTGGGCCGCAGAAAGAGTTGAATACAAAGCCGGCGGCTTTATGCGACGTTAAGATTTTTGCTTTCCGTAAGTTATCTCATTATTTATGAAAGCCACTGTTACCCTAGAAACCTACTTGTAATTGACAGATGAATTCTGCGTTTAGCTAGAGAGTGGAAATAATGCAGAGAAAAGTTAAGTATCTTCTTACCTCTACCCTCGTTATTGTTGCCGTCGATCAATTAACGAAGTCATTAGCTGCTGCAAAGCTAGATCCAAATGATCCAGTTAGTCTCGTTTGGACGTTGCAGTTAAATATAACCCGTAATTCGGGGGCTTCATTTTCTATTGGGAGTAGCCTCACCCCGTACATAGCATCTGCGGCGATACTTGCTGCTTTAGGTATTGCTTACATCGCATGGAACGAAAAGAAGCCAGCGACTCTTTGTTTCTATGGCATTGTATTAGGCGGAGTCCTTGGAAACGTCACTGACAGGGTTGTGCGAAGCGGAGATGGTTTCCTAGGCGGGGAAGTCGTTGATTTCATTGATTTGCAATGGTGGCCGATTTTTAACGTCGCTGATATGGCACTTGTGATTGGGCTACCGATTTTAATGTTTCTCCGCTACCAGGATGAGAACTCTGATGCCTGATCCACTTAATGAAATTGAATACGTGGTTACTGATCCATTAGCTGGTGAACGAGTCGATAGAGTAATTTCATTTTTTTCTGGATTAAGCAGATCCAAAGTTTCGGAATTGATCAGTAAGGGATTAATCCAAAAAAATGGTATTCCAGTAAGAAAAGGGTCGGAGAAAACATCTGACCGAGACTTGCTCCTATTCCCAAACCCTGAAGGCATTATTTCAAATCAACTCGAAACCGATTCATCCGTACAGTTCTCTGTGGTCTTTGAGGATGACGATGTTGTTGTTGTCGAGAAACCATCGGGCCTTGTCGTGCACCCTGGAGCAGGTAGGGAAAACGGAACTCTTGCGAACGGACTCTTAGCGAGGTATCCAGATATGAAAGGAGTAGGGGAGGAAAATAGATTGGGGTTAGTGCACCGGCTTGATAAAGGGACCTCTGGACTTTTGCTTGTGGCTAGAACAAATGACGCACTTGAAATCCTAAAGAAACAGATGGAGAATCGAGAGATAGAACGCCAGTACTTTGCGATAATATGCGGTCATTTATTATCAGGTAAAGGATTGATTGAAGCCCCTCTGGGGAGAGACTCTAAGAATCCTCTACGGAGAGCAGTTACGCAAGGTGGTAAAAATTCCCGAACCCATTATCAGGTTAAAGAAAGATACGATCACCCCCTTAAGGTGACGATTGTTGAATGCATTCTAGAGACGGGCAGAACTCACCAGATACGCGCACATTTCTCAGCTATTGATCATCCTGTTCTCGGGGATGAACTCTACGGAGGAAAAACGCTAGATAATAGAGAAATTAGACCAGCTTTGCATGCAGAAAAAATTGATTTTAAACACCCGACTACAGGGAAGAAACTCTCATTTTTTTCACATTTGCCAACTGATCTTATTGAGACAATGGAAAAATTCTCATGACAGTAAACCCAGTTATCCCTGATTATGCCGGAGCATGTATTAGTAATATTGTTCCGGCGATTCTTGAGCACAATGTTATTGGGGAAGGTTGGATACCTGACGAAATCTTGAAGGCCAAGCAGATCGTAATTTTACTTATTGACGGATTGGGGTATGAACAATTCATAAACTGTAAAAGGAAAGGGCTTGTTCCTAATCTTGATGATTTCTCCCAGACGAAAATACAGACAGTGGCTCCGACCACTACCGCAACTGCTCTCACATCATTAACCACTGGGAAATCACCAGGTGAGCACGGTTTGGTGGGTTATAAAATTCGGGTTGGGACTCAAGTCCTCAATGCACTTAGATGGACAACGGGACACGGTTCAGCAATAAAGGAAATTGATCCAATATCATTTCAACCAGTTGAGCCTTTTCTAGGTACAACTCCTCCAGTTATTTCTCCTTCGCAATTTGAAAATAGTGGTTTCAGCGAAGCTCACCTTCGCGGAGGGGACTATTCGGGTTATTGGTTACCAAGTAGTATTCCAATGTTGATACGGAAATCTTTAGAATCTGGATCAGATTTTGTCTACGCATACTATGACGGTCTAGATAAAGTCGGGCATATCCATGGGATCAATGAGTTTTATGATTCTGAAGTTTGTTTTATTGACGATTTAATTGGCAGAATCATGAACAGTCTCCCTAAAGATGTAGCACTAATAGTTACTGCAGACCATGGAATGGTTGATGTTGGTAATTCTCTAATATTTCTTGACTCAGAAATTATGGGATTAACAGAAGAACTATCTGGAGAAGCTCGCTTTCTTTGGTTTCACGCTGAACGTGGCGCCACAAATGAGTTAGTTGAACTTTTGGAAGGCTTGTATTCAAATACTGCTTGGATAAGAACACGTGAACAAATCCTTGACGAAGGATGGTTCGGAAAACAGATTTCCGAAATAACAAAATCACGTATAGGGGAAGTAGCTTTGGTTGCTCGAGAGCCAGTTGCCTACCTCCCACAAGGAAAAACAGGCCCTGACCTTAAAGCTAGGCATGGTTCATTGACGACAGCGGAATCGTACGTCCCCTTATTAACTATGTTGAAATCTTAGATTCCATAATTTGTGAAACCCTGTACGATGTATGCATGGAAGAGAAAACAGAACATGTAACTGCCGACGAGGCAGAGATAGTTTCGACAGAAACGACCGATAATGACGTTGAAGGTGAGTTCATAGAACAGCCAGCGAAAGTTATGCGTGTTGGATCAATGCTTCGTCAACTATTGGACGAATTGCGTGAAGTCCAATTAGATGAAGGAAGCCGAGATCGGATGCGTGATATTTATGATACTTCTGTACAGGAATTAGGGTCAGCTTTGTCACAGGAACTTCGCGATGAGCTAGACAGGATAACCTTGCCATTTGGAACGGATGAAATACCTAGCGAAGCCGAATTACGTGTAGCCCAAGCACAATTAGTTGGCTGGTTGGAAGGGCTAATCCAAGGAATCCAAGCAACTTTGTTCGCTCAACAAATGGCGACTCAACAGCAACTAGCGAGCATGCGTTCCGGAGGGGAACTGCTTCCCGGTGGTAGGGAGACTACATCAGTTGTTGATGATGACAATGAACAGAATCGACCAGGCACATATCTCTAGCCATTGGCAAAATTCTCAAACGTGCGGTAGAAAGATAAGACACTAAACAACAAATATGTAATTTGTTTTTAGCTTAAGGCTTTTGGGATAGCAACGTGTCAGACTCTTTTACACATCTTCATGTCCATACTGAGTATTCAATGCTGGATGGCGCTTCTCGACTCAACGAGATCGTTGAAGCAGCGGCGAAAGATGGGCAACCAGGTTTGGGTATCACTGACCATGGGAATATGTATGGAGTTCTTCCATTCTATAGAGCCTGTAAGGCGCAAGGGATTAAGCCGATTATCGGCACTGAAGCCTATATGGCCTATGACTCACGCCATGAACGACCGAAAAGAGGGCGTGGAAGTGTTGACGACTCAGGCGGCAATACAGATGAAGGACGAAAGCTTTATTATCACTTAACTTTGCTTGCTGAGAATAACAATGGGTATAAGAATCTGATTCAAATAGCAAGCCGTGCTTACATGGAAGGTTTCTATTACAAACCCAGAATTGATTGGGAAGTGCTAAATGACCATAGCGATGGGATTATCGCAACAACTGGTTGTCTTGGTGGTCAAGTTCTGCAAGCTCTTTTGCGTGGTGAAGAAGCAGAGGCACTTGAGAGAGCGGGTCGACTGCAAGAAATATTTGGGAAAGAGAATCTTTTCGTGGAATTGCAGGACCATGGAATACCTGAACAGAAACAAACTAATCCAGCGTTGATGAAAATTGCTGAGAAGCTTGGAGCGCCACTTCTGGCCACGAATGATTGCCATTACACTCACCAAGGTGACCACGTAGCTCATGATGCTTTGCTATGTGTACAAACCGGCTCGTTGATCAGTGACCCAAATAGACTGAAATTCCACGGAGACCAGCATTACCTGAAAACTTCCAACGAAATGCGATACGTCTTTAAAGATGTGGAAGTTGCGTGTGATAACACTCTTTGGATAGCAGAAAGAGCAGATGTTGAAATTGAATTTGGTAATCCGCTATTACCAGATTTTCCACTGCCAACTGGGTTTGAAGATGATGATCAATACCTTCAACACTTGACACTCGAAGGAGCTCGTGAAAGATGGGGAGATCGGCTGAACGAAGAGATTTCTGATCGCCTCGCTTACGAACTTCGTGTAATGAGCGACATGGGATTTTCCGCCTATTTTCTCATCACGTGGGACCTCATTCGCTATGCGCGTGAGCAGGGTATACGTGTTGGCCCAGGTCGCGGGTCAGCTGCCGGAAGTGCTGTTGCTTACGCTTTGAAAATTACTGATCTTGACCCCATAAAGTATGATCTTCTGTTTGAAAGATTCCTCAATCCATCACGCATTTCGATGCCAGATATTGACATGGATTTTGACTCTCGATATCGAGACGCAATGATTAGCTATGTCGCAGCAAAATATGGCCGTGACCATGTTGCACAGATTATTACATTTTCCCAAATTAAGGGACGTGCTGCAGTACGAGATGCTGCTCGAGTCCTAGATAAACCCTATGCGGTGGGTGACCAGATAGCCAAAGCAATCCCCCCTCCAGTGATGGGGCGCGACACGCCGCTCTGGGCCTGTATAGAAAAACATGAACAATACCTCGACGGATATAAATCCTCTACTGAACTTCGTCAAATGTATGAAAACGACCCTGTTGTAAAAGAAGTAATTGATGTAGCACTTGGGCTTGAAGGTCTTCGGCGTCAAGATTCCATTCACGCTGCGGGAGTGGTGATTACCAAAGAACCACTAACTGAATATCTTCCCATACAGAGAAAACCCGAAAAAAATAAGGACATTGAAGATGCACCTGTAGTCACACAATATGAGATGCAATCAGTTGAAGACCTCGGACTTCTAAAAATGGATTTTCTTGGCCTTAGAAATCTTGATGTTATAACCGACACATTGGAGCTAGTTCAAGAAACGACTAATCGGGAGATTGATATTGATAATCTTCCACTTGACGATGCAGAAACATTCGCTCTTCTTGCAGCTGGTAACTCCATAGGGGTTTTTCAACTTGAGTCCCCTCCAATGCGTTCGCTGATGAAAGCATTAGTCCCCTCTAGTTTCGAAGATATAGCGGCGTTGGTAGCTCTGTACAGACCAGGACCAATGGCTGCGAATATGCACCATGACTATGCGGATCGGAAAAATAATAGAAAGCCAGTTGAGTATTTTCATCCAGACGCAGAAGAATTACTAAGAGATACATATGGACTTATGATTTACCAAGAGAGCGTAATGCGTGTAGCGCAAAAATTTGCAGGCTATTCCCTTGCAGATGCTGATTCATTGCGAAAAGCCATGGGAAAGAAAATCCGAAAGGCAATGGAAGAAGAACGGGAGCGCTTCACTTCTGGAATGGAGTCAATGGGATATGAAGCAAAACTGGGCATCCAAGTTTTCGAGATTATCTCGCAATTCGCAGATTATGCTTTCAATAAAAGCCATAGTTACGGATACGGACTGATCGCGTATCAAACAGCGTATTTGAAAACTCATTTTCCTGTTCAATACATGGCGGCACTCATGACGAGTGTTAAGGGTAGAAAGAAAGAAGACTCAGCAATATACCTCAGCGAATGCCGGTTAATGGGGCTTAACGTCGTAGTCCCAGATATTAACCGAGCGGGGATGAATTACTATCCCGATTTAGGAACAGAAACCAACGAGCAGGCAATCATTTATGGACTTTCTGCTATCCGAAATGTGGGGGAAGGGATCGTCGCTTTACTACTTGAAGAGCGAAACGCAAATGGACCATTTGACGATTTCTATGACTTCTGCAATCGGGTAGATATGCAGGTTCTGAATAGGAGAGCGGTTGAGGCTTTAATAAAATCTGGTTCGTTTGACTCAATGGGTCACCCAAGGCAAGGCTTGTTAGCCGTCTACGAACGGATTGTTGAGCAGGCCGTTTCAAGAAGGCGAGAAAGAGATATGGGTGTGATGACATTATTTGAAGCGGCACCCGATGAAAATTCAGATGTATTTGATGAGAAAATAATAATCCCCGACTTAGAATTTGAAAAACCACAACGACTTGCCTTTGAAAAGGAAATGCTTGGCCGTTACATATCTGATCATCCATTAAATGGATATGAAGGCACGATAAGGAGAAAATGTGATGCTTCTACAACGGGACTAGGGTCTTTTGAGGATGGGAAAGTAATTAAAATCGGTGGAGTAATTTCAGAATTGAACAAGAAATACACTGCGCGAGGTGACTTGATGGCAAATATTTCTCTTGAAGATCTCGAAGGTTCCTTGGAGGTAATTGTCTTTACAAAAGCTATGAGTCAAGTTGGTCATAAACTCATAAACGATCAACCCGTCATAATCACTGGTCGTGTAGACCGCCGTGATGAGACACTGAAATTGGTCTGCATGGATGTTGAACAGCTAAAGAGTGACGAAGAGACAAAAATTAGTTCCATAGAAGTCCAAATTCCATCCACTGGAACTACTACAAAGCATTTAGAGAACCTGGCATCATTGTTAAATGAACACCCAGGAGAATGCGACGTCTATGTTCGGATTGGAAGTAAGAAAATATGGCTAGGTTCAGAAGTGCGAGTTAATCCAGAAAATGGACTAATGGGAGAACTCCGAGTTTTGCTAGGGGCGAACTCAATCCTCTAATTATCAGAACAGGGATCTCTTCAAGTTGCGAAAATTTCAAATAGCGACTGAAATATAGTTAGTGCCATAAGAGGCCAAGATGGCGATGAATGTTTGGGGCGACCGACAATGGGATTTGAAGTAGAAACAAAAGATTGCACAGCGGTAACGGATGCTGAACTCGGCGAGCTAGAGGCGCTATCTTCAGAATCTCCTAATGCATTTTCTATGGGAA
>JAYYZG010000091.1:0-33518 GCA_036687775.1 Actinomycetota bacterium
CACGACCCATTCCACTAGCAGCACCTGTCACGATGGCGACTTTTCCGCTGATCGATCTACTTAACTTACTTAATGGGTTCACCTGAAAGATCCTATAAGGAAGAAAGCCATTTCGCCTGCACAGAAGGTAAAGACGAAACATAATCTAAGAGTTACATACAGACTAGGACGCCTTAGATCGCAATTATTTCGTCTGTGATGAGCTCTACTGTTCCTCTAAAATTTAGATAACCGCCAGACGAGCAGTACTTGACCTTCTCATCCACGAAGTTTTATTGAGCTATAGGTGTAGAGTTGCCTAAATATCAATGGAGTTCCAGCGTTTCTTCGTTGACCGAATTTGAAAAGGACCCATGAGCGAAGATCCAGTAGTTATTCCAAGGAGTTCATGGTTAACGCTCGCTGTTACTTCAATCGCAGCATTTATGATAGCTATAGAAACTTCTATCATTTCATTGGCGTTACCCCAATTACGAGCAGGATTCCCAGAAGCATCCGAAAGTAAACTCTCATGGATCGTTAACGCGTACACAATCGGAGTCGCTTCACTACTCCTCGTTTCGGGGTGGCTGGCAGACCGTTACGGACGCAAAAGACTTTTCTTCTGGGGGTTATTCGTTTTTCTTATTGCGTCCTGTGCTGCTGGGCTTGCACCTTCGGCGAACTTCCTTATCGCCGCACGGGTCGTTCAGGCAATAGGTGGAGCTATGCAATACCCAGCGGGCCTCGCCCTTCTCCTAGCAGCGTTCCCTCCATCAAAAATTCAAACTGCTATTGGAACATGGGGTGCAATGGGAGGCTTAGCAGCAGCTTTAGGACCAACACTGGGCGCATTACTTGTTGACGCATTTGACTGGCAAGCAGTGTTCTTTATCAATGTTCCCGTTGCCGCCCTCGTTATCATTTTCGGCCCCAAATGGGTAACAGAAAGTTATAGCGATTCTATTCCCACCAAAGTAGACCTCATCAGCGTTCCACTAGCTTCCCTTGGAGTAGGAACAGCCATCTTTGCGATTACGCAAGGAAACAAATGGGGATGGTCATCATTTGGGCTTATCACTTCATTCGCGATAGCGGCCTTACTTGTCTTCGCATTCATTGTGCGTTCACAACGCCACCCAGCTCCACTCTTTGACCTAGCCCTTTTTAAACTCAAAACCTTTTCCGTAGGGATGATAGGAACCCTGTTTTTCATCGTCGCGTTTTTCGCATGGCTTATTTCACTTCCCACATTCATACAGGGAACATGGGGTTGGTCTGTATTAAAAACCGGTTTTGCCATAGCACCAGGACCTTTACTAACAGCTTTCGTTTCCCCACCTGCCGGAAGATTAGCGGAACGAATCGGGAATGGACCGCTACTCACTATTGGGGGGATCCTTGGAGCGGGCGGATTAGCATGCCATCTTCTCTTCACGAAAGTAGAACCCGACTACATAAAAGGAATACTTCTCCCAAGCCTCCTTATCGGATTTTCCGCGGGCTTTGGCTTCGCACAACTCATTGGAGCAGCCATGCGCGATGTCCCCCGCGATCAATTCGGAATGGCAGGAGCTGGAAGAACCACCATCTTCCAACTCTCACTCGCATTAGGGGTAGCACTTGCCTTTACCATTATTGGCCGACCTGAAAACCCCAGCGACGCACTCGACGGTCTACAGGCAACATGGATGATGGGCATCGGATGTTTTGTCCTCCAAACAATTCTCTTTGCGTTCTTCGGATCAGGAGAGAAAACCAACGCCAATACGAGCTAGATTACTTTTATGCAAGAAAAAGGCATAAATCGCATAGTCGTCGCCGTATGGGATTTTGAACAAGGAAAGCAATACTTCGAAAAATTGCTTAGCGCTGAATTCGCTCCAGAAAACACAGACGGTGAAGCCGCATCGTTCGGAGTTCGCGTCGCCATGGCATGGGAAGCCGGCATAGAACTCGTTTCTCCACTTCCTAATACCCAAAGCCCAATTCGAGAAGAAATGGAAAAAAACGGTGAGGGAATTAAAGGCATTGTTTTTGCTGTAGATGACGCGGATGCAGCAATGAAAAATGGAGAAACACTCGGTTTACGCTCCTACTATGACTTGGATTACACGCAGGAAGAGATAAATGACAAATGCCAAGGACGTTTCACCACCTATAAAGAACACTTCATTTCAGCAAACGCACCACTAAACGCCACAATCCTCCTCGGAGAGTTTGTTAAATCATAAAAAGGTGTAAAAAACAGTTCAGCTTGACGTATTTTAAGTCAGTACTAGTGTTTGAGATAGTTGCAAGTTTTGCAAAAAAGTATCAAACGGGTGCGCAACGGGTTTCCGTTACACACCTATTCATTTCTGGGAGGGAAAATGATGAAGAAATTAGTAGCGCTACTAGCTATTCTGCTTTCTTTCGCGATGATCGCTACAGCATGTGGTAGTGACGACGATGACAGCAGTAGTAGTAGTAGCAGTGAAAGCAGTAGCAGTGCTGCTGAAGAAACAGAAGAAGCTGAAGAAGCACCTGCTGAAGAAGAAGCTGAAGAAGAAGCAGAGCCAGAGCCAGAGCCAGAGCCAGTTGAAGAAAGAACAGCTTCTGAGATAGGCGTAACAGCAGACACGATCAGTATTGCGGTTATCGTTGCTGACCTTCAAGGTTTAATAGATATCGGTTACCCGCTTCCCGCGGCATTATCCACTGATCATCTATCAGAACGTATTACAAAGTATTTTGATATATGGAATGCTGCTGGCGGTATCAACGGCCGAACGGTCGAAGGAGTCCAAATTACTTGGAATCCGCTGGATCCATCCACAATGGAAAATGCCTGTATTGAAGCGACCCTCGATAATGAGGTGTTCATGGCTGTCAATGCTTCGGGATTCAACCAAACGTTCATTCCATGTTTCACTGAGGACAACGACACCACTTTCTTTTACGGTGAAGTCGCTCCACAGCTCATGATTGATGCAGCGCCCGATCGCCTGTTCTCGCTTAACCCGCCATCAGAAGTTGCGGGTGAAGCTGGTGCGGAACTGATCGTCGCTCAGGGAATCATTCCCGAGGGTTCAAAAGTTGGTATCTTGAGTTCTAACAACCCAGCTATTGGAGCCGCTGGAGACGCAGCAACGGCTGTTCTTGAAGCCGCTGGTTACACAACGACGACGATTGAAGTGAATACGTTGAGCGGTGATAACGCAGCAGCAAACGCAGAAGGTGGAGCAGCTGTTTCACAGTTCACCGCAGAAGGGGTAGACCACGTCTTTGTGATCCTCCCATTCATTTACGCGGCGGGCTTCTGGGGCGAAGTTGGAGCTCTTAGCCCATCTTGGGAAAGAACAATTCTTGACTCGGCGTCATCTAACTGCACGCCGTTTGGTGCGAGCCGAACCGATCCAGCAGCTAATAACGCTATCTGTGTAACTTCATATGACTCATATGCAAGTAATGATGGCGGCGTAGATGAAGATGACGCGTTTGAGGCAGAATGTCGACAGCAATTCGTGGACTTCTTCCCAATCTTTGAGGGGCAGAGCGATCGTGGGGTAGCATCCGGTGAAGTTGGTCTTGAAACAGCAGATGGTGAATTGCTGAATTCAGATTATCCACCCGGTGAATGCACCATGGCTTACCTGATGGAAATAGCGTTAACAAATGCGGGAGTTAACCCAACTCGTGATTCATTTGCAGCAGCTATGAAAGAAATTTCAGGCCCTCAAGCTTTCCGTTCAAACGGAGAAGGAGCATTTGGTCCTGACAAGAACTACTACTCAACGCAAATGCAAGCAGTACGGTTCCAAGTTACTCCAAACGACACAAGTCGAGGAGCAGACGGGTCATTTGATGGCTGTCCTGCACCTACGAACTGTTGGATTCCAGTAACTGGAGAATGGTTCGCGATCGATTAATTTGAACCATTAATTCTTGAAATAGGGGGGGCAGCTAACTAGCTGCCCCCCCCCTACTTTTTGACATAGTTATCATCAGATGAAAATCTTTTAGTGATGATGGAGAAAGCAATGCTAGCTAGGGGCTTGGTCTTATTATTTTGTGCATCCACAACGGTCGCAGCCTGTGGTGGAAGTCAAACATTCTCAGAGGTCAATAACTCTCCAACACCTGCCCCAACTATTGAGAGAACAGCAGACGAACCATCCCAATCCGAATCTCCTGATCAGGAAGAAGAAACCACTATAAACTCTGCGGATTCATCCGAAGAGCGAATCGCTTCTGACGTTGGAATCACTTCTGACAGTATCAAAATAGCCGTAGTCATACCTGACCTGAAAGGCTTACGTGACGTGGGGTTCCCGCTACCAGCAGCCCTATCCAATCAACATCTCGTTGAACGCTTCTCAAGTTACTTCAATGACTGGAACGCTGCGGGAGGCATCAACGGAAGAATGATAGAGCCTGTGGAGATCAATTGGAACCCTCTTTCCACCTCTTCAATGGAAGAATCATGTATTAAAGCCACACTTGACGAGCAGGTTTTCATGGCCGTTAATGGCCCCGGTTTCAGCCCTGAATTCATACCGTGCTTTACACAAGACAGCGACACTTTGTTCCTGTATGGAGAGGTAGCATCTCAAGCTCTTATTGATTTAACCCCAGATCGGCTCTTTACTCTGAATCCCCCTGCTGAAGTAGCTGGAGTTGTCGGCGTAGAATTAGCGATAGAACAGGCAATCATTACCCCAGGTGAAAGAATCGGGATTCTCACCATGAGCGACGTCTCCATGCAAGCAGCTAGTTCAACAGCTGAAAGAATTTTGGAAACAGCTGGATATGAAACTACCACTATTACAGTTAATGGAGGATCTGGAGATAACGCTGCCTCCAATGCGGAAAGCGCCGCCGCTGTTAGCCAATTCACTGCCGAAGGAGTTGATCATGTTTTCGTCATGATCCCGTTTATTTATGCTTCTGGGTTTTGGGGAGAGATAGGGGCAGTACAACCTGCATGGGGAAGGACCTTAATTGATTCAGCTCCATCAAATTGCACACCATTCGGAGCTAGTAGAACCAACCCAGCTGCTGAAGGAGCGTTATGCGTTACCTCATACGACTCCTACGCCAGACCCGAAGGCGGCTTACGAGACGATAATGAATTCCAACTAACATGCCGGCAGGAATGGCTTAACCATTTCCCTGTTTTCAACGGTCAAAGCGATGTGGGAGTACCATCTGGCGAAGTTGGCCTTGAAACATTTGATGGAGAGTTCCTGAATTCAGATTACGCTCCTTGGGAATGCACCATGGTCAGGTTCATCAAGGAAGCTCTGGAAGGAGCTGGAATTAACCCGACTCGGGATTCTTTCGCTAATGCTTTACGTAAAGTCTCTGGTCCTATGGCGTTCCGATCCAATGGTCAAGGAGCGTTTGGCCCATCCAAGAACTACTACTCCACTCAAATGTGGGTTGTCCGCTTTACCATTGTTTCCCCAGATACTCCACGTGGAGAAGATGGCACATTTAATGGCTGCCCAGCTCCGGTGAACTGTTGGATCCCAGTAACTGGAGAATGGTTCGCGATTGATTAATTTGAACCACTAATTTTTTAAGTTCTTCATTCGTAAGCAGGGAATTTACAAATTTTCGTAAGTGCCGTAGCGTAATTTTGTATTGGATGGCGCACGTACGAGGGGGAGATATGAAACGGATTTTTCTATGGCTAGTACCCTTTGTTCTAGTCGCTGCGGTGACTTTTTCTTGTGGTGGAGAAAGTGATGATCAATCGTCGCCCCCTGAGGCTTCAACGAATGAAGCTACGGAAGAGGAATCAGTTGAAGAAACCCTCTCTGAGTCAAGAGAATCGGCAGTAGAAGAACCTGAAGCACAAACTAACGTGGATGAAGAAGAGGTTGAAGAAGAACCAGTTGTGGAAGAACGTATTGCCTCTGACATTGGAATTACAAAAGATACGGTAACCATTGCAGTGATCATTGCTGATCTGACAGGGCTCCGTGATATTGGTTACCCTTTACCTGATGGATTAACTAATGAGGCTCTCTCCGGTCGCATAGGAACCTATCTTGAAGACTGGAATGAAGCAGGTGGAATCAACGGTCGCACGTTCGAAATGGTTGAGATCACATGGAACCCTCTAGATGCGGCGACGATGGAAAATGCATGCACGGAAGCGACCCTTGATAATGAGGTGTTCCTTGTCGTGAATTCTTCGGGGTTCAATCCAGCGTATGTGCCATGTTTTACTGAAGACAATGACACAGTGTTCCTTCTAGGGGATAAAGCCCCGCAATACATGTTTGATGCAGCCCCTGACCGGCTCTTCGGGTTCTTCCCACCCGGAGAGGTAGCTGCAGTACAAGCTGGGAGAATCTTTTTAGCTGAAACCGATTTAGCCGTAGGTTCAAAGATCGGGATACTTGAGCCAAACAACCCAGCGGCCCAAGCGGCTTCTGTCGAAGTTAAAAACATGTTGGAAGAAGCAGGCTTTGAAACAGTCACTATAACGATCAATACAGCATCTGGTGATAATGCCGCTTCTAATGCAGAAGCAGCAGCATCCGTATCTCAATTCACCGCCGAAGGCGTTTCGGAAGTATTCGTTTTGTTAGGTTTCATCCAAACGGATGGTTTCTTCGGGGAAATTGAAGTACTTGATGTTTCTTGGGGTAGAACGCTGGTTGATGTCGCACCAGGTATGTGTACCCAATTTGGTGCGAGTCGAACAAATCCAGCGGCCGAAGGTGCATCGTGTGTGACATCCAGTGACTCCTACAGTCTTTTGGAAGGGGGCATTCGTGAAGATCGCCCATTTGAAGCGCAATGCCGTGAGGAATGGTTAAACCATTTCCCAGTCTTTGAAGGGAGAAGCGATAGAGGGGTTCCATCCGGCGAAGTTGGTTTAGAAACCGCCGATGGGGAGCTTCTCAACTCTGATTTTGCTTACGCTGACTGCACTATCGTGTATGCCCTCAAACATGCATTTGAGAATGCTGGAGTTAATCCAACACGTGACTCATTTGCTGCCGCCTTAAAAACATATTCCGGACCTGCAGCCCAAATATCTAATGGAGAAGGAAGATTCGGACAAGATAAGAACTTTTTCTCTACGCAGATGTGGCAAATGGAATTCAGGATTGTTCCCACTGATACCCCACGTGGTTCTGACGGTAGATTCAATGGCTGCCCCGCACCCACGAACTGTTGGATTCCTGTTACTGGAACGTGGTTCAACATCGAGTGAATAAACACAGGAAAACGTTTTCAACAGGTTACCGAAACCCCTTTCTCGCTGACAGCGAGAATCCCATAGCCCATGGACGATGCGATCAACAAGACAACACGCCTATCTCGGGGCCGCGTCCGAATGGTGGCAAGCGGCTGTCAGAAGACGAATTGGTTCATACATGGATCGGGCCCGGCCATTTCGGGGGGCTTATCTCCAGTCCATATCCTGATGGCGAACGAGTGATTTGGAGCAATGGCAGGGAACAGATAGTAAAACTAGACTACGAAACGTTAGAAATCTTAGCAACATTCGATGTCGCTGAAGTCACCAATCGGGAACAACAAGAAGCTGATATAGCAGGATTAGATGATTTAACTGGTGACGCATCAATCGGTCACGCAGCCGACATGGCAATGCGGTACTTGACCGGACTAGATGGCGTTTATTCACTTTTAGATAACGAAGGTACGCTGTTCCTTGGTAGGAAAGAAGAAGTGGTTGCATTCTGTGATGCTATTTCAGGGGATCGAACTTCAGCGGTTGTTGAGAAAGCCAGATGGGAAAAACCTGCAGAAATTGATGGGTTTTTCGTAGGGATCAACATCACCCATGATGGTCATTTGGTTCTATCTACTGATCACGGTTGGATAATTTGCCTTGAAAGAGATTTCAGTTCCTATACCACGTTGCTACTTCCGAAAGCTGAAAAAGATGCGGCGGAGCATTGCGCCCGAATGGAAGAAGAGCGAGGGAACACAGGGTACGGGTGGGTGCGAACTAGCTTATGCACCGATGAAGCTGGGGGGATATACACAAGTTCGGTAGATCACATCCATAAGGTTATTTGGACAGGGGAAAAGCTTTCACTTAACGAAGAAGACGGCGCTTGGGTAGCGGAATACCGCAACGGGACGGGACGGGGTTCAGGCACTACTCCCTGCCTTATGGGATTCGGTGATGATGAGGACAGGTTTGTCGTTATAGGAGATGGCGATGATGTTGTGAACATCACCCTTTTTTGGCGAGATCAAATTCCTGAAGATTGGGAATGTTTGCCGAATGCACCATCTCGAAGAATAGCGGGTTTGGGACCAGCGAACATGGGTGATCCTAACCTGAAAGAGATCCAAACTGAGCAGTCCATAACTGTCTCGGGATATGGGGCGATGACCGTGAATAATCATCCAGCATCAACACCCGATTACATTCCTGATCGTGGAGCACGATTACTTTGTTTCTTTCTAGGTCATGATCCGGCATATACCCCTTTTGGCATGCACAAATTTGAATGGGATCCCACCTCTCGTTCATTCAATGAAGCTTGGGTTGCTCTTGATGTCAGTTCACCGAACTCAGTTCCTTTTGTTAGCCAAGCAGAAGACTTGGTTTACACGTGCGGAGTGCGTGAAGAGAATTGGTCCATTGAAGCCGTTGACTGGTCAACCGGTCAATCAATTGGGTACTGGATTATGGGAGGATCCCAGTTCAACACGTTGGGCGCAGGCATCATCATTGATGATGATGGACGGATAATGTGCGGTTCAATCTTTGGGAAAACCCGACTCTTTCTATAATTGGTAACAATACCCCTGAAGGTAACAGTGCAAGAGTCTCTAAGTTAAGTGTCGGTTAGAGTGACCTCTTGACCTAGAGAAAAGCTATAGTTTTGTGTGAGCAAATCACAGCTTGAATCAAAATATTTGAATTTTCAGCCTCTTAAAGGATGCATAGGGAAATTGCGATCACCAGAGAAACGTAGAAATATCAAAAAAGTTTCACTAATAGAAATAGCTCCCATTGCCGCCTTAATCTTGTCTGTTCTTATCTTGCTGTTTGTTGGTGTTATAAAACCACATACACGTTTGAATGAGTTCCAAACGTATCTTTACAAATATAAATTACAGATTTGGTACTTTGTCCCAACTTGTTCAGTGGTCGTAGCACTCAGCTCTTTTGCCTGGAAGAAGTGGCGAAGTGTTTTTTTGCTTTTACCTGTTCTTTCGATGGTGGTTATTGGGATTTCTGTCGGAAGTGCTATAAGCCCTGAACAAAATGAACATCTGTGGCCAACAGATCGTAGCGGCCCCAATAGTCTCATGGACATTGTTCTTGCCCACCCAACAGCGAAAACTAGAAGTGGATACGGCAATTACATTCAACTTGACGAATTCCTTCACGGGAAAGTGGTGAAAGTCCCAAGTGAGTTCATTACTTCTCAAGGTATGGATTCTAAAACTCTGGGGTTTTATCTAGATTCTTTTGCTAATGCAAAGGTTGAGATAGATCATTCTTATGACCCATTGATAGTCCCTTTTAGTAATATGACCAGTAAGGAGATAATATTTGAAGGGAGTAGTGACAGTCCAAAATTTTTGATTTTTGGTAATGCTGATTCCTATCACTATTTCTCAAATAAGGAAACGAATTATCTGGTGGCTGACCAGTGATACGCGAAATACTTTTAGCAAGCGTGTTGACAATTGGTGGATTTGGAATTTTGTTGAAGTCCAAAATCCCTGAAAAGTCTCCTAGCTTATGGATAATCCTTTCCTTGCCGGTAGGGGTGGCATTATTCACTGTTTTTAATGCTATAGCTTTTGCTTTAAATATTAATACTGCTCTGGCTGGACTTTTTTTGATGTATGCAGTTGCTATTTTTTGCGCAGTTTCAACTTACGGGGGGAAACAGAATTTCTATAAACAATTTGTAGCACTTTTGGTTGCTCTTGGCATGGTGTCGATTTTGTTAATCGTTATATCCGAACTGGTTTCCCCTATCCTAACTAATGACTCATACGCGATCTTGTTAACTGGGCGATCAATTGGCTCTCCTATTTTCACAATGGATTCTCCTTTGTTGAACTCATATCCAATGATGGTCCTTAATTTCCAGGCAATCGGAGAGATATTTGGCTTAGATTACATTGTTTATCTTCCGGTTGTAACAGGTCTTCTGGCGATAGCTGGATCAATTTCTATTGTTTCTGATACTTATTTTTCTCCTAAACGAAATGCTAGAATAGCGATACTAAGCCTTTACATGGTCTTAGGAATTTTTTGGATTACTACTTGGATGTTAAGAAGCCAATTGGGTTATCTAAACAGCCATATGCTTATGGCCGGTTTTTACTCGCTAGGTCTTTCTATTTGCATTTCAAGAGATTCAGTTTCTCAAAAGTTCGGTTCCTTATTCTCAGGACTACTCATCGGCGTTGTTGCCTTGATTAGACTTGAAGGCTTATTATTCATGTCTCTTCTCCTATTCGCCATCTTTAGTCATGGATATTTTTCCAAAAAACAAATCATTAAATTGACTGTTGCAGCTCTTATAGCTCCCATCATCTGGTTTGGAAGACTTCTGATTGAAGGGAATCGTGGAGACATTATTTCTCCCAAAACGATCATCCTGATGCTGACTCTTTCTCTTATCCCATCTCTATTAGCTACATTTAAATTCACTAAGCAATTATCCGTTTGGATGCCTCAAATCGTAACGATAGGACTTAGCGTCATTTGGTCATTTTATTTACTAACAAGTGACAAAGCTGTGGAGAGTAGTTTAGTTATTCTTTCAAATCTCTTTGCTACGGGCTATTGGGGTTCATTTTGGTGGACTTTTGGTCCGATTGCGTTAGTTCTGATGGTATTCGGTCCACGGATACGAGATGAAAATGTTTGGCTTGAACTGACCGCCGGAGGGACTCTAACAGTATTGCTTTTAGGGGCGATAAGAACGAACCCGTATAGAATCGGCTGGGGAGACTCTGGGAATCGTATGATCTTTCACCTTGCTCCTATAGTCCTCCTATACATTTTTGCGAAAATTGGCGCATCCTTAATTTCTGAGGATGATTCAGATAGCGCAAAAGTTAAAAGAACAAGTTAACTTTAGTGAGAAGTTCTTAGACTTTAAATCCTAGAATCGGATTCGATAATTTTCGGAGGTAGAAGATAAGGGAGATCCAACTGATGGCCGTTGCTAGCGCCGCTCCCTTAATGCTAAAGATAGGGATAAGCAATATATTGAGGCTGAGATTGGTGATAGTCATGCCCACGAGAAGTATTGATTGATGCCCTGGGAAACCGGACTGTTGCAAAAGGTTCGTGAATGGTATGTATCCAGAGCTAATGGCTACACCGAGACTAAGGATTAGGAAAACCGGCCAACTTTCGTTTGCTAGTTCCTTTGAAAACAAAAACTTGACGATAATGGGGTACAGCAGGTTACATAATGCCACTATGGGTATTGCGAAAAGGTAGATTTTGCGTTTCGCTAACTTGATAACGTCTTGTAGTTCTCCGAGTTTGTTTTGGACAAATAGGTTTGTTACGACAGGGTCGAAGTTATAACGGGGAACAGTAGCAGCTTGGTAAAGACCTTCAGCAAACAAACTAGCAATACTATAGATACCTACGGATCTGCTTCCAGAAATCAAGCCAAGCAAAATAATATCCAATCGAGTGTTTAGGTCTAGCAACGTGGTCCCTAAAAAACCTTTGAATCCATATCGGAGGTGACGTTTGAACATTCCTCGCATCTTGCGCCAGTGAATTAACCCTTTAATTTCAGAGTGGTTTGCGAATACAAGTCCCACAAAGATAATTCCTTCGGCAGCCGTTATCGTCCAGGGGAGCAATTGGTCATTGTCAAAGTTGTAGGTAACCGCAACCGCAGTAGCTGCTAGAAGAATGAAACGTCCGGAGAATAGGATTGAGAAAATAGGGACTCTCTGAAGACCATTAAGATGAGCCAGCAAAGTTTTGTTTATTGGAAATAAGAAGAGTCCGATTGTGATCGCTCGGAGACCATCAAGGTAATAGAAATTATTAGTTGAGCGAAGAATGATCTCTCCGCCAACATAAATCGATGAGGTAACAACTGTTGAAGTAAGAATCGTTGCGAGAACCCCGCTGCAGATAACTTCAGAAGTAGGGTTTCCTTCAGAACGAGCCTTTGGTGTGTGAAAAAGTACAGAGCTATGAATGCCCATAGCCCCGATTTGACCCCCAATAATTACAACAGCCAGCAGCATGTTGTATCGACCCAGAGAGATGACTCCAAATTGGGTGGCTATTACCTGATTAATCACTAAACCAGATAGGCCAACGGCTCCAAACGCTGCGAATGTCCAGCTAAAATCTGTTCTATTGATCGTTAGCTTTGGCATCAAGAACCCGCATTCTTATTACAAATAAATTGTTGAAGGCATAAGTAACTCATTCATAGCTTCTTGTAAAGCGTTGTATGTGGTCACCTGCCCAATTTAGGTTAATTCCAACAGTCGCGAAATATGATGCAAGACCTAGGGCATTAAAACTGTTATCTTGCCTAATTCTGTTAATAGCTTCGGATCTTTCCATCAGACCGAATCGGATTTGATTTGATCTTAAAGTATCATGCTCTGTCATGCCGAGGCCGATGAGGTACATGAGGTTATAAAAGGGGGCAGTGCCGTCACCCATTCTCCAAGATGTAACTGATCGATCTTCGCCTGAGCTCCATTCATACTCTGAACGTAAGATATTTTCGATTTTTTCTTCTTCCCATGGGATATAAGAAAATGGTCTCAAAAAATCTTTATGCCCTCTGACGTAGTAGTCAATAAATCCAGTTAAGCCTTCTTGCGCCAATGAAGGAATAAGTCCGGGAGATTGGATTGCATGGGAGCTATAGGAGAACACCATACGTCCCATATTAGTAAGACCTAACCTGTATGAACTCCCTTGAGCATGGTCAAGAGAAGGATTTGCTCCTGCGAGCATTGCTTTGAACCCTGTAGTTTCCATCGGGTGATCTGCAAGAAGCACTGGTAGGTTGCCTCGTTCATGGGCGACTTTTCGGCCCCATCGGAAGTATGGTTTATCGCCAGCCATCAGTATTGGGATAGTTTCAAGTTTTGGATTTTTTAACCAAGCAATTAAAGCGCGTTTGATCCTAGTCCGGTTCTTTCTGATATCTGGGGAGACCACGATGTGTTCTATTCCGAGGTCGCCGCACATGCGTGACATATTTTCTCTCGCTGCGGTAGTCACCATTCCCCAATCATATGTATAAGCGATGGGTGTGAAACCTAGAGAGTGGGTTAAGTGAAGAATGTATGAGCTATCTCGACCACCACTTAAACAGACGAGGACTTTTCTGCTACTTGAAAGGTTTTCCTCCAGATCTGAAACAAACTTTTCTATCCCTGGATATTTAGGAAGCTTAAAGTCATTGCATACGGAGCAGGTTCCGTTGTTATCAAAAGTGATACCTGGGAAAGTCTCTGGAAGCACGCATTTCGTGCAACGCTTTAAGTTCAGCGCTTGTTCTTGAGCATTCTTGGCAATGGTGGTCATACTGTCTGAGAAGCCTGAATCCAACTGACCTTTTTTCAAATGTAGACCTTGTGCGCCTTCCATCCCTAATTCTTTACGGCTAACATTAGTTATAGAGATTTTTCCATCTCTTTTGCTGCGGCTTCGTAGGGTAATAGTTGTGTTCAGGTTAATTTGTTTGCAGCCATCCAACAGTCTGTCGGGAAACTGCCTTGGTTCGCTGGCTAAGAGGACGCTTCCTGTTTTGGTTTCTGTGCTATATAAATTACCAACATTCGTTCGACATAATATTTCTCCTGAGATCGAAGCTGCAATGACGGTATATTCTCCTTGCAGTTTCTCGAAAACTTGGTCAATGCTGTCCCTTCTTCCGTTCTGCTCCCATTCTTGAAGAAGAAGTGCGATCGCTGCCGTGTCTGTTTCAATGCCAAGGTCATCTATTGCAATTTCAGAACGTAGATAAGGAGCGTTAGTTATGACCCCATTATGGACTACTACCCAGTTCCCTATGACGACTGGTTGATTGTTGCTGGAAGCACCAGAATAGCCATGAGTTTCTAGTCGACTATGCCCAAATAAACTGCAGGTATCTCCATCGCGTGCTTGACGAAGCAGTTCCCGTCCTTCACGCGTACGTATCATTGTTCCAAAACCGTGATTTGCTTTAACTATCTGAAAGTTATGGTCGGATTCCATTAGCACTAGACCACTGGCATCAACCCCTCTGCGCTGGGCTTTTCTCCCGACCCCAACGAGAAGCTTGACGTCTTCAGATGTGAGATGATTGTCTTCCGTACTCACAACACCTAGTATCCCGCACATATTAAAACTCTGTCTCGAGTTCTTGAGCACCTATGGGCGCACGGAAAGCCTTGTCACTCTGCAATTCTGGCGACCTTTACAGTGATTCCCCAACTGAGTCGATTGATTAGAGGGATTTTTGAAACTCCGTTGTCAAAATTTACGAGAGGTTGATACAGCTTTTGCAGTGGCAACCAGTTGAAATCTATGACATCAGGGAATCCCAATAATGGGTAGGCAAGGTAACCCCAGAATTTAACTTCTTCGATTTCTAATTTGTCGGTGAAGATTTTTTTGAGTTCACGTAGAGAAAAGTTTTTGTGGTCAGCGTCAAAGTGGGAAGTTCTTCGACTAATTAGTCTTGGAATAGCAGAGACGGGGTTTCGATAAGGATCTACGAGGACGGCAGTGCCATTTGGTCTGAGAACTCTAGCGATCTCAGATGCCCCTTTCTTTGGGCTTGGGAGATGATGGAGTAACCCACGTGCAAAGACACAATCAAAAGAAGCATCATTAAATGGCAGTCTTTCGCCATCGCCTCTTGTGATCCGCCATGGAATGTCCCGTTCTGTGGAGCACATTCGGGAATTAGCGTATTTCAGCATTTCGTTTGACAAATCAATAGCGGAAAGGGATTTAACTTTTTCTTGAGATATGAGCATCTCAAGGAATGAACCATTCCCACAACCAACCTCAAGAAGATCTCCGCTGGGGTTTGCAAATTTGATTACATCAACTAAAGCGTCATGGTGATATCTCACAGAGGTATCGACCGTATACCGTACATTTTCGTATAGGGCGCTTACTTCGTCCTGTATCTGTAATTCGGAGAAATTGATTTTCGATTTTGAACCTATTAATTGTGCTATGCCATCGTGACCTTGATATTCGGTACTGCAGCCATGGCATACAAGATTTCTCTCTACTGTTAACGCCAGAATTTCATGACAATCGGGGCATGCCAAGATAGGAAGAGCTGTCTCTTTCGGTGGGGACATTAATAATTCCCTGATCCATGAAAAGCGCGGCGTCGAAACCCATATTCCATGTCCATCCACATAGCAAACAAGGTGGATTGGATGGCAGTCATTAATGACACTACAAATAGGATCGCTGTCGTCTTCGGGAGTTCACCTGTTTGAGCGTAAACGTAGATGAATCTCACTGATAAAGGCATGGAGATGAAAGTAATCAGGAAAATCCCAAATGCGTAGAATAGGACTAAGGGGTGGAAGTCTAAAATTACATGCCGCCACCAGAGTCGCCTAATAAATAGTCTTGTAAGAAGCCAGACAATCTTTGGAATGTAACGGCTGACCTTAATGTTGCTTGTTTCGGTTTTGTAGACTGGGCGTACTTCACAATCTGCGACTGAGAATTGCTGTATGTTCAACATGGTTAAAATATCAGCGTTGTAGCCGTAACCTTTCGTCATTTTTTCAATTGGGATTTTTGCTAAGGCAGTGTTCTTTATAGCTGTATATCCGCATTGTGGGTCCATAAGGGCGTAATATCCTGTAGCAAACTTAGTTAATAAGGTGAGTAGTGAGTTTCCTAGATATCTGTATCTGGGCATAGTATGAACATCGGCATGTAACAGACGGTTACCTTTTACGTAATCATTGCCGCCTTCGATTAAAGTGTTCAGCAAGGTTGGCAGGTCATCTGGATCCATTTGATTGTCGCCAGCCATTACGACGGTGATATCTGCATCGGTTTCTAAACTTGCTAGATATCCATCAATCAATGATTGTCCTAATCCCATGTTTTGCTTATGTGTTAGTAGTTTTATGCGGTGATCTTTTGCAGCTGCTGCTACCACGAGACTGTTCGTTGCATCGACGCTACTGTCATCGATTACGGTGATATGGTCAATGAAATCTGGAATTCCCGAAAGCATCGTTTGGATCAGTTCTTCCTCGTTGTACGCAGGGACAACTACGTTTATGCATTGCCCTTTATACATGAACGCGCCCCCTGTTTCTGTACGACGACATCATTAACTTCCTCTACTATTGAACCAGTCCCAAGTCTTTTCTAATCCTCGATTGAAATCTTTTTCAAATTCGATACCAAGATCTGCGCATATTCTGCTGTTATCAATTTCGAACTTTCGGATATCACCTGGGGTCCAATCCCCGTATTTAATTTGTGGTTCTATATCACCAGCGAGTTGCGTTACTTGCTCTGCTAATTCTTGGATAGTGACATTAATTCCGGAAGCACAATTGTAAATTTTTCCAGTGGCTTCCGGAATGTAAGCTGAACGAAGATTTGCTTCTACAACATCATCTACGTTGGTGAATGATCTTTCTTGTGATCCATCGCCAAAAATGACCAAAGGGAGACCTTCTAGAATCTTGCGCATGAATATTGCTACGACTCCTCCGAATTCTCCGTCTTCTTGACGTGGACCATACACATGGAAATACCGAAGGACAGTCGTATCAAGATCGTAAAGTTTGTTGAACGCATTGACTTAACTTTCTCCTGCGAGCTTGCTAACTCCATAGTATGAGGTAGGAGCAACTGGGTGATTCTCATCCTGAGGTAAATATATCGCTTCGCCATAAACCGACCCTGTAGACGCGTGTACGAATTTTTTCACTCCTCGGTCTCTTGCGAGTTCTAATAAATTAAAGGTTCCTCCTCCGTTAACTTGTAAATCTCTGCGTGGGTCACGAAGGCAAACAGTTTTTTTTGATGCTGCTTGGTGGAAGATTACGTCGATATCTTGAATGATTTTACTGAGGGCATCCGTGTCAGTGATATCGCAGGAGACTTCCGAAAAGTTCTTGTAATCGCGAAGTTGAATCAGGTTTTCTGATTTTCCTGCAATGTAATCGTCAATACTTATGGTCTCAACCCCTGCCTGGACCAAAGCATCGCATAGGTGACTTCCAACGAATCCAGATCCGCCGGTTACTATTGCCGTCTCAAAAGGAAAATCATCTTTCATTTATAAGCCCCTAACTATTTGAAGTGGCTGGTTGACTTTAGAAAAGTGTTTGAACTCAGGTTTTATTTTACGTGACGGTGAGATTTGGTCTCTCAACGCCCATTCACCATAGCTTAAACCAATTAATAATCTCACCTGCACAAACATAACACCAACTAGTAAAAATACAGGGTTTTAGCTCTTATGCTATTCGTTAAAATTAGTTGTTTTCTATTGTCTGGTGTCTTTAGAAGGAACCACTAAATTCCGTTGAGATTACTGTGTGGCAACTATTGAAGGTTTAAGAGTTATTAACAAAGATCATAGGTATTAACAGGCTGAGAATAGGCGTCATCACTGATAATGTACGAGTCAATCTTCGGCAAAACCCGATTGCTTGTCTGATATTTCTATACTTGAAGCTAAATCGTTTGGAGGAAAGATGAACGTTTCACAAGCAGTTAAGCAAAGAAAATCTATACGAGGGTTTTTGCCTGACCCTATAGAGGATGGAGTTCTTGCATCATTGCTTGAAAAATCAGCTAGAGCTCCATCTGGAGGTAACGTCCAACCATGGCGAATTTACGTGATTAACGATTCACGGATGAATGATTTTAAAACACATTTACAGGAGTTTGCTTTAGGCGAACCGGAATATCCTATTTACCCGCCAAAACTACAGGAACCGTACAGAACGAACAGGTATGAATTGGGTGAAGAAATGTATGCCTTACTTGGCATCCCTCGAGAAGATAAGGCGGCGAGGCTCGCAAACATGTCAAAGAACTATGATTTCTTCGGCGCCCCAGCGGCATTCTTTTGCTTTATTGACCGAAGCATGGGTTCAGCTCAATGGTCGGACCTTGGAATGTTCCTCCAAAATTTTATGCTGCTAGCTGAAGAAGCTGGTTTTGGAACCTGCGCTCAGGAAGCCTGGGCTATGCATCAGGAAGCTGTTTCAGCGTTCGTAAAATCCCCGGAAAATGAAATGCTTTTTTGCGGAATGTCCATTGGATACCCGGACTGGGAACAACCAGTCAATTCACTTGAATCAAAACGGATGCCTCTTGACCAGTGGTGCACCTGGGCATAGAAGTTAGGTGGAAGACCCTTCCCCACTTCTTTGGATAGCGCGTTCATCAGTTCCTAAATACGAAGCGATAACACCCGGATCGTTCCGAACAACTTCTGGTGACCCTTCAGCGATGACTGAACCAGACTCCAAACAATAAATACGGTCACTAATGGACATCACCATCGGCATGTCATGTTCAATAAGAAGAATAGAGCTTCCCAATTCTTTCCTAATCGCGTGGATAAGCGGACCGAATGCTTCAGTTTCTTTTTGTGCCACTCCTGCTGTCGGTTCATCAAGGAGCATCAACTGGGTATCAAGGGCAATTAATGAACCAAGTTCAACGATGCGTCGCGTACCTGTTGAAAGTTCTGAGATGAGTTGGTCAGCATAACGGCCTAGACCTAGGTAATGGATAATTTCCTCTGCTTGTTTTCGTTTCCGGCGCTCAGCGAAAGGAGATGGAGGCACCCCCAGCATTGAAGGGATGAGCAGGGAGCGTTCTCGAGATTCCAATGCTGTCATAATTGTCTCCCGGACAGTGAGGCTTCCAAATAGTTTCGCATTTTGGAATGCTCTACCGATACCGTTTCTTGAGCGAACATGGCTTGCCCGTTTTTGAATAGCGGACCCGTACACTTCGATTTCACCATCAGCGGGAACAAAACCCGATATAGCATTCATCAACGTCGTTTTTCCAGCTCCATTTGTTCCTATAAGACCAACGATCTCTCCTTGCTGCACATTTATTGAAACGTCTGTTACAGCGAGTCGACCACCGAAGCGAACTGAAACATTTGATGTTGTTAATGCCGGTACGGTACTGGGGAGATTATCGAATTTCCCGACATCATCGCCTCGCGACCAGATCACAGTTGACTGACCTTTATGTGGCGGTGACCAGTTAGTCTTGCGAGCCATCCATGTTAATAAAGTATCGCGTGCGTTATGCAGTAAAGATATAAGCCCACCAGGGAAATACATGAGAACAACAAGCATTCCGAGCCCACTAGAAAAGAGACGTACCTGAGCGCTGCTTTCAAATACTGTAGGGATACCTACAAGAAACACTGTTCCCAAAACAGCACCAGTTATTGATGAAATTCCGCCAACAACAGCGATTGACATTACCAAAAGTGATTTATCTGGTTGGAAAGCGAGTGCTCTGAGCGACCCAGTAGCGGGGACAAGAAGCCCTCCAGCTAACGCACCTATAGCTCCTGAAACGGCGAAAGCGATGAGTTTCGCTCGTGTTGGGGAAATTGTGTAAGCAGAGGCAGTGACTTCATTGTCACGAACAGCGATTAAAGTTCGACCAATTCCAGATTTTCGCATTCTCCATAACAGGTAAATAACGACGGCAACGGCCACGACGCACAGGTAATAATAAGCTTCCTTGTCTGACTTTAGGTCGTAACGACCTAGGATCACTGGCGGTTTGACTTTAGATCCACCTGCGGGGTTGGTATTTAAACGATCAATAGACATGATCCATCTACCAGCAACCAGGGCAAATCCGAGCGTAGCTATTCCCAAATACAATCCGCGAAGCCGAAGGGCTGGAATGCCAATAACGAGTGCGACGCCCGCACCCCAAAGCATTCCGATTCCCAGAGCGGCAAAATAGTTTAATGAAGCACAATAATATGAGGTCATAAATCCGCCGACACCAACGAAAGCGTACTGACCTAACGAGAGTTGCCCGGCCCACCCAGTTAGTACGACGGCGGAAAGGACGACAAGCATCACTACAAGAACACTGGAGAAAGCAATCAACCGGCTTGGCTTATCAACCATTTGCGGTAGCAAAATAATAGCCAGAGCCAGAATCACCATACCTGCAGTTGAAATCCAACGGTATAACGGGTATTGCACGAGATCTTTATGAGCTGAACGTAACCGAGGGGTGAGGACCCAGGACTGTTCGCTTGACCGTGCTCCTCGAGTCATGAACAACATCAATAGCAATAAGATCAAAAAGATCGCTAATAGGTTCGAACCATCTCCGATACCCCATTCTCCCAGGAAGCCTTTAGATTTGTTCGCCAGCACAAGCCTGTTCACGATTCCGACAACTAGACCGCCACCTAAAGCACGGGGAAAAGACGCAAGTTGACCAAACATCGCTGCTGTCAAAGAGAACAGGAGCAGTTCGGGTCCTAAACTTGTTCCAATACCACCAGCGTCAAGTTTTTGAATAGGTCCAATTAATAGGGTTGAAATACCGCTCAAAACACCGGCAATAAACCAAACTTGTGTCGACACGGATTTAATTGAGAGACCGGCAAGTTGTGCAGCTCCGGGGTTATCAGCTGCTGAACGGACCGCTAACCCAAACCTTGTCCGTTGGAGAAGGTAAGCGAGGAGAATCACTAACGTAGGGACAACTATGAGTACTGTCACCTGTTCACCACGAAGCAATATGTTCAACCCACCGATTTCCCAAAACCCTTTCAATGGCGTGGGATAGTCAACTCGTTCATCAACGGTAGGTAACCAAATTTGCAGCAAGGCAACTAGCTGAGCGACACCTAACGTAGCGACAAACAGAAGAAGACGGGGTCGTGTGAAAAGACGGCGGACTATAAGGAGTTCCGTCACCGTTGAGACCGCTGCGCTCGCAGCTATGGCAAGTATCGCAGCAAGCCAGTAGGGAAGGCCATAGTTGACCATGACCATACCCATTACGAAACCACCGAAAGTACCTATGGCTCCTTGAGCGAAGTTAATAACCCCAGTTGCTTTATAAATAAGGACGAGCCCAATGGCGACAAGGGCATACACCATTCCATCAATGAAACCTTGGAAAAGTATTTCGTTGCTGTAGAGAATCCCAGCGAAGACTGAAAGCACTTTATGCTCCTTCGCCGGAAAGGAACACTGCTCGGAGTAGATCGTCGCGTTCTAGGAGTTCCTGAGCTGGCCCTTGGAACTGGACACGTCCACGTTCCATGAAAACCGCTCGATCAGCGATTGAAAGAGCAACATTGACTGACTGTTCGACGATCACCATAGTGACCCCATCTTCTTTTAACTGCTCAACTACCCGTAGTAGGTCCTGAACGACAACGGGTGCCAAACCCAACGACAATTCGTCAATGAGAAGCAATTCTGGCTCAAGCATGACTGCTTTAGCAAGCGCTAGCATTTGTTGCTGACCACCTGATAAAGATCCGGCTTTATCTTCCAAACGGTCACTGAGTTGTGGGAAGACGGTGAAGACCTTCTCCATCCGCGCAGTTCGAAGCTCCGGATCTTCTATTAGCCAACTCCATACTTCCAGGTTTTCCCCTACTGTTTGGCTTGAAAATAAAGCTTCCCCTCCGGGGACTTGCACCATCCCCATCGATACACGGTATTCGGGATCTACCAACGTGATATCTCTACCATTCATACGGACCACGCCACGGTCAGGCATTTTCAGACCGGCGATAGCTCTCAACGCCGTTGACTTACCAGCCCCGTTGGTTCCAAGCAGAGCCAGGGTTTCACCTCGTTTAACTTCTAATTCAACATCGAAGAGCACTTGGAGGTTGCCGTAGCTAACGTTCATTCCTTGTACCTGTAGGACGGGGACTTGATCAGGGTCAGCTTTTGCTTTCCGCTGTTCTTCCTGATCGTTGAGTAATTCTTCAACAACCAAGGAAATATCTCGTTTCATGAAACGAGAACCATACATGATGAGACAGCCACCAATCAGAGCAGCTGGCGGGACAACAATTGTTAAAGCTGTTCTTTCCCCATACGCGTCAGAGAAGGCCCCTGTGAGCAAACCACCGAAGAATCCACCCATGAGGAATATGTAAACGCCAACGAGTGAGAACGCCTGAGCTCGCATCCGGTATGGCACTACCGCTGAGATCGTTGGTTTCATTTGGGTGAAAGCGGCGCCCTGGCAGGCATTGCCAAGAGTGTAGAAAATAACGAGGAGGGTAATATTTGAACATCGCACACCGATTGTCACGAAAACCCCGTACAGGGCGATAAGAATCCCCATAAGCCATAGAGCTCGGCGAGGGTCGCTACGGAACAGTTTATCTCCTACCTTTCCAGCAATGGGAATAGCTACAAGGGCGGCACTCCAGCTAACAGATATGATCCAAGCCCGTTTGAATGCCCCATAATCGTAAACTTCTTCTAGAAGAAGAGACATGGTTGCTGGTACTGCCACTAGGGCGAACCCCAAAACACCTATACCGACAACAAGATAGTAGAAAGAACGAACATTCTTGAGCCGTTGGAAAGCCGACGATAACCGTACCGGTGGATCCTCTTCTTCTTTCTCAAGACTTTCTCCAAGAATTGCATCCTGTTCATACTTCCCGCGCTTGGGTTCTTTGAGAAGAAATATTGCTACGACAAGTATCAAAGCGGGAATAGCGAAAATATAGAAAGCTATACGCCAGTCATCGGGTCCATCACCGGCGAGCATCACAATCCCACCGGCAATAAAAGGTCCGATAACCTGACCGGTAGGTCTTCCCAATGCTTCAGCTGCGAAGATTCGAACTCGGATTCCTATAGGGTACTGATCAGCTATTAACGAAGGAGATATCGGGATTTTCGCGCCCGCTCCAAGTCCAGAACCAGCACGACCTATAGCCATCTGGAAAGCGTTCTGAACCGTTCCCGTGAAAGCTGTCAATGCAGCCCATACACCTGTCGCGATTGAAAGTACGCTGAGGCGGCGGTAACGATCAGATAACCATGCGAAAGGAATAGTTGAAAGGACAAGTACAACTCCTCCGAAACTTCCGAGACCAAGAAGCATAGTGTCTGAAATATTTAAGCTTTTTTGAATATCGGGACCGAGAACAGTTATCGCTACACGGTCAAATTCCTCAACGACAGAGAGAAGAAGCAACACAATCATCATTGGTTTTCCACCTTCGCGGACACCGTCACGGAAACTCATTTCGTCGTCTCCGACGCCGGGGAGAAGATCATCAGGGAGAACGACTTCTTCAGATTCGGCTTCTAATGCAGCGCGACGCGCTTCTTCTTCTTCAAGAATGGTGGCAGTAATACTCGCAGTATGATTTGTCTCTTCGACTTCGCTCATTACCCCCCTCTCATTCTTGTACCCAATATCTGTAATGTAGTAGACCATGAAAATGGCACCACATTGATCGTATGCCAATATTGTGGTGTAGGACAAAAGAGGGTTAAAAGTGATTGTTCACTGAGGGGAACATATCTCTCATTTAACGAATTGCGATCCGACTCAGGAAATGCGATTCTCAAGTTATGGCTTCACACCCTGACTTCATCCAAATTACTGACCTATTACAGCCACAATTTCCAGAAGGTGTAGAAGAAGCGCTAAACGCTGCAGAAGTCGAAGCCAAAACTATTAACTGGTCAGTGAACGCTGTGAAAGAACAAGCAGTTAACAAAACAGGATTAGATGACTTTGGAGATGATCTCATAGAAGAACCACTAGAACTCCTAACCGGAATTGGAGATTCTATTCAGACTTTTCGCCCATCAGGAAAAGTAAGTTTATGGAATACCCTCGTTACTAACGCTTCACAACGACTCCTCTTAGTCGATTACATTAAGCGACATCCTGAAATACATGCGATAGAGATCAAAAGACCCATAATTATTGCTGGGCAACCACGGACAGGAACAACACACCTCCACAATCTCATAGCAGCTGACCCGTCACTTCGATCACTTCAATATTGGGAATCGTTAGAACCCGTCCCACCCAGAGAAGAACAAGGTAAAGAATTCCCCATTGACCCAAGGTACCAGCGGACAGAAACAAGTTTGGCTGGGCTGAACTACGCACTTCCTCATTTCCGTCGCATGCATGACATGTATGCCGCTCACGTCCATGAAGAAATCCAATTAATGATGCCTGCCTTTGGAAGCATGCTTTGGGAAACAACATTATGCGACGATCGTTATCGCAACTGGTACATAGAAACTGATCAAACACCCTGGTACCAATGGATGAAAACCGTTCTTAAAGTCTGCACGCATATAGGTGGAGGAGAAAGATGGATTCTCAAAAGCCCACAACACGTTGAACAATTCCAACCCCTATTAACCACTTTCCCTGACGCAGTTTTTCTCTGCACCCACAGAGACCCGGTTTCTGTCGCACAATCACTCTCAACCATGATCACCTATACGGCAAGAACATCAACCAAACCCGAACACTTACGCGATGCCGGTAGATATTGGATTGAACGAAGCGAAACCATGTTTCGAAGAGGCGCCGAAGACCGTCATATCCTTCCACCATCACAATCAATGGACGTCCGTTTTCACGAATTCATGGCCGATGATATTGCCATGGTAGAACGCATTTACGCATTCGCCGACCAACCATTCACCCTAGAAGCCCAAAACGCGATGGATTCTTTCATGCAAGAACATCCAAGGGGCAAGTACGGTCGTCTCACGTACGACATCACCCAATTCGGATATGAAACAGCAGAAAGAAAAGAAGCGTTACGTTTTTATATAGACCAGTTTGAACTCCGAGAAGAAAACCCTCTATAGAAACAATGGGAGTTACGTCAATGAACTACTGATGTTTGAAACGACATCTTCAATTGTGATGAGATTCATTTCGCCATCTCCCCGAGTTGTTACTTCAACAACACCATCAGCGATTCCTTTTGGCCCGATAGTAACTCGAATAGGGATACCAATTAACTCGGCATCAGCGAACTTCACTCCAGCACGGGCATCACGGTCATCAAGCAAAACTTCAATTCCTGCGTCAAGAAGATTTGCATAGATTGACTCAGCGATCTGCATGCTTTCCTCATCCTTTACTTGCACAACGGTGATGACGACATGGAAGGGAGCTACGGAAACGGGCCACACAATTCCCTTATCATCATGGTGTGTTTCAACAATAGTCGCCATAGCCCTTTCAATACCTATGCCGTAACTGCCCATGATGAGAGGTCTGCTGACACCATTGTCGTCAAGGACTTTCGCTCCGAAAACTTCTGCATACTTTGAACCAAGCTTAAAGATATGACCTGACTCTATTGTGGAAACGAGATCTAGGTTCCCGCCACAACTCACGCATGCTTCGCCAGCTTGCACCTCGCGCAGATCCAACCACTCGCTGACATTAATATCACGATCAATGTCCACGCCAGAAAGGTGGTAGTCGTCTTCGTTGGCGCCCGTTGCCATATTCGTGCGACCATTCAGAGCATGATCAGCCAATATAGGTAAATCTGAAACCCCAACGGCCCCCAGCGAACCCGGTGAAGCTCCAAGAGTTTCTATCGTCTCGTTTTTCCATGCTTGGCGAAGGTTCACTGCTTGCGTTGCATCCGCTAATTTCTGTTCATTGATCATATGATCTCCTCGAACGAGAACTAATGTGATCTGTCCATCAATGACATAGACCATGGTTTTTATCTGTGTTTCACTTGCATACCCGAGATCAGCAAGAGCAGTTATGGTCCGGATTTCAGGAGTAGCAAATTTTTCCGGAGCGGCAGGTCCAGATTCGTCGATTATGTCAGACAATTGAGAAACCGCTTTTTCAATATTCGCTGCGTATCCGCATTCACCACAAATAAGCACATCATCTTCACCTAATTCGGCTCGAACCATGAATTCAATGCTGTCCGAACCCCCCATATTTCCTGAGGAAGCTTCAACCGGAATCACATCCAGGTCAAGACGCTCAAAGATCTTTACATAAGCCTGATGTTGTTTATCAAAGGCTTCATCAAGACCATCCTCATCAATATCAAATGAGTACGCATCTTTCATGGTGAACTCGCGAACACGTAATAACCCACTTTTAGGACGGGCTTCATCACGGTATTTTGTATGAATTTGATACCACATTTGCGGGAGTTGCTTATACGAAGAAATTTCGTTAGCGACCGTGGCGAAAATCTCTTCGGCAGTGACCCCTAAAGCAACTTCACTCCCATGACGGTCCTCAAGCCTGAACATAATCTCACCCATTGATTCCCAACGACCAGAATCTTTCCAAATAGAAGAAGGCTGCAATGTTGGCATTAGGACTTCCTGACCTCCAATAGCGTCCATCTCATCTTCTACAATTTGTATTATTTTTTTACGAACCCGAAATGCCAAAGGAAGCAGTGTGTAATGTCCGGAATGTAATTGACGAATAAACCCGCCTCGGACGAGTAGTTGATGACTTATCGCTTCCGCGTCAGCGGGAGCGTCACGCAATGTTGGGGAAAAGAAAGAAGTCCATCGCATATCTTGCAAGCGTAGTTGCCAGAACAAGGAATAGATATTATTTAATATGTCTCAAGAGAATTTAATGAGTAAACAGACTCTTCGACTATTTGCTTTGAGCTTACTATTGTTGGGCTGCAGTGAAGCAAAAGTACTGAGCACACCTGTTAAACAAGAATTAAATTCTCCCTTATTTCATAGACAGACAGCCCAAGTCAATAGTCCGGTCAAAGCAGTTATTATCCCAGATAAAATTTCCCTTGCAGCTTCGCCTCCAAATTTATATTGCGATCAATGCGAAATAGAGGGACGTTCTGTTGATGAAAAGAAGAATGTTGGTAACACAATAGTCAACTCTATAGAGAATTTAGTTTCTGAAGAATCGGATGACAGAATTTCTACTCTCAGAAAAGATTTACCTAGTCCTGTGCAAGCAGGTCTCACACTCATAAAAGAATCGGCTGGCGAGCTCGTAGGAACTCAAATTATTATCAATCCTGAAGAACAAATTTTGTATCACATTGTTGATGGCGTATTAAGAAAGCAATACAAGATTTCAACTGGTAGAGGTTCCGTCAACAATTGGTATACGAAGGAGTGGAAGTTCTTAGGAAATGGCCTAAATACACAAAGAACCCCTGTTGGCTATATGACGACTATTGGTGCTGAAAAAACTGTGTGTGATGTCGATGAGTTAGCTGCTCAATGGACTCCACAATCATGCTTAGGTAAATATCCACAGGTTACAAATGATCTTCCCGGAGACCCTCTATGGTCAGACAATGATCTTTTTGGGGAACTAACAACGGTAGTACTTCGGCTTTACCCTAAACAACAATCTAATTCAAATAATATGGTCAGAGGCATACTCATACATGGTACAAATAAATATGGTTCAGTAGAAGAACAAATACCAGCTTCGCGTGGTTGTGTGAGAATGTTGCCTTACGATATCTTGGACCTAGTTGCTTTTCTTGATGAGGATGTAAACCAAGTTTATGTTCTTGATAGAGAGCCAATGCATATTTCTTTCGATACAGCTATGCAGAACATACAATAACCAAGTTCATAGTTAACAGAATATGAAACGGGTAAAATTCTAGTATGTTCCCCCATATTTTCACTAAAAAAAATTTACTCCCACTTGTTGTTGTAACCATTTTATTTTTTGGTTGCAGTGACTCTATGGGAGACAACACAAGTATCCAAACGAGTGGAGCATCGCTGACAATCCCAAATGAAATACAAGCAGTGGACGGTTCACTCGTTTCGGTTTCCGAATTCAACGGCGTTCCTACTGCTATGTGGTTTTGGTCCCCCAATTGAGGCCAATGCCGAGCTGAAGCATCTGCGGTCGCAGAACTCAAACGAACATATCAAGATAATATTCAATTCATCGGAATTGCCAGCAGAGGAGATCTTACACAAGTCGAGGAATTTATTGAACGCTATTCTGTGACCGATTTACCCCACGTGTTTGATGAACAGGGAGACATCTGGCGTCAATATAAAATCTCTTCACAACCAGCTTGGATCTTTATTGATACAAACGGTAATCCAGAGCGAATCATTGGCGCATTGAGTGACTCAGAAATCAGAACAAAACTAGAAGACATACAAAAACCTAATCCTGTCAACTAAGACAGTATGGGTTCATCGCTTGATTGCTAACATAAAACTGTGTCCGAAACGATAACCATTCCACGCCCAGATGACTGGCACGTGCATTTACGAGATGGGGAGATGCTTGATGCAGTCATCGGATACACATCCCTACGTTTCCGTTATGCGATGGTCATGCCAAATTTGAGTACTCCTATCGCAACAACAGATCAAGCTATTACCTATCGAAATCTCATCAATCAGGCAACGCCGGCAGCATCACCGGACTTCCACCCGTTGATGACCCTGTATTGTTCAGACCAATTAAAGGTAGAAGACCTCCTTCACGGCCACAAACAAAGAATAGTGGAAGCTGTGAAATATTACCCAGCGGGTGCCACCACTAATTCGCAATCCGGAGGTTCTTCAATGATGGATTTCGCGCATATTTTCACAGCTATGCAAGAACAGGGAATACCGCTTCTCGTCCATGCTGAATCAACAAACCCTAACATTGATATTTATGATCGTGAAGCCGCTTTTCTTGAACATGAATTAGACGTTGTCTGTAATAATTTCCCCGCAATGAAAATAACGGTAGAACATATCTCCACCAGTACCGGGGTTGACTTTGTTAATGCTCATGAAACAGTTGGTGCATCAGTTACTCCCCATCATCTTTCTCGGAACAGATCAGATATGATTTCGCCAGCATTCCACGCGGACCTCTTCTGCAAACCTGTAATCAACTCAGAAAATGATAGACAAGCGCTTGTGCAAACAGTTACAAGTGGTAGCCCATCCTTTTTCTTAGGCACAGACTCAGCCCCTCACCCAACTAAATCTAAATACGGGAAAGAGGCTAAGGCAGGGATCTTTAACGCAGCATACGGTTTAGAAGTCGTAGCAGAGATTTTCGCAGCAGAAAATAAACTTGAGAACCTGCCAGCTTTCACCTCAGAAAATGGCGCAGCATTTTACGGATATGAGCCATCCGAAGAACACTTGGTTCTCATTCGTGAGCAGGTAGAAATTGAAGTGGCAACGCATTTATCTACAGAAAGCGGAAAAGAAGTCGTTCTTTTCGGCGCTGAAGAAGCATCACACTGGACAATCCAAACTTCAACCGATTAAGAATCAGTCGTCCGGTAATCCCCATACTTTTCATCCCGTTCGCTTAACGCCCCAGTTAATCCTTTGTCCTTTATTTGACCCAGAAATTCTTGCATTGACTCTGTATGAATCCCTAAAGAACAAAGCTCTGTACCTGCCCGGATACCTGTCCTAATTCCCATAATTTCCATTTGCCGATGCACGACTCTTTTATTCAACTGCGTCAGGTCACTTGGGGTTTTTGTGATCCGTTCCGCTATTGCTAAAACTTCTTCTTCTAGTTGCTCGGCGGGGAAAGCCCGATTTGCCCAACCTTCAGCCACTGCCTCAATCCCAGTTATTGAATCTCCCGTCATCATCATTTCCATTGCCCGTCTCATACCCAGAAACCAGGTGTGGAAATGCATATCCGGAACCCCGAAACGTGTAGCTGGATAACCCATCTGCGCGTCTTCAGCAATATAGACAAGGTCACAACAGGTCGCGAGTTCACTACCACCGGCAAGGCAATACCCATGCACTTGAGCGATAACGGGTTTCGCTAAATCCCAAATACTCATCCACCCCTCAGTAACGTGACGAGGCCATTGACCTTCCCCCTCAGCAGTGAAGAAAGGGAGTTCATGACCAGCATTCGCGCCGGAAAGATCATAGCCAGCTGAGAAAGATGGGCCCGCTCCACGAACAATAGAGACCTTAATATCAGGGTCAGTATCTGCATCCTGTAGTGCTTTGAGAATCGCCCCTCGCAAAGGATGGATAAGAGAATTACGTTTTTCTGGCCGATTCATCGTCAACCGTCTTACACCTGGAACCGGATCATCAATTAAGAGAACATCCTCCGCCGAGACCTTCTTTGATTCAGGGTTCTTTGTATTCTCACCGTAATCGCTCATATAGGCATCCTTTTCTAGACGAAATCAACAATATAGTAATCGCTGTATCTTTCAAAAAGCCCTCACACCCTAAAGAGAGGAAAGGCCAAGCATTTCAATGAATGCTATGCCACACCCGGTAGGTAAAAATAAGCTATTTAGAAGCTCTCATTACGGATTCGCTTTGCATCTCTTGCGCGATCCGTAATTCCAAGCTTTGTTTTTCGCATGCGAATTGTTTCAGGAGTGACTTCAATACATTCATCAACGGAGATAAATTCAAGCGCTTGTTCTAAGGAAAAAATTCTAGGAGGCGTCAGACGAATAGTGTCATCAGAAGCTGAAGCACGAACGTTAGTCATCTTCTTTTCTTTTGTGATATTTACATTCATGTCTTCAAGCCTTGAATTCTCCCCGACAATCATTCCTTCATACACGTCCGTGCCTGGGGCGATAAGAAGAGATGTTCGTTCTTGAAGCGGCGCAATAGCGTATGTTGTAGCTACCCCCGAACGATCAGAGACGATACTACCGGTGGTTCTCGTCCGAAGATCACCCATCCAAGGCTCATAACTTTCAAACACATGGTGCAACAAACCCGTCCCACGAGTTTCAGTAAGAAATTCAGTTCTAAATCCGATTAAGGCGCGAGCGGCAACAATGTATTCAAGACGAACCCAACCACTCGCGTTATTAGTCATTGTTTCCATTCGAGCTTTACGACTACCAAGCAATTGCGTAACCGGGCCCACATACTCTTCAGGAATATCAATTGTGAGATATTCGGTCGGTTCATGAAGTTTTCCGTCTACCTCTTTTGTCACTACCTCTGGTTTGCCAACAGTAAGTTCAAAACCTTCTCTTCGCATCATCTCCACCAAAATAGCGAGCTGTAATTCGCCTCTGCCTTGCACTTCCCAAGCGTCAGGTTTTTCCGTGGGCAACATACGAATAGAAACATTCCCAATGAGTTCTTTCTCTAAACGGGCTTTCACGAGCCGGGCAGTGAGCTTATTTCCTTCTTTCCCAGCTAATGGCGATGAATTCGTTCCGATTGTGACCGAAAGAGTTGGCTCATCCACGGTAATAACAGGTAAGGGCTTCGGGTCATCAGGGTCGGAAAGAGTTTCACCAATAGTGATGTCCTCAATCCCAGAAATAGCGATCACTTCTCCAGCCCCCGCCGTTTCCACTTCAACCCGTTCTAAATATTCAGTGACGTACAAGTTCACTATTTGTGCATGGGCAATATCACCATTCGTTTTACACCACGAAACCCTTGCACCTTTTTTAATAGTTCCGTGCATGACACGGCATAACGCTATCCGACCAACATATGGAGAAGCATCCAGATTCGTAACCCAAGCTTGAAACGGGTGACCCGGATCATGCATAGGAGGGGGAATAGTTTCAACAAGCGTGTCAAACAATGGGAGAAGATCAGTCCCGGGTTGGTCAAGGTCGGTAGTAGCGATTCCCTCACGAGCATCTGTGTAAATAATAGGAAAATCTATTTGGGCATCAGAAGCATCCAAGTCAATGAACAACTCATACACCTCGTCTATGACTTCAGCGCATCTCGCATCAGGACGATCAATTTTATTAATTACTAGAACAACAGGCAGATTTTGTGAAAGCGCTTTTCGGAGAACGAAACGTGTTTGGGGTAATGGTCCTTCACTTGAATCAACCAGAAGTAGTACACCATCAACCATTTTTAACGCTCGTTCAACCTCCCCGCCGAAATCAGCATGGCCGGGTGTATCAAGAATGTTGATCTTTGTTTCTCCGTATTGGATGGCAGCATTTTTAGCCAGAATCGTGATTCCACGTTCCCTTTCAATATCCATGGAGTCCATAACCCGATCCTGAGTTTCTTTATAATCGCTAAACGCACCAGATTGGCGAAGCATCCCGTCAATTAGCGTTGTTTTCCCATGGTCTACGTGGGCGATGATAGCTACATTACGAATTGTTTTCTGTGGTTGCATGACCGGACCACAGTACAAGAGTTAGTTACCTTTTCCTCAGATACCTACCTAGCTGTGCCATAAGTAACTATGTGGAAAACTCCTTCTATTCTTCGCGTCAAGCGGTTAGGCAAACAATTGCTTCGTCAATGATTGAGTCGGCGAGTTTACGGAGGTCTTCATCGTTCATAAAGCCGACGCGGTGCGGCACCATAATGGAGCTGGTGTACTCTTCCATTCCTACGGTCGGAGCGAAACTAGCGACAATTGGGGCAAAGGGTTCGGTGATGACAAGCGCTGTGGGGATGCCATGAGCTTCCATTTGGACTGCGTCGTGCAAACTACACGCGGTACAAGCACCACAATCACCAAGACCTGAAACGACAAGGTGAGATCTAACTGCCAGCATTTCGGCTTCATCAGCATCAATCGGCTTTCCAGCGCTGGACTTAGAATGAATTATTACCTCAGCAATAGGTAACCGTTCACGAAGCCCCTCGGCCAAATAGGTCAATAATTCTTTTGCATGCGGTTTTGAATTTTCAATTACCGTAATGGTGACAGGTTCAACCAGTGTGGACCGATTTGCCATGAGAACTTTAGCTGGTTGTTCAGCTTCAAATTCAGGGTTAAGAACATCAATTTTGGCCACAATGATTCCTTTCCTCTATCAATTCAATGGTAGCCCACCACCAGCAGGCTGAACTTTCTTGGTGACTGCGACCGAATGCACGGTTGGAGCCCATGTTGGTATGTAGGCACTCCATCCAGCACCAGCACTACCGGCCGTTATTAGAAAGATATCTTCTGGGCTGCGAACCGTAGCAAGCTTACCGTCATCATCGGGCGTCATATCATTCTGCTTCGTGTGCTCCATCACGATACCAGCTGCTTCCAAGTACGTTGGTGTCACGCGGGATGCCTTAACGAGATATTCTCGAATCGCCTGTCGAGTCCAGCCACCCTCAACCAAAATCCTTCGGTGCTCATACCCGAGTACGAGCAATACTTGGTGCCCCTTCCCGACTCCGTAGGTCGCTGGATTCGTCATCGCTGCAGTGAACGTCGCGAGAACCCCTTCGGGCGTACCATTGAGTTGGTTAGATACTTGGTGGGGACCCTCAGTTGCCAAGACTGTCACGGATATGTCGTTCTCGTCATAACCAAGTTCAACTCTGAGTGGATCCCATCCTTCAGGTGGATTTTCTTCGGCAACGAGCATCGTGTACTTCCCAGGATGCCCAATTGATGATCCATCAAGATCGCTTGAACGAGCTCCCAGTACGTTCATAGCGACGAGTCGCATAGCGCGTCCTACAGTCGCGTTGGCCCGATACCCCGGTCCAAGAGCATTTCGTGTGGTATTAAATCCCAGTGATTCAAGATCAGCTCCGCTCACAGCCACGCATAATGCAGCACCGCCAGTACTAGTTATAGCTGTGTT
>JAYYZG010000092.1:0-10706 GCA_036687775.1 Actinomycetota bacterium
CCGATCCGGTGGAGTGACGATTATCCTTCCCGGTTCGGCGTTATGCCTCGAGCGGGTTCTGATGCTGATGTGAAATGGTTTGACGTCAACCCCTGTTACGTTTTCCATACCTTGAACTCCTATGAAGATGGAGACGAAGTCGTTGTAAACGGTTGCCGTTTACGTGAAATATGGAGAAACTCATCTGAAATAGCTGTCTCCGACGAGCCCGATCCGGCTGATTCCCCAATGATGTGGGAATGGCGTCTCAATATGAAAACAGGGACTGTTTCAGAACGACAAATTGATGACCGTGGAAGCGAATTTCCAAAGCTTCCAGATAACCTCGTCGGCCTTCAAAATCGTTACGGTTACTGCCTTTCAATGGGCGATGGAGGTATTGGTGATGGTCCCGGAGGAGGAGCTACCGTAAAATACGATTTAGCTAATGGAGGGACATCTGAACTTCATAACTTCCCTAATAGCCATTTCCCAGGGGAACCCTCATTTGTCCCAGCTGAAGGAGCAACTAATGAAGACGATGGATATTTGATGACCTACGTGTACGCGGGCGATACTGACACATCATATTTAGCTATTCTTGATGCCAGTAATATAGCTAGTGACCCGTTAGCAGAAATTCATATCCCTCAACGAGTCCCAACAGGTTTCCATGGCACTTGGATAGCTGATAGTTAAATCTAACCAGCGATAAAGCGTTCTGCCATTGCATGCCAGTGACGGATTTTAACTTCTTGATATTTCGTTAGAGTTAATCCGTCAGCTTTAAAGGTTTCAAGTCCTTTCTGGACCTTAGGAAGGTTGAAACTGTCTTGTTGGAAAACTCGAGCAAGGTTACCGATTTCAGGGATTAGTTCAATCCATTCTTGGTCTATTCCTAATTCAATATATTCAGCTGGGGCCGGTCGTTCGTCTCCTTCAAAATCCTCTGTATAGATGCACTCCATAAGGCATTCATCAACTTTCGTTCCTACAGGTCTAAATCGATAATTGATACGATTGAAAGCGCCCCATGGGTGAAAGTTCGGGAACAGTGTGAAATACATGCTGTCATTGATTTCCGCATCACAGTATTCATCAACATCTGGGACAGATGATCGGAGTCGTTCACGTGCAACTTGAGCGGCAAAGGCTCGAGCAGACATTCCTTCAGGGATCGTAGCCATGGACTCTTCATCCAACCTTTTATCGGTAATAGCATCAAAGATTTCTTGCTCTGTAGGTTCCCATTGAAGATGCGGGCTTGGAGTCCCATTTGGAGTGATCGCTCTTGAAAAGTTACCGAAGACATCGTATTGGCTATTACAGTCACCGGTTCCAGTGAGTATCTGAGGATGCGTAGCGATTACATGGAATGCCTCCATAAAAGCTTCTTGAGCGACTTTCCAATTAACTGGATAACGCTTTGCAACATGGGCAGAAACAAATTTTTTGTGTGGAGCCCATTTCTCAAAATGCATTGGGAGATCCCCAATATATTCATAGAAGTCTTCACAGTCGGGATCCATATTGATAAAGACCCAGCCTTCCCAAGATGCCACTTGTACTTCAGGCAGGGAAAAACTTTCGGGTTTCACCTGAGGGAAATCCCATGCTGTTGTCAGGTTCTCAAGTGACCCATCTAGGTGCCAAGCAAGCGCATGAAACGGGCAGCGAATGACGTCACCTGCATGACCACTGCATTCACGTAATTGCCTACCGCGATGAAGGCACGCATTGTAGAAGGCTTTAATCTCATCTGGTGCAGATCGAACGACGAGTATAGAGGTTCCAACTATGTCATAGACGTAAGTATCACCGACATTGGGAATATGTTCCTCTCGGCAAACCATTTGCCAAGATTTCTTCCAGATCTTTTCAACCTCTAAATCAAAAAATTCTTGTGATGTATAGCGTTCAACTGGGATATTCATTGTCCCAAAATCGACATCGCTTGTCATCCGTAATGTTGGGTTAACCTCGTGAGTATCTGAATCAAGGAGTTGTTGATAAGTGAGGTCTTGAGATTTTGATTGAGCTATTGTCATGATAATTTCCTTGTTCTGTTTTCTGTATCACGGAATCTATTCTCTCCGCGTTCACTACCTAACCACCCGCAGAGATGTTCATCGGCGATTTTCAATTCGCCCGAAATCCACTCGCCCCCAAATGTGAATTCACCGGTTCCAGCATCGCCATTCACGACTACGTTCAGCCCATCATCACTGACCTCGTAAATTTCATGTGTGATCGGATGCTTTATACCTCGCATGGTTCCCCCCGTTTCGTATGATCATAGCCTTTTTTTAATTGCATTTAATAATCTAAGCAGCTGTTAAGCCACCATCAACTGAAAGGATAGAGCCTGTGCAACGTGCGGCTTCATCAGAAGCCATCCAACAGATAGCATTCGCTGCCGTATCTGGTTCAGCCATGCCACGGAAACCCGTGTAGGTCTGCATTAATTCAAAATCGATTCCCTCAGGGACCTGCCAATTCTCAGTCATGGCGGTTTTCATTCCACCCGGTGCGATCGCATTAACACGTAGGTCGGTTTTGATGTACTCCATAGCTAATGCTCGTGTCATATTGATAACAGCTCCTTTCGCTGCGCAGTAAGGGACGGTGTAGGCCTGTCCCATGAATCCCGCATTTGAAGCGACATTGACAATATTTCCACCCGTCTCAAGGAGGTGAGGTATCGCTGCTTGTGTAATCCAGAACATTCCATCGACGTTGACCCCCATAATTAACCTCCAGGTTTGTTCATCGACATCGGTGGCATGATGGGATCGGACGACTCCTGCGACATTCGCGACGATATCCAATCTCCCAAAATGAGTGACACACTCGTCAACAGCGTTTCGAGCCGCTTCCCTGTCGCTAATGTCACAGACGGTGAAATGGAATTGATCCCCAACCTCGTTTGCCAAAGCTTCGAGCCCTTCTCGGTTGATATCCAAACCGGAGACTTGTGCCCCATCCTTGATCAGCTGGAGAACAGTTGCTCTTCCTACTCCGGATGCTGCTCCAGTTACTAACGCTACTTTTTCGCTAAATCGACCCATTTGGACCCTCCGACGTTTCGGTATACCCCTTCAGCCTATCGGGAATTAACGATTCGGGAAAAGTGGGAATCCTGACACTGCAACATGGTGTTCTCCTTCTCTGGGGTTTGCATTGAGTTGAAGTTTGGGGGAAGCTAACTCTGAAAGTTATTTAGGAGTTTACAATGCCTGTTATTTACAAAAGTCCCCTCCCAGATATAGAGATCGCCGACGTCTCCATCACGGATTATGTGCTGCGAAAAGCTGACGAACTATCCGAAAAAGCAGCCTTTATTGAAGGAAGCTCTGGACGAGTGGTCACTTTTGGAGAACTGAAAGACCAGATTCGAAGATTCGCTGGTGGTTTAGCGTCACGAGGATTTACGACAGGGTCAACGCTGGCACTCGTAGCCCCAAATATTCCTGAATACGCTGTTGTTTTCCATGGATGTGGTGTTGCCGGTGGGACGGTCACAACCGTGAATCCAACATATGGGGCTGAAGAAATCCGATTCCAACTCCTTGATGCTTCAGCGTCAATTCTTGTAACCATTGAAGCAGCCATGCCTATCGCATTGGAAGCTATCGAAGGGACTAACGTTGAAGAAATCATTGTTATCGGAGAGCACGACGATGCCACCCCAATAACTGACGTTCTTGCTTCTGAGCCAATTGACCAGGTTCCCATCGATCTGCGTGGCCATCATATGGTGCTCCCCTATTCTTCAGGTACGACAGGAATGCCGAAGGGAGTGATGCTCACCCATCGCAATCTCGTGGCGAACCTCTGCCAGATTGAATCTGCTTTCCCCTACTCTGAAAACTCTTCTGGGCTTGCTGTTCTTCCGTTCTTCCATATCTACGGCATGCAGGTTTTGATGAACGGTCTCCTTGCGAGTGGATGCACTGTCATCTCCATGCCACGCTTTGACCTAGTGGGTGCTCTGGGACTGATCCAAGAGCACAACATAACCCATTTTTTCGCGGTGCCTCCTATGATCCTGGCACTAGCAAAACAACCAATCATTGACAACTACGATTTGTCTTCACTTGAAATGGTTATGTCCGGAGCTGCACCTCTTGGTGCTGAACTCGCCGAAGAAGCCGCTACACGCATTGATTGTGAAGTTGTGCAGGGTTATGGAATGACCGAATTGAGTCCCGTCTCACACATGACTCCCCCCGGGCAGTACCGGCCAGGATCGGTAGGCGTTACCGTCCCAAATTCGGAATGTAGAATCATTGATCCTGAAACAGGAGAAGATAAAGGAGTCGGTGAAGAAGGTGAGCTGTGGGTTCGAGGACCCATGGTGATGGTTGGTTATCTGAATAACCCTGAAGCGACTGCTGAGACAATTGATGACGAAGGCTGGCTCCACACGGGTGACGTTGCAGTAATAGATGAGTATGAGCATATTTATATCGTTGACCGCGTCAAAGAGTTGATTAAATACAAGGGATTTCAAGTTCCTCCAGCAGAATTAGAAGCCATCATCATCTCACACCCATCAGTGGCTGACGTTGCCGTCATCGGTATCCCCGATGATGAAGCAGGGGAACTTCCCAAAGCTTTTGTCACGCTCAAACCCGAGATGGAAGCGACAGCGGTTGAGATTCAGGATTTTGTTGCTGACAAAGTAGCCACCTATAAACAAATCCGCATGGTCGAATTCATTGATGAAATACCCAAATCAGCAAGCGGGAAGATCCTTCGCCGTTTCCTTAGAGACGGGTCGTGAACTCTCCGAAAGTCTGTGTAGTTACTGGAGCGAATTCAGGAATAGGTCGTGCCACTGCCTTACACCTTGCCAAAGCTGGCTTTGAAGTCTACGGAACTATGCGATCACTAGAACGCGGACAAAAACTTCGTGATGCAGCAGCAGACATGAACCTCACAGTCAACGAAATTGAACTGGATGTTACCCAAGATGAATCGGTGCGAAACGGGTTCGCTGAGATCCTTTCCCAAACGGCACATGTTGATGTGTTGGTAAACAACGCAGGGATAGGATCAAATGCCTCGATAGAAGACGTTACTTTACCTGACGACAAATTAGTTTTTGAAACAAATTTTTGGGGTGTGATCCGTTGCACGCAAGCGGTCCTGCCTAGCATGCGCGAGAAAGGGTCAGGCCATATTGTTCAGATCTCTTCAATTGCTGGACGTGTGGGCTTACCAGGGCAACCTATTTATTCTGCGTCAAAGTGGGCTATGGAGGGTTTGAGTGAAAACCTCGCACATGATCTCGCTGCATTTGGCATCCAGGTTTCCCTTGTGGAGCCCGGAGTGACGAGAACAGCGATACTTGGCAAAAACAATACGGTTCCAGATAATCCTGTGTATGCGGATACGTACCTGAGGATGATGGATATGTACGCTGCGGGTATTGAGGCGAACGTCCGCCCCGAAGTAGTCGCCGAAACGATTTTAGAATGCCTAAATGCACCCGCCGGTCAGCTCCGATGGCCGGTTGCATGGGGAGCTTCCGAAATGGTTAATGCCCGAAATGACGGGACCATCTCCGATGCAGATTGGGTTGATCTTGGTAGACAAGTAGGTAGTCAAGATGACTGGGTTCTGCGGTTTAAGCAACTGTTTAATCTGTAGAAACAACCTACGGTTCTACCTGACAGTTATTATCTACTTGTAGAAGCTATTCTTTGATGAACGAATGGGGTGTCTCTATATGACTTCAGGTCACAAGTTACGTATTGGAGTTCTAGGGACAATTCTTGCAGCACTACTTACGTCGTGTGGTGGTGGATCTAGTTCCAACTTGGAGGCTAGTCTTCGAGCGCAACTTTCAGAAACCCAAACGCAATTACAACAAGCTCAAGAACTAATAGTTAATCTTCAAGCAGAAATCGCTGCTGCAGAAACTGCTGTAATAGAACCCGAACCTGAAGTCGAACCTGTCATAGAAGAGGAAACCACGGAAGAAGTGGTGGAGGATCCTAGCGAAGACGAGATTGATATTCTACTAACCGGTACCTATGTCTGGTTGCAGGAAAGCGATGATACGGCCCGCCTTCAGGAGTTTCTTGATGTTGAAGCTGATGGCTGGTACGGATCAGGCACAAGAGCGGCCCACATCGCTGCTTTGGAAGCACGCGAACTGCCACTAAGTGGGGTACCTGAAATTCCTTGCACATCGCAAGAACCAATTGAAGAAGCTATTGGCTCTATTGACTCTTCGGGTGACCCAATTCAAATTGACATTGATGGCGACGGCGACTCTGACGAAATCAAAACCGTGGTCATCGGAGACAGCGCATACATAACTGCTCTCACCAGTTATAGCGGCAAAACTTCATGGGTTGAATTTGGAACATGGGGCACATTCAGCGCTACAGATGCCGCGTATAACCCAGAATTCGGCACAGATATTAACGAAGATGGGAACCATGAATTATGGGTGAAAGTAAATCCCTATGTTGGTCCAGCCGGTGGAGCAAAAGAACATTTCATCTACGTCTTCACGGATTGCTCACTACAAGTCGTAACAAGTAGCGCTACTTCTGCCCCAGTTTCCTTTTATCGGGGAAATACAGTATCTGGGGAAACCTATTACATTAACTGCGAAAAACATGAAGGAGAAAGCCTTCTCGTCTACCACGAAGATTACCGGATAGGTGAGCCAGAAGACTTTGTCTGGGCCTTCGTCCCGACAGCACTTCGCTTAACTGGAACTAGCGTAGAAGAAGTAGTTTCCTCAGCTTTCGAAGATGATATAGCGCCCGCACCGGATCCTTTACCAACAGATAATTGTCCGAAATACTCGTAAAGGTAGCCTTACCCGCTGATAGTTTCACAATGTCACACCCTGATGGCAGAATAGAGACATGCAAATACTTATAGGAATTATTGTCGGGATAGCCATTGGGTTGATTATTTTCGGAGCAAAAAAATCTATTAAGCGAAATCAGGGGAATGCTTCAAATCCCAGTGCTTCTGGTTTAAACGAGGCAGAAATCTCCATTCTAAAATCAGTCATCCGTGATGAGGTCACTCAGGCTGCACAGACCGCGATGCAAGCTTCGACGGATGGTACTGAAAAGTTTTTTTCAGCAAAGACAGAGACGTTAGAAGAGCAGACAAAGAGTCTACTTTCACCAACTGAAAAAGCACTAAAGGATCTAGAACAACGCGTTGAGAAATTAACTACTTCCTATGACACCCACCAAGGAAAAGTTTCGCGGCTAACTGAAGAAATGATGGGGATGAATACCGCTGCAAACAAAATGGTGCAAGCCATGCATTCACCAGTCTCCCGGGGTAAATGGGGTGAAAACTCCCTTCGCAACATAATTGAGACTGCTGGGATGCTCCCCTACGCTGACTTCTCTGAACAAACCACAGGTGAAGTAGAAGGCAGAATCCTAAGACCCGATGTCGTTATCAACCTCCCAAATCAGGGATCGTTAGCTGTAGACGCGAAAGCACCTGAATTTGCCGAAGCGTACGAAAAAATGATCGCAGCAGAAACTGTTGAAGAACAACAACTCCTTTTAGCCGACCATATTAAATCCATGCGAGCACACGTGAAGACACTTGCACTTAAGGAATATTGGAACCAATTTGAACGGTCGCCAGAGTTCGTAGTGATGTTCGTTCCATTAGAAAGCATGTTGTCAGACGCTTTACGAGCTGACCCCACCCTTGTCGATGATGCAATGCGATCCCGCGTACTCATCGCATCTCCAATGAACTTACTCGCATTATTGCTGGCAGCTCATCGAGGCTGGCAAGATTTTCGCGTACAAGAAGATGCGAAAAAAATCGGTGATCTCACTAAAGAGCTCTATAAACGAGTTGGGACACTCTTTGATTACGTTCGCAAGACCGGAAAAGGCATCCAGCAATCCACAACGAATTACAACAATATGATCGGAGCTTTAGAAAGTCGGGTTCTCCCAACTTTAAGAAAACTGGATGATCTCAATGTCGTAGATGGGGAAATTGACAATCTTGAACCAATTGAAACCTCCATACGGGAGCTTTCAGTCCCAGAGCAGAATCCTGAAATCGAATCAAAGTAAACCTACGTGGGGACAGCTTCCAAGCTGGCAGGAACATGCTTATGCCATGGCGTTCCAGCAATAGAGTCACGCCAAACAGTTGACGTGAGCTGGTTAGGTGGGACCCCAACAATTTCAGAGTCCCCACCAGCAGGAGAATAGGAGAGGCCATAACCATTAGGAAGCGATACATATCCTGGTTGCACAGTCTCATTTATCTCCACAACGGCCACCGCTTCCCCACCTTGAGTTCTAATACGAATACGGCCACCATCTACAACACCAATTTCCAAAGCATCATCTGGGTGGATTCGAAGCGAACCTTCCTTATCTTTTTTTCGCCAAGATGGATCTCTGACAATCGTATTAGCGGAAAACCCTCGTCTCTCGCCAGCAGAAAGCACGTATGGGAACTCTTCAGACGTATATTTATCAGGTGCTTCACTGAGTTCTCCTAATGCTTCATGCATCTCGGGAATCGACAGATTTATTTTCTGATCAGGAGTTGTAAGAAAATTAAATGCTTCTTCAAAATTGTGACGGGTGAAAACTATTCCATCATCATTATTGATTATGGCTTCAAAGAGCGCATTCCCTAATGCCGGTCCCTCACCTTTATGCCCCGCGGCACGGATTTGATCAGGATATTTCTGCGCCGCCATCTGGCAACTGAACCATAAAACAGCAGCGCCTTCTTTCCCTTGTGGAAGTGATTTACCAAGCGTTTCAAAAAGAACGACTGCCCCGTACGCGGAAACCGCTGGATTCTCCATCGCTGCTGCCATAAAGGCTTCAGCGAAACTATCGAGTCCCTCATCTGCTGCTTTCCGAAGGGTTTGAAAATCAACATCGTCAAGAACCCCAGCTGCCTGAACAAGACGACTATGGATCTCAGGTTCAGTTAATGTCCCCGCCAGTGGTTCAAGGATTGCTGGGCGGAGGTGAAACGTATTTGCTGGGAAATTTGCACCGAAAAAAGTCGCTTCAGCCTTTTCATACTGAGATGCTGCTGGAAGAATCCAATCTGCCTGCTCAGTTGTCTCCGTGTGGACGACATCAATGACGACGGTAAGTTCAGCTTTTCGCATTGCTGCCCGAAATTTATCTGACTCAGCTAGCGAATGAACAGGATTGCCACTTTCAATAAACATAGCCCGGCTACGTTCAGGGTGATCAGACAGGAAACCTTCCGCTATCTCATTACAGGGAACTAATCCGGAGATTATCCTCCCTCCGGTAACTGGGTCAGTTGGCTCTCGTCCCGCTGCAGAATAATTGAATAATGGAGCAATGGAAGTGTGTGGACCTAGAGCACCTTGTTTTCCATAGTTCCCTGTCAAGATCGAGATAGCCCGATGCAAATAAGAAATAAGTGTGCTGTGTGGTCCCATCTCAATACCAAGGTCTTCGTATGTTGACACACTTTCTGCTTTAACGATTCGTTCAGCGACGGCACGGAGTTGCTCTACCGTGACACCGGAACGTTTCGCAAAGTCATCAATAGGAACATCACGAAACACGGTTTTTGTTTCTTCAACACCGGTTGCGTTCTCAGCCAGCCAGTCGTCATCAGTCATGTTTTCGTTGATTATGATTGCTCCGAGTGCTGCGAGAAGAAACGCATCGGTTCCAGGTTTGACTTGCAGCCAATAGTCAGCGAGATCGGCTGTTTCAGTTCTTCGAGGATCAATAACAACTAGAGATCTGTTATCGTCGTTGGAAATTTCCTTGAGGACTCGTCTTGCTTGATCAAACCCATGTGAATGCCATGGATTTTTCCCTAGGAAGATAGCGACTTCAGCATCATGGAATCCCCCATGCGTATGGGTACCGAACATTAGCCCTTCAACCCAGGCTTCTCCAGTTTTTTCCTGCGCTAAGGCATTGGATTTTCTTGTTATCCCGTAAGCCTGTCTGGTCGCTGTGGAGTGCGCACCACCGAGATGATTGCCTTGGCCGCCACCTCCATAGTAGAAAATCTTGTCACTACCGTACTTCTCCGCTACTTCTTTCAACCCATCTGATATTTCCTGTATAGCGGTATCCCAGTCAACTTCTATATAGGAACCATCATTAATTCGTTTCAACGGCGTCGTCAATCGACTCGTATTGTTCTGATAATGGTTTACGCGTAACCCTTTTTCGCAGGTGTAACCAGCGCTGGCTACATGTGCTTTGTTTCCGCGAACACGAGTGATTTCCCTACCATCTAAACGGACTTCTAAACCACAGTTAGCGCTACATAAGACACAGGCTGTTTTATGCCAAATCTTTGTTTCATCCAGTTCTGTGTCTGAACTCATGTAGTTAGTGTAAATCACTAGGGATGTTTTGTATAGAAAATCCTGTAAACCTTAGACTTTTCACGTGGTGCGTCTAGTGTCTCAGGGAGGAAATAGATTAGGGAAGAAATGACTTTCCGGGATCAATCATGAGTGAGATTTATCTAGATTATAACAAGTTCGTCCGAGGAAATCTTTAGAATTTTTCCCGGAGCACCAAGGTCTTTTGAAAGCCGATCGATGAAGCGTAATAACGTTTTCGTTTATTACACCTCTTTCGGGGCTCCGACTTTTGGTGGTTAGAGTAGATCTTCCGCTTCTCGAATGCCTTCCCACATATCATCTTTTTGCGCCAGTCGGTCTTCCTGGGTTTTAGACC
>JAYYZG010000093.1:0-10929 GCA_036687775.1 Actinomycetota bacterium
TTTATCTTCCAGATATCCGTTTCTGGCACCCCTACTTGGTGACCTATGACAATTAACGGTAGTGGAATTGCGAATTCACGGACCCAATCACATGTACCAGTGTCAATGAAGTCATCAATAAGTCGGTGGGCTAGATTATCAACGAATGGATCCATTTTTTTTATCTTTTGTGGTCGAAACGCGTGAGCGAATAGTTTCCTCATTTCTTTGTGTTCTGGGTCGTCTCTTCCAGCAAGGGTAGGCGCTGGTACCCAGCCTTTTTCTTTATAGATCTCGCGTAACATTTGGGATCTCTTATCTATCTTGCTTTTGTTTCTACTATTTCGAAAACGGAGCGTATCCTTTAGCACGGTTTGGACATCTTCGTATCTTGTAATAATAAACATTCCGGTATTTGGGTCTTGCCAGACTGGCGCACCATCACGCAGGGTCCTGTAGGCGTCGTAAGGGCATTCTGAGATTTCAGGAGTGAAGAAGTTCACTTCAGAAGGGTTCACTTTTGATTCATTTGCCATGTTTAATTTTTATTGAATGAATATGATTTCCAATATTTGGTGAATTAGCGGCAGTTGAGAACTGATCCGCCTCAGTTTCCATAGCGAGGTATGCAGCGATCTCTTCCCATTCGTCATCTATACGAATTCCCGAACTGTCAGCAGCGATGTTTAAACTTCGAAAAACTGCTGTTGTTAGGGCTGCATCGATCATCCCTTTTTCACCAACGGCAGCAATAAGATTTTCTCTAGCCGTTGAAAGCGTCTCATCTAACCTATGGGCGGCTTCTGTGAAAGCGATTAGCTGTTGAGAATGAAGAACTCCCATATCTGCGCCATTTCCATTAACTGCATAACGCACATCAATGGATTCATCTAGTGCTGCGCTGCTCGAACTGAGCAACATAGTATGAGCACTCGTTCAATAGAAGCACTCATTCAGAGCTGAGGTTCTTGCAGCAACAAGTTCACTTTGGGGACGCGAAAGGTCCCTATGTTCCCAAATCATTTCACCAAATGAGGAGCCAGAGTACATGGCTCGGACTAACAACATGCGCCTTGCATTATCTGCCTGTGCCAAGCTAAGCGAGACAGCGACATGCGGGAGTTTGTCTGCTGCGAATGTTGGGAGGAAGGCTACTCCAGTAACCAACTCATCAGGACGCTCTAATGTAGGCTTGCCTTCCTTTGGGGTTGGTAGTTTTTCTCGCTCTATTCCCAATGCGTCGCATAGTTGGTCTATGGCGACAATTTGAGAAACCACAGCAGCGAGTTCAGCGTATTCGCCTTCCCCAATAGAAGCTATTACCTGATCGTAGATATGCTGGTTGATTTTTGATGTTTCGTTGGCAACCATCCGAGCGACTGCTTTGACATACGGTGAAAGAATTTCATCGCTATCTTTCGCGTAGTCCTCCAACTTACCTACATTTTCCCATAGCTTTCGGGGGTTGGATTTTCTTACTTCGCTCGCGATTGCTATTCGCTGCTCTCCTGTCCACCAACTTCCCGGTAGGCCTAAGTAATCCCATACTATTTCAAAAGACTCAATTATCTCTGGGTCTATTCTTTTTCCTAGGGATTGAAACGGTTTCACAATTACTACACCTACACTCGAGGTTCCTTAGGGAGTCCAAGCACCATTTCTCCAAGAATATTTCTCTGAATTTGAGAAGTCCCGGCGTAGATTGTTCCGGCCCGAGCGTTATAGAAGGCCCCTATCCATGAACCACTTTCATTGGGAGCTCCCGGATTATCTGAATGGAAAGAGGTCGCTGGGTGAGCCCCATTGAGAACTAGCGCTTCGGTTCCTAAGATGTCTAGTGATAATTCTGTCACCCGTTTGTGATATTCAGACCAATAAAGCTTAAACATGCTTTCTTGGGGTCCTGGTTGTTTGCCATTTAAAAATCCCGTTAGCGTACGCATTCCCAATAATCTCATAATCTCCACCTCTATGTACGATTGGGCTAATCGTTGACGCGATCTTTCGTCTTTGTTCTTATTTTTAACCTTTGCTAGCTCAATGAGTTTATCCATTTCGTATCGAAACATTATTGGCATTGTCGCTGCGCTTTCCCCTCTTTCATAACCGAGTAAGGTCATGGCAACGGCCCAGCCTCCGTTTATTTCTCCTACAACATTCTCTTTCGCTGTTCTGGCATCCGTAAAGAAAGTCTCGTTGAAGTCAGATTCGCCTGAAAGCATTTCGATAGGACGCAATTCAACTCCCGGTTGATCAATTGGGCACAACATAAACGAAATTCCTTTATGTTTGGATGCGTCTTTGTCTGTACGGCATAGGACAAAAATCCAATTGGCGAATTGACCGGCAGATGTCCATATCTTCTGCCCATTTATGATCCATTCATCACCGTCAAGAGTGGCGGCGCATCCTAAACCTGCGAGATCTGATCCAGCATCAGGTTCCGAGTAGCCCTGGCACCAGATGTGTTCGCCAGAAATAATCTTTGGCAAGAAATATGCCTTCTGTTCGGGTGTTCCCCAGTGAAGGATAGTGTTCCCTACCATTTGAATGCTGAATGCATCATTTGAACCGCCGGCAGGAACTCCTGCTCGCATAAACTCTTCAGCAAGGATAACTTGCTCGAGTTCGCTTAATCCTCCTCCACCGAATTCTGATGGCCATGCAGGTGCTAGGAAACCTTTTTCTGCTAGGAGAGGTCTCCAAATGTCATTCGTGAAATTATATGCACTTTCAGCGCTGAGGGCGCCAATGCCTTTCCATCCTTCAGGTAAATTCACTCCTAAGAATTTTTTTACTTCTTCTCGAAATTCTTCTGCTTCTATTGAGTATGCAGGTAACAAAGGTCACTCCAATCAATTGCTATCTAGATCATAAGGTCTTAATAGGCGGTACTGGGAATCCAAATAATTTGATTTAACCAATAGCTCCTGTTTCCTTAAGTTGATTTATTTCTTCACTCGAATATCCAAGTCCAAGAAGTGTCTCTTCATTGTGTTGTCCCCGATGCGCTGCTGCATATTTCGGTTCGGCTGGTGTGGCCGAGAATCGTGCTGCAGGTTTAGGTTGCCTAACGATCCCTGCATCAGGGTGTTCCCACTCTACGAGAGTTCCATTATGAATGATCTGTGGATCCGATATCGCTTCTTCACCAGTAAGAACAGGACCACTAGGTACGTCTGCTTCTATCAGCGCTTCAATTGCTTCATCGCAGGTCATTAATAGAAACGCATCAGCAAGCATTTCTCCTAGGATTACAAAGTTCTGTGGGTTAGCGGCTAAAGCTGCCATTGAAGAGAATCTTTCATCTTCTGCCCATTCAGGATGACCGACAGCTGCACATACGCCGGCTCTTTGCCCGTCAGAGGCAGCAAAGTAAACGATTTTCCCATCGCTGCACTCAGTTAGGTTATAGACCGTTGATAGAAGGATCCCGCCATTTGCATCTTCGTCAACCATAGTAAGGTCCATCATCGCGTCTGGCCAGAAAAAATACATGCAAGCATCAACCATCGGGATTTCCACAAATTGACCATTTCCAGTTCGTTCTCTAGCTAACAACGCAGCTGTTGTAGCTTGTGCAACAGTTAACGCAGTTGATTTATCAGCAAATAGGTTTCGTATCAGATCTGGGAATGGAATTTGTGGGTTTAGTTGACGGCTTATCACTCCGCAGACCCCTTGTATCACTGGGTCAAGAACTGGGCGCCCAGAATAGGGTCCTGTCGGGCCGAAACCACTAATTGAGATATAGATAAGATTGGGATTGATAGCTACAAGATCTTCGTATCCTAAACCAAGTCTTTCGATCGCCCCTGGACGAAAGTTCTGTACGAAAACATCCGTTTCCTGAATTAATCGCTTAATTACTTCACGACCCGCATCTTGGGAAAGATCTAGGGAGATAGATTGCTTCCCACGATTGTTATTCATGTAGAAAGCACCGATTCCGCCTTTGTCAAAGGATGGGAGGCGCGTTATATCCCCTAAACCTGAAACTGGTTCTACTTTAATTACGTCTGCACCTTGGTCAGCAAGAAGCATTGTTGCGAAAGGACCTGACACAACTTGTGTTAAGTCTAAGATTTTATAACCGTCTAAAGGACCTGCCATACCGTTTCACCTCACAGTATCGTCGTTGATGCAGATTATTTCCATACTGAGCTTCTCGCAAAATCTAGACTCGCAATTTTCACTACTTTTCTAAAACAAGTAATGTTTGATTTGGGGAAAGTAATGATATTTATTGTTGTTAAGTTCAAGACGAAGCCTGAGTGGACGGACAGGTGGTTGGACTTAGTCAATGATTTTACAGAAGCGACTAGATCAGAATCTGGAAACCTTTGGTTTGAATGGTCTCAAAGTTGCGATGACCCTTCTATTTTTGTCCTTATCGAAGCTTTCACAGAAAATGGTGCAGAACCGCATGTAAACAGCGACCATTTCAAAAAGGCTATGTCTCAAATGCCTGTAGCACTCGCCGAAACACCGAAAATTATTAACACCACGATTGAAAGTATGACCGATTGGTCCCTGATGGGCGAATTATCGGTAAATACATAATTTAAAGGAGAAATTATGACTGCATCGTACAACCCAGATTATGACCCAGATGGTATTGAAGGAGGCATCGACACGAATGTAATGCCATGGATTGAGATTAAACAAGCTCCCGGCATGCGGTTTAAGCCCTTGAGAGCAAGTCAAGAATCTGGTTGGTTCTCACTTATCGTACAAATAGAAGCTGGTGTTGAACTCCCACCTATGGTTTACCTTGGCGGTGGCGACATGATGCTTCTTTCTGGTCTTCTTTCCTATACAAAGGGGGATCTAGCAGCAACAATTGGTCCGGGAATCTGGGGTTACATACCTGCGAACTCTCGAATTGAAGGTCTCGTCGTTACAGAAACAGCAGAGTTTCAAGCAAATTTTTTCGGATCGCTTGCATTTCTCGCTGAAGATGGTCAAAGCGTAGAAAGTCTTCTTACTTCTCTTGATGTTCTTTCTGCAGCTAGAACCAATGGATTAACGTTGGTACCTAATAGCTTGGCGGAATGCATGCAACCTCGTCCTGCGCCATATCATGGCGAACCTGAACCTCTTGCAATCGCTGGAGATGAGAATACCCTTGTCAATTCCGCTGTAGGGCTTGAAGATGAAGAGAAATTCACTCACCCGCATTGGGTAGATACAAGAACAATCCCATGGATATACACAATTGAAGGTATGGAAGATATGGGTTTAAAAATACTCCGTGTTAGTGAAGAAACAGGGATCGTTTCTTTACTCGTTCTTCATAATGGAGTCGCTGGACCCCACTATCATCTCGGCGCAGCTGATTTCCTTATCCTTAGCGGTCATCTAGGGTTTCGTGCTGGGCCTACAGAAGGGTACGGGCCTGGAGTCTGGTTTTATGAGCCAGCAGGTGCTCGTCACGATGCGACCCAACGCGTTGGTGAAGATGAAGACCTCATCTATACGGCAAATGTCTACGGTCCCGTACAATTTGACGAAGGTCGTGACACGCCTATAACTATGGTCCTCTCTTGGATGAGTTACAAATCAATGGCTGATGCATCTGGTGCCCAGCTTGTACGAAATGTTTTCCCAAATGATAGTTCGTTACTAGCTTGGTCTCCTATTGGAAATAATGCGTAATTAATTCTGAAATGAACTTGTGACTTGGCGATGTTCTCCATCACCAAATTCCAGATCTCCTTTTTCTGACGCTAAATGTATGCCTAAGAAGATCCCCGGGATGACGATTAATGCCAAAAGCCCCCCTGAAGCCAACATAACTAATGCAGGAGCTGGACATGTTCCAGCTATTGCCCAACCCGCTCCAAAAACAGCTGCGCCCTTTATATGATGCGTTTGCGGTTTAGATCTTTGAAGTTTGATCTCTTCTCCGGTAAGTGTTGTTGTTTGTTTTCTCTCAAATAGCCATAACGCTGCCGTTGCTACCATTATTCCTGATCCCATAAACCCGTACACATAGAATTCATCAAGGCGAAGCATTGCATGAATAGTGTCATATTCGTGCAGCGTTCCTGCGGCCAAGATCCCACCGAATCCTGCTCCAAAAAATAATCCGAAAATATTCATTTGGCGGGAGTTCATAAATTGCCTCCCGATATCAAACGAATCGCCCCCGTTACGATGATTGCCGAACTCATGAAAGTACAAGTTGCGACAATTGATGACTTTGACCTTTGAGCTACTCCGCAGATTCCGTGTCCTGATGTGCAACCACCTGCGACTTTGGCACCATACCCTATAAGTACCGATCCGATAAAGATTAAGGGAATTACTAACCAGAGGGGAGATGCAGCACGAAAAGCATCGAATCCACTTCGAAATCCACGGTTATCTTGCAAAAATTGAGTAACTACGACACCGCCAAGTGCCATTCCGGCGAAATACCAAATTCTCCAAATAACTCTGTAGCCATTTCGGCGTAGAAAATTAAGTGTCTGCGTGTAAGCACCACTTGCGCCCAGAGGTTGATTCATTACCAAAAAGAATGCTGCGGTAAGTAGACCCAAAAGTGGTCCCAAGATAAACCAAGAAACTCTTTCAGGTAGTAGCGCTGCATAAATGAGTTGATTATCCATAATTTTCTTCTTATTTGTATTACTCAAGGCCCTTAGCTAATAAACTAACAACGTGGAAAGGGAATTACTCAACAATGACTGATCTAAAAGAAACTCCAATCCAAGTAATTGGAATTCCAAGGGACAAGGCACCCGAACCTACTCTTGGAAATGATCCGATCATTCTTGGAGAGCGGTATTCTTCTCCTGATTTTGCCAAACAAGAATGGGAGAAAATGTGGACCAGAGTTTGGCAAATCGCTGGACGTGTTGATCAAATTCCTGAACCTGGAGATTACGTGTGCTATGAAATCATGCACGAATCCATTATCTGTGTACGTGGTGAAGATTACAAAATTAGAGCCTTCTACAATGCTTGCCAACACCGTGGCAATCAACTGGTCACTGCCGAAGTTGGAACACTAGCAAGTGGCGAATTTCAATGCGCGTACCATGGGTGGCGATTTAACAGCACTGGTGAATGTACTTGGGCATACGATGAGGATGATTTTCCCCAAGGTTCACCTTGCGGGAAAGCTAATCTGGTTCAAATTCCTTGCGAAACATGGGCAGGTTTTATTTGGTTCAATATGGACCCGAACTCTAAACCTCTTCGCAATTGGCTTGAACCCGTAGCTTCCCATCTGGACTCCTACCGAATGGAAGAAATGAAACGCACCCATTGGGTAACCATTGAAGGCCAGTGGAACTGGAAATGCGTGCAGGATAATTTCAATGAAAGCTACCATCTTCCCTTCGTACACCCTCAAACAGTTGCTTCAATGAACGAACACCACAGTGGTTGCCAATTTGATTTGTATCCATCTGGGCATTGCCGGATGCTAATGCCAGGTGGAGGACCGGGCCCTCAATACCGGGGCTCCGCTGACCGTACTTTCAAAAGCCTAAAACAAACCTTTGAATTTTGGGACTTTGACCCCGAACCATACCGAGACAATTTACCCGGCCTACGCATAGCTCTACAGAAGAGGAAACGTGAACTTTCAGAATCTAAAGGCTATGATTTTTCTCGCTATTCTGATGAACAATTGACTGACCACTATCATTACACACTATTTCCGAACGTCTCGTTTAGCATGAAGCCTGATGGATGCATTTTCCTCCGTTCTGCCCCTCACCCAGAAGATCCCAATAGATGCCTTTTCGACATGTGGTATCTAACGATGTTTCCCGAGGGATCTAAAGAGTATTACTCGAATTCAATGCGTGATTGGGTTTCTGTTGATCATCAAGTTGAACATGTCACAGGACTAGCTGGTGAAGTAAGTTGTGGACCAGGCATAGATCAAGATGTCGCTATTTGGTCGACTCAACACAAAGGTCTACGTTCCCGAGGCTACAGAGGAGAATACCTGCCATTGCAAGAAAGAAGACTACGTTATTTCCATGAAACGCTTGACGGTTTCCTTGCAATGGATCCATCATGACTGATAGTGAACCGCACTTACTTGGAGACCTTGATGATCTCCAAGATGGTGAAATGCGGATATTTGAAGATATCGGTGATTACGGGATAGTGGTTTGCAGAGTAGATGGAGAACTTTACGCTATTGAAGATAATTGCAGTCATGCAGATACACCGTTAAGTGAAGGTCGGTTACGGTCTCACAATCTGACTTGCCCACTCCATGGAACGTCTTTTGATGTACGAACTGGGGAACATAGTGGTCCCCCAGCATACGAAGGGGTGCTTTGCTTCACAGTGAAAGTTGAAGATGGAGTTGCTGTTGCCTTTCCCGCAACTGACGGCAAGAGTACCAATGATGGCTCAGGCGACGTTGGTGGAATTTTTCAAACGAGATAATTAGAGGCTATAAATGAACGAAATAAATGGAATGACAGCAATTGTTACTGGTGCAGCGCAAGGCTTAGGAAAAGCCTTCGCTGAACGTTTAACCGATGAGGGATGCAATGTTGCTATCACCGATAAACGTCATGAGATTGATCTGGTTGGCAAAAGCCTTGGGGCTCTTTCGTTTCAGGGCGATGTTAGCGACAGCGAACATGTGCACGAAGTTGTGAGTTCGACTGTTGAACAATTTGGGACGATAGACATTCTTGTTAATAACGCTGGAGAGGTTCTCCCGACTGGCCCTTTGGATGCTTGGGACCAAGCTGCTGACAACTTTGAAAGAATCTTTTGCTCAAATACCAAAGGTGCTTATTTGTTCGGTCGGGCTGTCGCCCCGGTAATGGCAAAACAGAAGTCAGGAAATATATTGAATGTCAGCACCGATCATGTAAAACCTGCCCCGCATGCTCTTCGGCATCATGGTCACGGAAGTATGGATCTGTACAATGCTTCAAAATGGGCTTTAAATGGTCTCACGTTTGACTGGGCAAAATCGTTAGAAAAATATAATATTCGCGTGAATAACTTGTGTGTTGGAGCGACGGATACTGAAATGCTTCGAAAATGGAGTGGTCCTGACCCTGACCCTGGATGGGTAGAGAGTTGGATGGATTCTGCGATTGTTGCAGGTGTAGTTGTTGATCTCTTCTTAGAGGGGCCCGAAGGAAGAACTGGAGACAATATCGGACTCTATGCAGGGTATGACTGCATATTGCCTCCACCCGAAACTGAGTGAGTTATCCAAAAACTTCAAGCTCCCAACAAGTATGCATTTCATTAAGCAATAGAGATCTAAGTCGCGGAGTACTTTCATCTGCCAGTTTAATATTTGGTTTTTCCTGAAGTAGCATTGATGAAGCCGTAACTGCGCTGTCCCTAACGATTGCGTATAAGGATCTCGGTCTTTCTTTCGGGACAGCTGGATAAATTGAAGGCTGACCGAGGCCAAAGGCTATTCCCGAAGGGAGCCCATCTGCTCGGTATTGTCCTCGCGGTTCGCGCTGGCATAGATCCTTTCTTCCAACAATAAACTCTTCAGGAGTACTAAATTGTCTTGGGTCCCTATTAGCACCTGCAGCGGAACACATCATCAAAGCTCCTTTAGGCAATAGACGACCAAACCGCTCGACTTCAGTTCTTGAAAAGCGTTTCGCTGATATAACAGGCGGTGTGCAACGAAGTGTTTCCAACCATGCGAACTTGAGCATTCTCGCATCTTCACGAATTTTTCCTAACTCATTTGGATACTTCAATAAGTTAAACCAAAGATTTGCCAACCCACCATGAAGAGTTTCGTGGTCGAGTTCAAGAATCGTGACTACAAGATCAGATACTTGCGTTTCTCTTTCTGCTAGTGAGCATTGAGCAATGGCGCTAATGAAATCTGTTCCTGGTTCTTTTTTGCGGTCTAAGAAAATTGGGCTTAGTAACGTCTCTAGGTTTTTCAACGCGACTAGACCATCTTGTTTCCTCAGAGGGTCCCAACCAACACCTCTCTGCATTTTTAAAAATGATGGAATGAATTGGCTAAGTTGGTCTTCAGAAATATTCAGGATCGCACCCCACAGCTGAAGAGGAATCTTTGCGCAAAATTCCATAGCTAGATCAAAATGCCCACTATCCCAATCGAATAGAATGTCACCCGTAATTGTTTCTACATGGTCATCAACGCTGCTCTCAAATGCTTTCTGCACTGATACTTCGTTCCATAAGTTTTTCCCGTAGCTCTCTAGGTTATAAAACCAGGTTTTCGGACGCGTTTCGTAGTTCCGCTCATCAGCAAAGACTGAAGTCACGTCGTCGTATCTGGTAAGCCAGAATCTATTCCCAAGCCAGTCTCGGTAACAGGGGTAATTCTCTCGTAGGAGACCTACTAGTGGATAAGGGTCTTGGAGGTATTGATCTGAGATTAACTCCCTAGGTTTAATAAGATTCGTTGTTTCGCCAACCCGCTCCCTTTGGTAAACCTCATACGTTCTGTAACCAGGAGCAGATTCAGGTTCTTCATCTATGTCATATTTTTCTTGATCTTGCATATCGCTATTTCGGTAAGTCAAAATCCAGCCAAAGCTCTCGAATAGAACCAAGTCCGATAGGGGCTAAAGCTACCCCATCAATGTCTTTGGGCATTCGGTCAGAATTTATTCGGACATTTCTAAGTGTTTTATCAAGAATTTTTGAACCGATAACTGTTTCTTGATGCGAAATCCAAGCTCCCGGGCAGAGATGTGGTCCTACCCCGAAAGCCATGTGGCTACATTTTCCTTCTTTGTCATGCCCTGATCTCAGTATCTTGCCAGAGTATAAATCTTCTCGGAAGATATTGAACTCTTCGGGATTTGTGAAAATTCGATCATCATGATTCGCCGATACATCGACCATGTGGATTAAAGAACCAGCTGGTATATGAACACCATGCAATGTTAGGTCATACGTGTTGTGCCGAGGTTGGCCACCGATGGACGTGGAATGTCTGAGCATTTC
>JAYYZG010000094.1:0-9525 GCA_036687775.1 Actinomycetota bacterium
AAGCCCACCGTCTGTCCATCCAGCATTGGATGACCCTGAACGGCTAAGACCTACTGGGTTCAAGTTTCGAGAATAAATCTCGTCATAGTTACCAACTTGGCTGATCACATTTTGGAATGCATCTGCTGAAAGACCCATGAGGGTTTGAAGTTCGCCTTCGCCACCCATGAGACGTTGTGCTTCAGCGTCATATGCGTCATTACCAACAACTCCTGATGCATTACCGGAATTAATTCCCTTTTCATCAGCAATAATTGTTGCGTAAACAGTCCAGTTAACGACATCTGCCCATTGGCTATCATTTTGACCATAGGTTGGTCCAAGTGGCTCTTTTGAAATTGGAGCACCTGGGAAAATTACCCACTCTTCACCATCTGGTTGTTGTTGTGCTTTACGACCAACTAGTGCTGATCCGTCTGTTGTCACAACATCACAAGCACCTGACATAAAGTTGTCGGTGACGATATCAAAGTCTTCGTATGTTTGAAGATTGATAGTGATACCTGCAGCTTCTGCGGCGTCACCGATATTCTTTTCTGTTGTGGTTCCAGCGTTGGTACAAATTGTTGCACCATCTAGGTCTGCGACAGTACTAGAACCAGAGAAGCCATCAGCGGCTTTACCCATAAGTTGTTGACCGTCATAATATGTTGTTGGTCCGAAATCCATGCCAACATCTGTGTCACGGCTTTGGGTCCAAGTTGTGTTTCGCATGAGAACATCAATATCTCCGGACTGAACAGCGGTAAAGCGTTCAGCTGCGGTTAGTGATACGAAGTTAACAGCGTCAGCATCACCTAAGACAGCTGCGGCTACTGCGCGACAGAAGTCTGCGTCGAAACCTACCATGTTGCCTGAAGGGTCAAGCGTTGAGAACGCTACTGCTGCTCCAGAGACACCACAATTGAGGGTTCCTCTTTCTTGTACAGTTTCTAGAAGGCTTCCACCTTCTGCTGTTAATGTGACTTCGTCACTGCTACTCGCAGAACTGTCATCGCCATCATCGCCACCGCATGCTGCAGCAACGAGAGTGAAAGCGAAAAGTACCGTGAGAAGCTTTATTAACTTGCTCTTCTGAGTCATTTTTTTCCTTCCATATCGCCAAAACTGGTCACAGTAAACGTCGCTTACCGAGTGACGATATAGCACAACCCTACAACTACTTCTCTTTAAATCTCATATGGGATTCTAAATGTTCACGTGTTTGTCACATTAGTAAATTTGCTTACAGCAGGTTTGGAGGGAAATTCAGATTTCCACCTTATTTCAGTGTTTCTTAGTAATGTCTGAGAGTGACCAAAATGCATACGGTTCTAGTTCGAGTATCAGGACCTGACCAATTGGGAATCTCAGCTGAGTTATTTGATGTCCTTGCTGGGATGAATGCTCTTGTTCGTGATGTTGAACAGATCGTGGTCCGGAGACGACTTACTCTTGATGTGTTGATAGAGATAGAGGAGGGTGATGACGTTTTAAAAGATCTTCTCCTATTCGGCTTTAAACGTAATTTACAAATAGATGTTGAGGAGGTTGAGGATGATCCCACGGAATACAGTCAGCAATTTGTTGTCACGCTTATTGGAGAGGACCTCAGTCCGGCAGAGCTCCGTGAAGCAACTGTTGCGATCGCCAATGGAAACGGGAACATCGATAGAATAGTTCGGCTATCAAGGTACCCAGTGATGAGCTACGAACTCGCGGTTAATGGAGGTGACATCAGAGAGATACGCGAAAATCTGGTCAAAGTCGCTTCCGCTTTACCAAAGATGGATGTAGCTATCCAACCATTGAATCTAAGTAGAAGAGCGAAGCGTTTAGTGATACTTGATGTTGATTCAACGCTTATACAAGACGAAGTAATTGACCTTCTTGCAGTTCAGGCCGGATGCGAGAGAGAAGTTTCCAAAATTACTGATTTGGCTATGCAAGGAAAAGTAGATTTTACTGAGGCCCTAGTTCAACGGGTAGCGCTTCTTGAGGGTTTAGACGAGTTAGCGATTGAACGAGCTTGGCATGAGCTTACTCTCACGCCAGGAGCGAGAACATTCTGCAGAACCCTTGGAAGATTAGGATTTACAACCGCCATTGTCAGTGGTGGATTTTCGATTTTCACAGACCGTCTTCAGAAGGAGCTAGGTATTCAACATGGGCGAGCGAATCAGCTTGAAATAGTTAATGGCCGTCTTACTGGCGGACTTACTGGCCCAATAATTGACCGGGGTGCGAAAGCGGATTTTTTGCGGGAGATCGCTGCCCTTGAAGGAGTTCCGATTGAGCAAACCGTTGCTATCGGAGATGGAGCGAATGATCTCGACATGCTTAGTGAAGCTGGCTTGGGGATAGCTTTCAACGCAAAGGCCATTGTCCGTGATGCAGCAAACACTAGTCTCCGAGTTCCTTATCTTGATGCTGTATTGTTTCTGCTAGGTGTGAGCCGGGAAGAAATTGAAGCTGCTGACTCTCTCGACCCTGATTGAAAATATTTAGTCTTTAAGATCTTTCACTGTTCTGAACCCGAGGTGACCCATTGTGCTAACTGGGGTTGTTGAACTTCTGGCTGCGATCCTATATCGATTGCAATAAGAGTCATGACATAAGTATGAACCGCCTTTGATAACTTTCGTTTCTCCAACCGTTGGTCCCATTGGGTTTTCTACAGTCTCATTGTGTTCTGTTGTGAACCAGTCTTGACACCATTCCCATACGTTGCCTGTCATCTCTCCAATTCCATAAGCATTAGGCCGATATGTTCCAACTGGGGCTGTTCCATACCAGCCATCCTCAGCCAGGTTCTTATCTGGGAACGATCCTTGCCAGACGTTCATTTGATGTGTGCCATTAGGTTGAAGTTCATCGCCCCAAGGGAAAATTGACCCATCCGATCCTCCGTGGGCAGCAAATTCCCATTCGGCTTCTGTTGGAAGCCTCCTTCCTACCCATTTTGCGTATGCAGTCGCGTCATTCCATGAAATGTGGACAACTGGGTGTTCTAGCTTTATTTCTATTGTCGAGTGAGGGCCTTCAGGTGATTTCCAATCTGCTTCAAAGACTTGCCTCCACCATGGGGCAGCTTGCACCCCGCGTGTCTCTTCAAAATCGTCTGGGAGTAATCCTGCGAAAACGAAAGACCATCCGATTTCTTCCGCTTCAGTGATATATCCGGTTTCTTGAACGAAAGCCCTAAATTGTCTATTCGTAACAGCGTATTTATCCATTGAAAATGGGGAGACTTTTCTCTTCCGAATGGGTCCTTCTCCATCCTGGGAGTAACCAGCAGGGTAAGTCGTGCCCATCATGAAGGGCCCTCCTTTAAGGGAGACTATTTCTGTGTGTAAGCTTCCCGTTTCTATTGGGAGGCTCCTATCCCTCTTCTTACCCTGATTTTGTGGTGCGCAGCACGGGTTGCCCTCAGTCATACTTACTCTCAATCCGTTGGAAGCAGGTTACTCTTTTTTTTCTGCTTCAACGAGTAGCGGTGAAGTAAGTCAGAACGTGTAGATTCATAGTGTGATTTCTCTTGATCTAGATTTCGTACGAGCGCAGTTCCCAGTTTTTTCTCATCCAGAATCTGCGAGCTGGGCCCATCTTGAAAATGCTGGGGGAAGTTATGTGCCGCATCAAGTAATTTCTCTTTTGCAGGATTTCTTTATTACGTCGAAAGTACAGCCATATTGGGATTTCGGTCCATCTACGAAAGCAGGGAAAGCCATGGATCGTTCTCTGGAACTGCTACCTGCGACATTTAATGCGAATAAGGATGAAGTGCATTTCGGACCGTCGACATCTCAGAATACGTATGTGCTCGCTCAAGCTTTACGTCCAAATTGGAATGTCGGTGATGAAATTATTGTGACAAATCAAGATCATGAAGCGAACATCGGAGCTTGGCGTCGACTCGAAATGACTGGGATTAATATTATTGAATGGGACGTTGATCCCGAAACAGGGCTGCTAGATATTTCCGAAGTGCAGAACTTGATAAATAATAAAACCCGTCTTCTAGCAGTAACTCATGCATCTAATTTGGCTGCAACTATTAATCCGATTAGCGAACTCGCTGAATTTATTCATGGAGTGGGCGGAATTCTCGTAGCCGATGGTGTCTCTTACGCCCCGCACGCTGCCATTGACGTTGAAGAGTTAGGTTGTGATGTATACCTTTACAGCACTTACAAGACCTACGGGCCTCATGTAGGTTTGATGTTTACGTCCGATGCGATCCTTGAAAAGGTATCAAATCAGGGGCATTTTTTTAACGCCGGAAACCCTACATCCCGTTTAACTCCGGCAGGCCCTGATCATGCGGCAGTCGCTGCCTGCGCTGGAGTGATTGACTATTACGATGATGTCTTTAACCATCACTTCCCTCATGTTGCTGAAACATCACCCCGTGACCGTATTACGAAAGTCTTTGAACTCTTTGGTAAACACGAACAAAAATTGATGACACCTTTAGTTGACTACATCGCCTCTCGAGAGGATTTCCGTCTGATCGGAAGCCTATCTTCTGAGCATTCTGTCAGGGCTCCAACCATTGCTTTCCACTCCTACTCTCGTTCGAGTCATGAAATATATTCCGCTTTAGTGGAAGCTGGCGTTTCTTGTGGTCATGGCAATTTTTATGCGCATCGCCTCGTTAAGGCTATTGGTCTTGACCCTGAGGATGGAGTCGTCAGACTTTCACTAGTTCATTACAACACCAGTGAAGAAGTCGCTAAAGCGATAAACGTGCTTGAAGGGTTAGCGAAATAATTTTGGCAGGCGATTAATTCCGATCAGATCTACTTGTTTTTTCAAGAGTAAGTAACCCTTGTTTCATGTGAAGAAGGGTTATCCCTCCTCCATATCCTATTAAGGACCCATTCGCTCCGATGACACGATGGCAGGGAAGAATAATCGGAATGGGGTTAACAGCGTTGGCTGCGCCAACAGCGCGCGCAGCTTTTGGGCGTCCAATGCTTCTCGCTACTTGGCCATAGGTCATTGTTTCCCCGTATGCGATACTTCTCAGCGAGAACCAAACGTCCATCTGGAATTGGGTTCCATCAATATCAAGGGGGACAGAGAAGGTTTGCCTTACCCCATTGAAGTACTCAGTGAGTTCGTTCCTTGCTTGGAGGAGTATGGGATGTTTTTCAGCAAGCCGTTCCGTTTCTTCGATCGGATTTTGTTCTTTGCTCGGAAGTAAGACTCGACGAATTCCCTTCAAAGACGCGCTCACTTTGAGCGATCCGAAAGGGCTATTGAACTGGGTTACATGCAACATAGCTATTTCCTTAACGGGGTCTGTAGCATCTTTACAGAAAATGTGAATCCGAGTGGAATGGAAGTCATATTTTCCTTACTGGGTGTGCAATAACATCTAGAACATGTAATTCTTGTGGAGAAGAGCCTGAATTGGAGTGTACGAAGTGGAGTACCCACATCCTTTGTTCAAAAACCAAGTAAGCCGGGACCTTGGGGTTCCTATCCCTATTGTGCAAGCTCCTATGGGTTGGATCGCTAGGTCCCAACTCGCTAGCGCTGTATCCGAAGCTGGTGCCTGCGGCATTATTGAAACTTCCTCTGGTGAACTTGACGTTGTGAAGAAAGAAATGGAGGTCATGAATAGTCTGGGCCTCCCCTATGGAGTAAACATTGCTCAGGCGTTTGTTCGGGATCCAGGTATCGCTGATTTTGTTATTGGTCAGGGTGTTAAATTTGTGACCACTTCTGCTGGGTCACCGACAAAATACACGGGGGTACTTAAAGCGGCCGGATTAACGGTCTATCACGTGGTCCCTACTTTGGAGGCGGCGAAGAAAGCTGTCGATGCCGGAGTTGATGGATTAGTGGTTGAAGGTGGGGAAGGTGGCGGTTTTAAGAGTCCAACTCCTGTTTCAACAATGGTTCTACTCCCGCTGGTGCGAGACCACGTTTCAGTACCAATAATTGCTGCTGGAGGTATCAACGATGGGAGGACAATGGCTGCTGCTTTCGCATTAGGTGCTGAGGGAGTGCAAATGGGGACACAGATGGTTTCGTCAAAGGAATCTCCGGTGCATGAGAATTGGAAGAGGGCAATTGTTAATGCAGCGGAGACCGATACTCTATTCCTTAATCAGAAGTTTTCTCCTGCGCTCCGAGCTCTCCGAACAGATCGGACTGAAAGACTATTGTACTCTGAGAGTATTGTCTTCGGAGAGTTTGGCAATCCACAAGAATTGTATTTTGAGGGAGACATGGAAGCCGCTATTGCTCTTAGCGGACAGGTAGCAGGAAGAATCAGTAAAGTCCGCTCTGTTCATGAAATTATCTCTGGAACAGTTGCCGAATTCGCCGAAACAATTGAGCGACTCAAAAGCGGGGACGTCTAATGCGAGACTCTTTCTTCTTCCAAAAGCGCAACTGAGACAGGGATAGCGCTCTGAATAGCCTGCCCGGTTATTGGGTCAAATCCGTTTTCTACATCTATAAGACGATTTGTTGGAGCTCCAATGTCCCTCACTTTTTCATCCGTAGCGCTTGCTGAACCCCACGAATGCGCCATTGAAATAACTCCTCGTCGAATATCCTTTGCAGCTTTCGCAACGCCGGTTAGCGATGATCGTGGCGATGCGATAATGACAAGGTCTTCGTCTTTAATATCGAGATCTTCCATATCATCTGGGTTCATATACGAGTAATTGGTTGGATTTTTTTTGTTCAACGCAGAAAGTTCTCCGCCTAGCGAATTGAGGTGGGTTTTGAGCCTCCTACTAACAAGTCGGAATGTGTGCACATTTGGGTCAAAACCGATTACGCGTTCAGCTGATGTTTGTTGACCTTGGATCTCTGCAAGTTCAGATAGGTGATCTTCTAACGCTAGGTGGAAACGTCCACTGCTATCAGGATCTGCAGAATCGATTTGTTGCCGAAGGTGTTCAAGTACTTGCCCATTCTTTTCACGAATTTCATCAAATGGCACTAACGAGTGGGAATAAATCAAATCTAGGACGTCATCATCAGACGGTCTTTGCCCACTAGGGATTGAACCTCCTGGAAGTTCTATTTGGATTTCCAGTCGTTCAGCTATTTCCCAATACACCTCCCAATCATTTAATAAGTCGCCTTCAGGGCGCTCAATAACGGCTTTCGTATAGCAGGCATATGGGGCTCTAAACCAACGGTCCATGAAAGGTGGAACATCTGCTCTCTCAAGACTTAGCCTCGGTGGCAAAATATAATCAGCGAATTGCGCTGTTTGGGTCATTCTGTGATCGATAGCTATCAGAAGGTCCAGTGCCTCCATCGCTTCAAGGCTCCGGGCTTGATCCGGCCATGCAGCAACTGGGTTTCCGCCATTAGAAATTAATACCTTTATTTGGCCTTCTCCCGGTTCGGTAATTTCCTGAGCCAAAGTCGTACATGGCATTTCTCCCCCATAACCTCTCAGCCCTCGAAAACGGCTTTTGGGGCCTTTCAAGGGGTTAAATGGTCCTAGAACCTGCGCTCTTTTCGGAGTATCTGGTTGCAGAAGACTACGCGATTCAGATACTTCCCCAGATCGAAGAAAACGTCCGCAAACTATGTTGAGACAAATCACTAAATGTTCCATCAGACTTGGATATGGAGACATTGAGGGCCCTGTCCCAGTACCAGCATTACCAGTGGGTCCTTTCGCAAATAAGGTCGCAGCCTCAACTATGCCCTCAGCAGAAACACCGCATCGTTTTGCCGCGAACTCAGGAGTGAAACCTTTCACTGCTTCTGCAAGATTCTCTAGGTGTCCTTCGCTAACCCATTCTTCACAAAATTCAATATCGTTCATTCCTTGGCTCAAAATAATATTGAGAAAGGCAGCGAGGAGAGTTGGGTCCTCACCAGGTCGGATCTGGAGATGAATATCAGCTTGGGTTGCCAGTTCTGTTCTCCTAGGGTCAACCACAATTAATTTCATTCCCTCTTCTTTCCTTCTTCGTAAAGTGGTGAATGGATTAGTTCCTTGTAATCCACCGAACGGGGCGAAACTAGAAACCATGGGGTTGTATCCGATGGCGAGGAGAACGTCTAACTCAGTAAAGTTTTGTGGACCGGCTTCCCATACACCTGCTTGCATGCTTGCAGTACTTTTCATGGGTTGATCTATTGTGACCGAGGTGTAGTAGCTGATTGATCCTATGGCTTTGTGGAAAGCTCTTGCTACAGGGTCGGAAGGCGCGTTCTGATATCCACCTGTTCCGGTGTAGGTGGCAACTGAACTAGGTCCATGGTCGCGTATTATTTCTTTCATACGTTCAGCTATCTCATCAAGTGCTTGCGTCGAGGCTATTTCTTCAAAATGACCGTCAGGCATTTTCTTTAAGGGGTAGCGGATCCGGCTCGGGCTATTGATTTGGTCAGGTATTTGCCTGCCCTTGACGCAGGTATACCCTTCAAAAAGTGGGTCGTCTTCCACCCCATGTATTTTCGCCGGCTTTCCATCTACAAACTCAACGTCAATTGGGCAACCAGCATGACAGATCCGGCAGAAAGATCTCTTTATTTCAACTCCCATGGAATCAACCCATTTCCCTTACTCAAGTAACGAAGCTTTTATGTTTTCTTAACTTAGCCGATGACTTGCATCAATTCTCTTAGCGGCAAGCCAAATGCAAAGTTCCGGATCTGCTTCATACAGTTCACCTTCGATCCAACGTCCCTCTCCGTCAAAAAACCCGATGATGCCCTCTTCCGTCGTGACTTTAATTTTATCTTCAGCTACACGTTGATAAAGGTCTCTGGAAAAACCATGTCTTATGCCGCCATTATCTTTCATCACAGGGGTCCTTTGTCGACATACTCTGCGAGTAAATCTTGGCGCCACCTAACAATTGCTTCTTGGTATCTGGAAAGCAAGATCCCTTCTCTTCGAAGGATTTTAAGGCCTTGATGAACCCTCTGCATATTAAAAGTATCTTGTTCAGCAACCATAGCTAGCTTCTCAAGTTCCGGTGCGTCAGTCCATGGGTCATTTGGACCAAGCTTAGTTTCAGTCGCTGGTGGCGGTCTGTCTCCTGAGAATGGGGTGAGGTAAAAGATTTCAAAGATGCAACTTTCATGGTCATCTCCATTAGGTCGGAAACGGTAGAAGATCCTGTTAAACGCCCCCCATGGCATAAAATTTGGGAAGACCGTATAAACCCAAGCATCTAAAAATTCAGCGTCGGTTAAATCATCGACTTGGTCACCAAATGATTCTCGAAACCGTTCTCTTCCTGCTCTTGCAAGAGCAGTCCTCATTGTTTCACCTTCTTCAAATGGAATTGGTAGTGGCTCTCCTTCTCGAACATCTAAAGCGTCTCGGAGCATCTGTTCTTCCGTTGGTTTAAATGGGAGAAGGGGGCAGGGAATACCCTTCGGGCTGATATTTCGGGCGGTATTTCCCCAAATGTCCACCTGGCTTTGTGGGTCTCCTGTATAAGACATTCCTTGAGGGTGGGTTGCATTCACATGAAAACCTTCGCTAAATGCTTCGTTGGCTATTTTCCAATTGCAATTCACTATTTTTGAGACATGCGCTTGCAC
>JAYYZG010000095.1:0-23945 GCA_036687775.1 Actinomycetota bacterium
TCCCCCACACTTGGGAAGCCACCAATCTAAGTACTAAAACATCTGGAGATTCTGTCAATATTGAGGTTGACGTCCTCGCTAAATATGTGGAACGGCAACTCATACATAGAACAGATAAGAAAGAAGATCATGCCTAAATTAAACACAATTCGAGAAGCCATAGATGCTATAGCCGCAGGAGAATTCGTTATTGTCGTTGATGACGAAGATAGAGAGAACGAAGGGGATCTAATTATCGCCGCAGAATGTGTCACTGCCGAGAATATGGCCTTTATGGTTAAGTACACAAGTGGAGTTGTTTGTTGCCCAATTACTAATGAACGCGCAGATGCGCTTCATCTCCCTTTAATGGTTGCAAATAATACCGAAGCGATGGGAACCGCTTTTACCGTTTCCGTAGATGTCGCCGAAGGAACGTCAACTGGCATTTCCGCTAGCGATCGTTCACTGACCTGCAAAGCCCTCGCTGATGATCACGTGGGAGCTAGTGGATTCGCTAGACCCGGACATATTTTCCCTCTTAGGGCAAGAGCGGGAGGAGTGTTAAAGCGGGCAGGACATACTGAAGCAGCCGTTGATTTAGCTACGATGGCCGGTCTCTACCCTGCTGGGGTAATTTCGGAGATCGTATCCGAAGACGGGACTATGGCCCGCTTACCTGAACTTCTTAAATTCGCCCAATTGCATGACATTCCCATTATTTCAATCGCTGACATGATCAGGTATAGAAACCGACATGAAAGACTTGTTGACCGATTCGCCACAGCGAGGATCCCAACCCAGTATGGGGAGTTTGAAGCCCATATTTATAGAAATGCCCTTGATGAAGTAGAGCATGTCGCCCTTGTCACCTCTGATTTCGAGCCTACCGATGGACCGTTAGTACGTGTCCACTCGGAGTGCCTGACGGGAGACGTCCTAGGTTCAATAAGATGTGATTGTGGATCGCAATTGGATCTAGCTATGCGGCTTATAGCTCAAAATGGAAACGGAGCAATCATCTACTTACGAGGGCATGAAGGTAGAGGAATAGGATTAGGCCACAAAATGCGAGCCTACGCCCTTCAAGATGAAGGTCTTGATACTGTTGATGCGAACGTAGCGCTAGGATTCCCACCTGACTCACGCGAGTACGGCATTGGGGCGCAGATTATCGCTGATTTAGGTATACAACAAATGCGACTACTGACGAATAACCCTGCTAAGTACGGTGGGTTAGAAGGCTACAACTTGAAGATTATTGAACGAGTCCCCCTTATCGGGAAAGAAAATCCAGAGAATATTAGGTACCTCCAAACGAAAGAAGAACGAATGGGCCATCTAATGGATGCGAGCCCAAAAGATAACGAAGAGGATTTAGCATGAAATCGAAAGGTTTACGCATTGCAATTGTAATCGGACGTTTCAATGAGGAGATCTCCATGCGATTACTTGAGGGTGCTCGTAGCCGTCTAGAAGACCTTGGAGTGGCATCTACTGACATAACCATCTTCTGGGTTCCGGGCGCTTTTGAGATTCCATTCGCATGTCAAGAAGTCATAAAAAAGAAATCCGTGGATGCCGTAATCACCTTAGGAGCTGTGGTCCAAGGCGGAACACCACACTTTGACTTTGTTTCAGGCGAGTGCATACGAGGAATTCAGAAAGTTAGCCTCTCTACTAGCACCCCGATTGCACTGGGAGTACTCACGACTGACACTTACGAACAAGCTTTGGAAAGATCTGACACCAGCTACGTTGACCACGATGGATCTGCAGGAGACAAAGGCTCTTCCGCTGCAGAAGCAGCAGTCGCTATGGCAGAATTAGTTCAATCCTTGGATATCACGAATTAAACTATTACTGGAATAACATCATCATCTGCATCACGAGGTTATTGTGGCTTCCGATCCAAGACCCAGATTCCATGTGGTTCCAGGGGGTAATGAGAGAGTGTCTTAGTATCAATCAATTCAAATCCTAACCTTTGCGCTACAGCCTGTTAGCGTAAATTATCCGCAAGAATGGTGCTAAAGAGTCGATCCTCGCCGATTTCTTCAAATCCATACCTGACCGACTCTGCCCCTGCCTCTGTGGCATAACCCAATCCCCACCAATCTGGGTGAAGCGCCCAACCGACTTCCACTCCTGGCCAATCATCGCGTGCGGGATTGTTCAAACCCGCTCTCCCGATGAAACTCCCAGATGCCTTCTCTTCTAAAGCCCATTGTCCGGTTCCACGAAGTTCCCACTGGCCACGCCACCAAGCCATAGTAAACCAGACTTCGGTTTTTGCTTCATCAGGGGGAATCCGAAGTGACTCGCGTAATTCGGGGGTACCCCTCATCGCGAAGAAATCGCTGAGATCACCATCACGAAACGGACGCAAAATTAGACGCTCTGTTTCCAACGTAGGGCAAGCAGACATTTCTATTTCAATTATCTTAAGGTCAGGTTCCGAAATCTATTACAGCCCTGACGACTTCACCGTTTTTCATAGCGTCAAAGCCATCATTAATTTCGTCAAGTGTGATGGTGCGAGAAACCATTTCATCGAGTTTGAGACGACCACCGAGGTATAAATCGCAAAGATGAGGCATATCTACTTTGAAGTTATTGGAACCCATTATTGATCCCTGTAGTCTTTTCGCAGCAAGAAAAAGGTCTGTCCCTGGAATTTCCAAGTTAACTCCAGGAGGGATCATTCCCATAACAGTCGCCAATCCACCAGCTCGAATCATATTGAAAGCCTGTTCCGCAGTTTGCTTAAGACCTATCGCCTCAAAGCTATAGTCAACGCCACCACCGGTATGTTCATGAACCTGAGCGACCGGATCGCCATCGTTTGGGTTTACTGTGTGCGTTGCTCCAAGCTGTGTGGCCCATTCTAATTTTTTTTCTTCTAGGTCTACGGCAATAATTTGGCGGGCACCAGCCAAATGAGCTCCTTGTATCGTGGAGATACCCACACCTCCACAACCAATGACTGCGACCGTAGATCCAGGTTTAACTTCAGCGCTTCGAAAAACCGCACCGACTCCAGTTGTGACCCCACAACCAATTAATGCAGCTCTATCTAAAGGCATATCTGGGCTTATGCGGACAACTCCATTTTGATGGACAAGCATTTCTTGCCCGAAAGAACCTAGTCCGGTGAATTGATTGATTGCCACTCCATCAGCATCAGTGATTCTAGGCGGTTGCCCCATGGCACGATCCTGAATTTCTTGCCTTTTTGAACATATGTAACTATGTCCAGTAAGGCACCTGTCGCAATGTCCACAGAAAATAGATAGGCAAGTAATAACATGGTCTCCGACATCAATTCCCACTACATCATCTCCAACAGCCTGAACTATTCCAGCAGCTTCATGGCCAAGAAGCATGGGGTACATAGCTAGGACAGACCAACTCCCATCGATAAAATGGAGATCGCTATGGCATAGACCTGACGCTACGGTTTGGATGAGTACCTCGTTCCGATTAGGTTTATCTATATTCACATCTTCAATAACCAATGAACCGCTGTCATCTCGTAAAATTGCTGCTCTCACTTTATTCCCCCTCAGTAAAACGACTGATAGCACTTTAGCTTACGTAAGCGTAAAGGAACAGCGAGAGTCGCTGTATCCGTTCTTAAATTGCGCTGAGAACCCTTTCAATTATTTGTTCAAGGATCTCTGGTTCAGTAGCAAAGTTAAGCCGGGCATAACTGTTACTCTGACTGCCGAATTTACTTCCTGGTTCAAGCGCTACTTTTGCTTCTTTCAAGAGAGATTTTGAAGGATTTTCTCGGATCATAGTGTCAGAAAAATCTAACCAAGCTAGGTATGTTGCTTTAGGCAGGTCCATCCGCACACTCGAATTCAAAAATTGCTCGTACACATAATCCCTGTTTATTCTTAGTTTTTCTTTGGTTTCGTCAAGCCAATTTTCCCCAAATGTCCAAGCTGCCATTGTTGCTGCAGCACCGAATGAACTTGGCTGCCCTAGAAAGTGTTCTGGCAGTGCATCTATTTTTTCTCGTGTCGCGGAGTCACCAATATAGGCAACGGAACATCTCGCTCCTGCGAGGTTAAAAGATTTGCTAGCTGAACCGATAGTAACCGTCCTATCTCTTAGATTATTATGATGGGCCCCTAGAGGCTGGTGAGGCATCTCATCAAAAATAAGATCTGCCCATATTTCATCACTAATCACTAACAGATCTTTCTCTATTACTACTTCGGCAAAATCACGGATTTCTGTTCGAGAAAAAATATGACCTGTTGGGTTATGAGGTTGACAGAAAAGGACCACGCGAGTTTTTTCATCAATAGAATCTCGAAATCTATCCATATCAATTGTCCAATCTGACTCCCGCAATGGCACATCCACAAGTCGCCTTCCCGACTCCGAAACTGCAGTTGCGAATGGGTGATAGACGGGTGAGAAGAGAACAACACCGTCACCTTCTTGAGTATTTAAAACCATCACAGCTTCTAATGCATGAATAGAAGAAGTGAAAATTTTGCAGTCCCCCACAGGAACTTTTAGACCATGTTGGGTTTTCTGCCAATTCACCCACGCAGGGATCAGGCGATCAATATCTATGAACCTATAACCGAAATCGCGAAGTCGTACCATATCTTCGAGAGCTTCAGTAACTTCCTGTGGAGGTTCAAAATCCATATCAGCAACAAATGCGGGAAGGACATCTTGGGGGTATTTCGTCCATTTCATCCCCTTAATTGACCTCAGTCTTGAACCGTCTTCGATAGGCATACTAATTTTTTGCTTTATTGCACAAGACGCTACGCATTAGTTATCTTTAACTGCAGCCACTCGTGGTTCCACAACTTTGGCAGGTGAAACAACTTCCTGATCTTTGCATCCCTGTTCCGCATTGCATACAGAAAGGCGCGTCGTAATCTATTTGAATTTTTTCTGCAACCATATGCGCTGATGGCGGGTCTGGCAGAATATCTACTTCTTGGGCAGATATCATAGCTGCCTCTTCAATACCTGGCAGCGTCGGTTGCGTCCTTTCACCACTGGTATAAATGTTCAACGAAGATCGACGAGAAAGAGATAAGTACTCCACTGCAAGCCTTCTAAATAAATAGTCGATAAGACTTGAAGCGATTCTTAATTCGGGATCATCAGTGATTCCCGCTGGATCAAATCTCATACCAACGAAAGCAGAGACATATGCTTCGATCGGAACCCCATACTGGAGTCCGTGACTTACTGCCATGGCAAACGCATCCATAATTCCAGCGAGGGTGCTTCCTTGTTTGCTGACTCGTATAAATATTTCTCCTGGTCGGCCATCGCTATATTCTCCGACGGTGACGAATCCTTTGCAATCAGCTACACGAAATTCAAATGTTTTGCTAGAACGCGATCGAGGAAGTCTTTCTCGTTGAGGTCGTGTGACCTCTGAAAGAAGTGTTTTCGCCGCATCGGCTATTAGACTATCTTTCGCCTGTCCATCCACTGACAGTGGTTGCGCTACTTTACAATTATCACGATAGATAGCAACTGCTTTAAGCCCGACCTTCCAAGCTTCCAAGTAAAGATTTTGGACATCTTCTACGGTTGCTGATTGAGGAAGGTTGACAGTCTTCGAAATAGCCCCAGACAAGAAGGGTTGGACCGCCGACATCATTTGGATATGACCGAATGGTTCTATGAAGTTATCTCCCATTGAACAAGCAAAAACCGATAAATGTTCTTCTTTCAGGTGAGGTGCTTTAATAATACTTCCGAACTTCTCTATCCATTCAATAATTTCTTCTCGTTGAATAGCGTCATAACCGAGTTTTTCGAGTGCTCGGGGAATTGTTTGATTGACTGTTGTGATGGTTCCCCCTCCAACGAGTGTTTTTGTTTTTTTCAATCCGAGATCTGGTTCAACTCCGGTCGTATCACAATCCATCATAAAACTGATTGTTCCTGTAGGAGCGAGCACAGTCACCTGCGCGTTTCGTACTCCATTCTGTTCAGCAAAGCGGATTGCATTACCCCAGACTTCAACGGCAGCAGCAAGGAGAGAAGCTGGAACGGCTTCACTTACGTTGATGTCATCTATCGACTTTCTATGGGCTTCAAGAACTGAGAGAGTCGCCTCCCTGTTGAGTTCATAGGCTCCAAAGGCGCCCATCCTTGCAGCTATCTGGGCGGAAGTCCTATAAGCTTCTCCTGTCATAACTGCTGTTATGACAGCAGCGAGACTTCGGGCGTCATCGGAGTCATACGGCAAACCGAGGGCCATCAGCAACGCACCTAAATTTGTATACCCGAGACCCAATTGCCGAAAATTGCGCGCGTTCTCTCCTATAGATTCAGTGGGATAGTGCGATGGCGTAACGAGAATTTCCTGCGCTGTTATCATTACCCTCACTGCATGCCGAAATCCATCTACGTCAAAGGTCCCGTCTACATCAAGGAAGCTCAATAGATTCAGTGAACTTAAGTTGCACGCAGAATTATCTAAATGAACGTATTCGCTGCAGGGATTACTACCGTTGATACGACCACTGACAGGTGTAGTGTGCCAGCGATTAATTGTCGTATCGAATTGGATACCGGGGTCCGCGCATTCCCAAGCAGCTCGTGAAATCTGAGCAAAGAGGTCCTGCGCTTTTACTGATTTGATCGTTTCTCCGGTCGTCCTTGCTGTAAGTTCCCAGTCCAAATCCTTTTCAACTGCTTCCATGAATTCATCGGATACTCGAACAGAGTTGTTCGCATTTTGGTACTGGAGTGAGAATAAATCCTCTCCATCAATCCCAACATCAAATCCCGCTTCTCGCAAGACTCTTTCTTTCTTCTCTTCCCAAGATTTAGACCAAATAAATTGATCAATGTCAGGGTGATCAATATCAAGCATGACCATTTTCGCGGCTCGTCGGGTTTTTCCCCCAGACTTGATCGTTCCCGCGCTAGCATCCGCGCCCCTCATGAAACTTACAGGACCACTTGGCGTTCCACCTCCAGAAATTTCTTCAACGCTGGCGCGAATCCTACTTAAGTTCGCCCCAGAACCCGAACCGCCTTTAAAAATTTTCCCCTCGTCCACATACCAATTCAAAATACTGTCAATTGTGTCATCAACAGCAAGAATAAAGCAGGCACTGCTTTGTTGCGGCGTCTCTGGTACCCCTATGTTGAACCAAACGGGTGAGTTAAACGATGCTTTCTGACGTATTAAGAGAGCTATGAGTTCATCATGAAAAACATCCCGCTCATTGCCGCTAGCGAAATAACCTTCATCTTCTCCCCATTCCACTATCTGGCCAACTACGCGCCCAACTAAGGACTTCAATGATGCTTCACGCTCTTCACTTTCAATAGCTCCGCGAAAGTATTTTTGAGAGACGATGTTACTTGCATTAATCGACCAACTTTCTGGGAATTCAACATCTTTCTGCTCAAAAGCAATTGAACCATCCGTCCAATTCTGTATGACAGCATCACGATTTCCCCAAACAACACCATCGAAAGGGTTGTTCTCACCATCTGTAATTCGGCGACTAAAGCCAATCGCTGGTGAATTTTTTTTCTCAGTCATAAGTACGTTACTGCTTTCTGTTGACATGTATTTTTTCGATCTGTTGTGACGGACCCAAGCCGCGGCAGGTAGGAAATTCACTGAAGCACTCTAAGAGCACCCTATGAACATAACTCCAAGGCAGAAATCTCTTCTTTGATTGACTCAAAGGGAAATCCCTTATTTTTTCAAACTGCCACCATTCCGCCGATAGGCTTTGCGATCCGTCACTGTGACATAATCTACCTAGTACACTCTGTGGATTACTAGAGGAATTTAATGGGGATTTCATTGTGGATAGTGATTGATCTTTTCCACAGGAAAGCGAGAACAGGTAGAAATGACACCGGAGATTTTGAACCTGATAAATACCTACAGGTCTGATAATAGAATTCATCCGAATGGTAATCCTTGGGTATTGCTTAATATGATCACATCATCAAATGGCTTACCAACACTAAATGGGCTCTCCGGCCCTTTGGGAGGAGCTGCAGACAAGGCACTATTTACAGCCCTCAGGGGCATTGCTGACATTATTATTGTCGGATACGGAACCGTTCGTGATGAGCAATACCGACCCCCACAGCTAACAAAAGAGTTAATTGCAGAACGAGAATCCATTGGCCAGTCGCCATTACCTACCATAGCGATAGTTAGTAATCGCTTAAATTTTGATGAGCGAATCCCGCTTCTGTCGTCATATGAATACCATCCGGTGATTCTGACTTCATCTAGTTCTCCTGAGATAAACCGAGAGAGAATATCTTCAACATCTGAAATTTTTCTGTGCGGAGAAAACAAAGTTAACTTGAGAGAAGGAGTGGATACATTATCTTCCCGCTTCGGGAAGGTTATTTTAGTTGAAGGAGGACCTTCACTTAATACACAGTTCGTGGAAGACGACTTGTTTGATGAATTATGCATAACTACGAGTCCATTACATTCTGATGATGAGAGCACTATTGCTGTCACTACCGATAGGAGTTACCCACCAGGCCAAATGCTGCAAGATCGAAGAAGAGAACTTAACGGATTTGTTTTCACGCGCTTTCTTCGCAATCGAGAAAACTGAATAATAGCCCTCATTAGGATTCTCACTCTTAATTTTTTCAGTTATTCAGCATTAACTTCTGCCCTATGTACAAGGCACTTCCACCGTTTAAGGCAGCCAACCGGTCAATCGTGTCTCTAGGGTCTCCGTCAGTGTCAATCCCCATGGCAATTGACCAAAGAGTGTCACCGGACTGAACTGTATAGATTTCCCTGGGGGCATCGGGAGAAAGGTCAGCCCCCACTGATTGATCGTTCAGTCCGGTAACGTGAGCAAAAATAGTCCAAAGAAAAGCACCCAAGAGAACAAGTGCTACTCCGACAAGAACACGTCTGAAACGGTATCCCGAATTACTCTGCCTAACCTTAGGCGTCCCCTGAGGGATGGGACTAGCGAGCCCCTGCTCATTCACAGTATCTAAAGAGCTAGCGGGCTTCTCGATATTTGGAATATCTAGTATTGGATGAAATGTGATTGTGTTTTGCATGTAATTATGCTCCCAAACAGGTGTGACATTTTTAATATTTTTTTCGCAAAGCCTTGACACCGAACAATTGTTCGGCGAACATTAGTTCTGCGAACATGTGTTCTACTATATACGAACATATGTTCGGTTACAACAATGTAATTTAAATTCTAAGATTCCTTTGACTGGAGAGAAATGGCAAAAACTGATATCAGTGAACGACAACGTTCAATTCTTACCTTCATAGATAAAACTATTCGCGATAAAGGCTTTCCGCCGACCGTCCGCGAAATCGGCCAAGCGGTTGGCTTAAATTCACCAGCATCTGTTCATAACCATCTCGGTACATTGCAAGAGCGAGGTTATATACGACGAGACCCAACGAAACCAAGAGCCATTGAAGTCCATTGGGATGCGGGATCAGGGGCGATCATAGATAGGCGCCCTGTAACACATGTCCCGCTCGTCGGAGATGTTGCTGCTGGCACTGGCGTGCTAGCAGCTGAGAATATTGAAGAAGTTATGCCCCTCCCTTCAGATTTAACAGGAGAGGGCGATTTATTCATGCTTCGTGTACGCGGTGACTCCATGATCGAAATGGGGATTTTTAACGGAGATTTTGTCGTTGCCAAGAAAGAAATTACTGCTAATGATGGCGAAATTGTCGTAGCTGGAATTCCCGGTGACGAAGCAACTATAAAGACTATTTCAAGGGAAGAGGATAAAATAGTTCTCTCCCCTGCTAACGCTTCTATGGCACCGATGTACTTTCCTGCCGGTGAAGTCCAAATTTATGGGAAAGTCGTTACTGTTCTCCGGAAACTCTAGATTCCAGATTCAAGCATCTGCTTAAGAGCTTTGAAACACCCTTCAATTGATGCTTTCTGTACTCGCTCCTCTTTGGTATGCGCCAATGTCGCATCACCTGGTCCAAAATTAACTGCCGGAACGCCTCGCTGATCAAAGAAAGCTACATCCGTCCAACCAAGCTTGCCTTCTACTTTAAGATCATGATTTTGAATCATTGATTGCAACATTGGATTAGCGAGGCCTGGTTTTGCAGGTGGTGCCGCATCCACCAAAGTTAATTGATCGCTTTTTTCCATGTACGGCTCGAAGAAACTTCGGATGTCATTCTCGGCATAGATAAGATCTTTGTCTGGCGCAACCCTATGATTAATCGTTAACCTACTTAGGTCGGGTACGACATTTCCCGCTACACCACCTTCAACATTTACGACCTGAAGAGCTTCACGAAATTGACACCCCTCAATAATTGGGCTTCTCGGAATATATTCATCTATTGCTTTCAAGACGGCATGTAACCTATGTATGGCATTCCTTCCCATCCATGGGCGCGCAGTGTGTGCCCGCTCCCCTGCCAACTCTAGAACAAATCGCATTGTTCCCTGACAACCTGCTTCTATATTTCCCGATGTCGGTTCTCCAAGTATTGCTAAGTCAGCATCGAGGAGTTCAGGACTTTCCGAGTCAATTTCAAGAAGACCATTCTCTTCGTATGCTACTTCTTCGCGTGCATAGAAAACATAAGTCACTTCCACTGCTGTTTCAGGAAGAGTTTCCGCTAAAGACAACATTGAAGCAATTCCACCTTTCATATCAGCGGAACCCACACCCCACAGGACATCGTCTTTAACCTTGACTTGAGTATTCCCTTGCGGAGGGACAGTATCCGTATGCCCGCCAAGAAGCACTCTCAAATTCTTGCCCCCATCTGTTCGAGCTATGAGGTTATTTCCAATTCTTACAGTATTAAGCCATGGAACTACCGTAAAGCGGTTTTCCAGAAAGTCAACTATCTCCTGCTCTTCAAAACTTACAGAGGGGATAGCGACGAGTTGGCGAGTTAAATCAAATACGTTGGGTGAGGTTGTGTCGGTGGAAGCCATAGTTACAACATTACTTGCTTTTAGTCTACGAAAGCTTGCTAATTCTTTCCTTAAGTAGAGATAGCTTGGACATTTCTTGTACTGCTGCAACCCTGACGTAATTCCCGCATGACTCACCAAAGAAGGTTCCCGGAGTTACAAGAACGCCAACGTTAGTAGCTAATTCCTCCACTATTTCCCAGCAATTCCGTTCTTCAGAGCGAATCCACAAATAGAAGGCGCCATCAGGAAGAGAAACGGCAAAACCTAATTCTCCAAAGCACGTTTTCAGGAACCCAAGTCTTTCTCTGTAAAGATGTTTTTGGACCTCAACATGGTCATCGTCAAGAAAAGCATGGACAGCGGCTGCCTGAACTGGTCCGGGAATCATTTTTCCTGCATGCTTGCGAATTTCACGCAACCAATGAATTATATTTGGATCGCCTGCGTAGAAACCAGATCGTAGACCAGCTAAGTTAGATCTTTTGGATAACGAGTGAACCGCTACAACGCCATCGAGACCTTCGCTGAGAATCGTCTGTGGTTCCGTGGACCAAGTGAACTCTGCGTAACACTCATCGCTAAATACTGGGATATTTCTTTCTCTACCCCATTCCGCTGCTCGAGTTAAATCCTCTAACTCTCCTGTCGGATTGCTAGGAGAATTTATCCAAATCATTAGCGAACGCTCGGCATCTTCATCGGCTACCTGCCCTAAGTCCATTTTAAAGTTACTATCAACCGGAATAGGAATGGAACGACAGCCAGCTAACTGAGCCCCCATCGCATAGGACGGATAACTAACTGATGGATACAAAACTGTGTCTTTGTCTGGATTAGCAAGGCGGAGGTCATTTGGCGCCGAGGCAACAAACTCTTTTGTTCCTATACATCCAGCGAGACCCTCACTTACTGGCACTTCCACTCCGAATGTTCTCCCCAACCAGTCTGCGCATGCTTTTAAATAGTCCGTTGAACCTACGGACTTGGGATATCCTCTTTCGGATTTAGAATCCGATAATGCATTGACGACAACGATAGGTGGAGGGTCACATGGTGTCCCAACTGAAAGATCAACTATTCCCCCCTTATGCCGTTCTGCTATTTCTCGAAATGGGTTTAGTAAATCATAAGGGTATGGAGGTAGTTCAAATGCCATCATGTAACTCTCATAGATCTCAGATATTTCTTGAGCCGCGTATATGCAAATGTGTCCAACCGAACCCTCATCACTAAATTCTCCTCATGCACATCTTCTATTAAAACCTGCGCTTCTCGGTGGACCTGTGCAATAAGGTCCCCTCTAGAAAGAGGAATTTCAAGTTCATAAATAGCCAACTGAGAACGGAGTAAATCGCTGACAGTCGCCGTCATTTTTTCAATACCTTCACCAGTTTTCGCTGACACACAAACTGAATTTGGATAGTCCAACAAGTAAGTTGAAGGATCTACCTGATCTATCTTGTTAAATACAATAAGTTCTGGAATCTCCTTTGCACCTATATCTCGCAACACTGCCCTCACGGCAGAGATGTCCTTATTTGGTGCACTTTTACTACCATCAACTACGTGAATTAATAAATCTGCATCAATAACGACATCCAGAGTCGTTTTGAATGCCTCTACAAGATGGTGTGGAAGATTTCTAACAAATCCTACTGTGTCGCTAAGGTAGATTTTTTCTCCTCCAGGTAATTGCATTCTTCTCGTAAGAGGGTCCAGAGTTGCGAAAAGGCGGTTAGCTACGAAAGCATCCCCTGTTGAACCTATTAGATAATTCAAAAGAGTAGATTTCCCTGCATTGGTATATCCGACAATCGCAACAGATTGATTTACAGATTTTCGACGACGTTTTGATTGGTTAGTTCGAGTTGAACTTATACCTACTAATTGGTTTTTTAACTTGTGGATTCTCCTCACAAGTCGACGACGATCGATCTCTAGTTTGGTTTCCCCTGGTCCCCTCGTTCCGATTCCTCCCGCTTGCTGGCTTAACGTTCCCCCGCTTCCTTGAAGACGGGGTAGGAGATACTGAAGTTGAGCAAGCTCAACCTGAGATTTCCCTTCAGGTGTGCTGGCATTTTGAGCAAAAATATCAAGTATCACAGCCGTTCGATCAATAGCTGACCGTTTGAAGATTTTTTCAAGGTTAAATTGTTGAGCGGGTGTAAGTTCCTCGTTAAAAACAACAGTGTCAACATCAAGTTCTTCAGCCAAGGTGAATATCTCCATAGCTTTCCCACGTCCTATGTACGTTGCAGAGTCAGGTTTAGTTTTTTTTTGGATGACGCGAGATACCACATCAGCACCTGCCGTTGCGACCAATTGCTGGAGTTCATCCATTTGAGCTTCAATCAACTGACTTTTATCGCTCTGGTTATCAACCCCTACTAGAATAATTCGCTCCCGGAATGAGCGATCTATAAATCCTCTCTCTTCCCCTCCGAGATCCCCAAATCCTCCACGATGAGTAGAGGCTTGGTCCTTAGATTCCAGATTAGCCACTAGCCCGAACCTCGTGACTGCTTATTCTAACGGACTCCCCTTTAAGGAAAACTCCTGTATCTCTTTGAGAAACAGTACCTTCTCCTCCTGCCATGCTGACGGTAACGTCAGGATCAACAAGACCCCACTCCATAGCAATAGCTGCTGATGCGATAGCTCCACTTCCGCAAGCTGCTGTGACTCCTACCCCCCGCTCCCAAGTCAACATAGAAATCTTATCTCTACCATCTATCTCCACGGCATGAACATTTACACCGTTCTCACTCCATGCTTTTTCAATGAGTGGACCACAATGCCCGATCTCCACACAATTAAGATTTTCTACTTGAAGCACGATATGAGGATTACCAACGTCAACTGTTCCAACTTGAACAATTTCAAAATTGGTTTGAACCCCTAGTTCGGCGAATGTAACTTCAGGACCGAAGTCAACATGGCCCATATTCACTTCAATGATTGCAACATCATCAGTTCCTTCTAGGAACTTAGTCTCTCGGAGTCCTGCAACTGTCAGAATCTGAAGGGAGCCTTCAAGCCCATTAGCAGAGAAGAGTTCATGAGCTAAACACCTAATTCCATTTCCTGAAATTTCAGCGCGTCCACCGTCAGCGTTAAATAGGACCATTTGTCTGTCAATTGTCTTGTCATGATGTGGGATTCCAAATATTAAACCATCTGCCCATAAATTTTTTTTACCATTACATAATTCTTTGGCGAGTTCTGATGACCCATCAGGGAGTTCCGCAACAACTGCAATCAGGAATTCATTCCCCAGCCCATGATATTTTACGAAACGCATTATCTATATTCTTTCATAAGAATTGGTATAGCTTCCAAAGGATTTTCCTTTATCTCTATCCAATATGTTCTGGGATCACGGCGAAACCAACGCTCTTGCTTTCGTGCAAACCTCTTAGTATCAGCAATTGCTTTTTCAAACGCTTCTTCAAAGCTTAGTTCACCTCTTAAATGCTCAAGAAATTGTTTGTATCCTAACGCTTGTGCAGCAGTTCGAGATATCTCAGTAGGGCTATTAAATAACCGTTTCACCTCATCCAAAAAACCATTCTCTAATTGCCATTGATACCTTGTGATAATTCTCTGGTCAATAAGATCTCTTGCCCATTTCAAACCAAAGATCTTAAATTCTGTCTTTGGGTACTGAGTAAGACCAGGTCCATAACTTGAAAACTTTTTTCCACTCCCTACCGTAACTTCTAGTGCCCTTAGGATTCTACGTCTGTTGTTTTCTTCTATTCTTGAAGCAGCTAAAGGGTCCAATCTAGTCAACTCTTCATACAACTTTGCCGTTTCTGATTCAGCATCTATTTCTTTCCGAACGTCTGGATATTGCCCCGGAATTGTCAGATCATCAATGATTGTTCGCAAGTAGAGCCCAGTACCTCCTACTAATAATGGAATTGATTTGCGTTTTTCTATATCTTCTAAGACTTCCTGAGCCTGTTTTTGGTATTCACTTATCGTATAGTCTTCATCTGGATCTACGAGGTCAATCATGTGATGTGGAACTAATCCCAATTCTTCCTTAGTTGGTTTTGCTGTGCCAATATCCATGCCACGGTATATTTGCATTGAGTCAACTGAAATGATTTCTAAACCAGAAACGTTCTTCGCTAACTCCATAGCAACAGATGATTTCCCAGATGCAGTTGTTCCGACAATCGCCAATAAGGGAGGGTTGCTAAGTACGCTCACCCAGCTACCACTGGAATTCTAGTTTTTCTTCGCGGTTTCTCCAAGACTTCTATTAATTCCCCCATCAAATAATTGGGGGCTGCCGAAGTTACCTTTGCGAGAGCTAAAGTTCCGTCAGGTAAATTTGACGCAGGGAAATGAATCAGTTTATTTTGCCGCGTCCGCCCCGAAAGCAAAGTGGGGTCCTTTTTGCTAACTCCTTCAATAATTACTTCCTCTGCTTTACCGATTCTTTCTTGATGTTTTCGTAAAGCAGATCTTTGCAAAACGGTTCTAAGCCTTTCATAACGATCTACCACTACTTTGGGATCACAATATTCACTTACCATTTCTGCTGCTTCTGTTCCTGGCCTTGGGGAAAAAACAAAGGTGAAAGCACTGTCAAATTCTGCCCGAGCAGCAACTTCAAGAGTTTCTTCAAAATCCTGATCGCTCTCGCCTGGGAAACCAACGATTATATCGGTCGTCACAGCAAGGTCAGGAATTATCGATCGAGCCTGCACAAGCCTATTCAAATATCTTTCCGCTGTATACCCTCTATGCATCGCCGATAATATCCGATCGCTTCCTGATTGGAGCGGAAAGTGTAGGTGCTCGCAAACACTTTGAGTTTCTGCCATAGCGTGCATGACATCTTCTCGAAGATCTTTTGGATGCGGGCTTGTATAACGCACTCTTCTCAGTTCAGAAATGCTGCCAATTGCCCGAAGGAGATCCGCAAAGAGAGGTCTAGGTGTTCGCTTTGCATTATTCGCCCACGCGCATCCAGCAATAGTTTCATCTAATTCGCTGGGGGGTTGCGAGCGGAGCTTGAGCGTTAAATCACGACCGTAGCTGTTGACATTTTGCCCTAAGAGCGTGATCTCATCTACTCCGTCGCTTACTAGATCTTTAGCGCTTTGTAGCAAATCTCCAAATGGTTTACTTACTTCCGGTCCACGGACTTGGGGAACTATGCAAAATGCGCACGCATTATCGCAACCAGTTTGAATAGTCATCCATGCTGCGTACGCTACTTCCCTGCGAGTTGGCAGAGATTCACTCCCAAATGAATCAAACTCGCTTATTGTCGGTTCAATTATTTCAACAATTGGACCATCATCACTCGCTCCCAGCAAGTCAACTACACGCTCCAGATTATGAGTACCAAAAACCACATCCACATGGCTAGCTCGGTCCCTGATTGTCTCTTGATCTTTTTGAGCTAAACATCCACCAACCATTATTTTCATAGAAGGATTTTGTTCTTTTAATATTTTGAGATTACCTAGATGACCATAAAATTTGTTATCAGCGTTTTCACGAATACAGCACGTATTCAGAACAATTACATCTGCTGATTCTAGATGTGACACTCTTTCTAACCCAGCAGTTTCAAGAAGTCCGGATATTCTCTCAGAGTCATGTTCGTTCATTTGACAGCCGAAAGTTTGTATTGCGTATCTTTTCGTCATCAATTACAGGTTAGAGGTAAATATCCTACCTACAGCCCGAAGAAGAGAGAGAATTTACTCTTCTATAGATATCGGCTCATCATCTGCTTCCGTGAATTCTTCGGTTTCATTTTGAGGATTCACTATGGCCCAGATCCTATTCTCAATTTCCATCATTATTTCTGGATTTTCACTAAGGAAAACTTTGGCATTCTCTCTTCCTTGACCAAGTTGTTCTCCTTCGTAGGTATACCAAGCTCCTGATTTAGTAACGATATCCATATCTACACCAGTATCAAGTAACGAACCTTCCCTACTAATCCCTTTCCCATACATAATGTCAAATTCGGCTTGCCGGAAAGGTGGTGCACATTTATTCTTAACGACTTTTACTCGAGTACGATTCCCTACTATCTCAACACCTGACTTAAGAGATTCAATTCTTCTTATATCAAGTCGAACCGAAGAGTAAAACTTCAAAGCTCGCCCTCCAGGCGTTGTTTCAGGAGAACCAAACATGACACCAATTTTTTCTCGAAGTTGATTAATAAATATACAAATAGTCTTTGTCTTATTTAAGTTGCTAGTTAATTTACGTAGAGCTTGAGACATAAGTCGAGCTTGAAGCCCTACATGACTTTGCCCCATTTCTCCTTCTAGCTCAACTCGAGGGGTAAGAGCAGCAACTGAGTCAATGACGATAACATCAATAGCTCCGGACCGGACAAGTGTGTCGACGATTTCTAAAGCTTGTTCACCGGTATCAGGTTGAGAAATAAGAAGTTCATCAACATCAACTCCAATTGCTTTCGCATAAACAGGATCCATGGCATGTTCCGCATCAATGTACGCACAAATACCACCATTCCGTTGAGCTTCAGCAACTACATGTGTAGCTAACGTTGACTTTCCTGATGACTCTGGTCCATATATCTCTGTGACGCGCCCTCGTGGGAGTCCGCCCACACCTAGAGCGAGATCAAGCGCCAACGCTCCAGTCGGAATAGACTCTATTTGCATCGTTGTTTTCTCGCCCATTTTCATTACTGCTCCTTCACCAAACTGCTTCGTAATTTGGCTCAGAGCTAGATCTAATGCTTTCTCATTTTCCATTTTTTCACCTTGTTCTATTGGGTAACTTTTCTACTTTTACTAGTTGCTAACCCTAAGTTGGGGGTATGACATTTCTTATTACATAATTGTAATTGCGAACGCTTGTTCGGTCAAGGATTTCACTAAAAAGCAGCGTTTCTCTCATTCTCGCCCTAGTTTAGTTTCTATATCTGCATGAATTTAGCCAGTGGGAGGATCTATGGAAAGTGAAAAAGAAACTGAATCTGAAATCCGTGAACGTCTTTCTGATGAACAGTTTTATGTAACTCAACAGGCAGGGACGGAACGAGCTTTTACCGGTTGTTATTGGGATACTAAAACGAAGGGAATATACCGCTGTATCGTTTGCAAAACGCGACTCTTTTCAAGTGATACAAAATTTGATTCTGGAACGGGTTGGCCAAGCTTTTCTGAGGCTTTGCAAGAAAAATCCATCAAAAGACTAGTTGATCGTTCGCATGGGATGGTACGAACTGAAGCTGTGTGCTCTACTTGTGGGGCGCACCTTGGCCACGTCTTCAATGATGGGCCCCCTCCAACGGGTGAGAGATTTTGCATGAATTCTGCTTCACTACAGTTAGAGCCCGATACCGATGAGATTTAGTTTTGATTCTTGAGCATAAATCTCTACCGGTTTTTGCTCTTACCATAGCCCTAACATTGGCTCTGGTTCCTGCGTGTTCACCTGACGCAGAGAGTAACAATGATTCGTCCCAGTCAAGTCAGTTCGTTCTAACAACTGAGAGTCTCGGTGAATCTGGAGCTACGGAAACCGTTCGGTTTCGTACCGAAGATTCAGAAGATCTTTGGGGATCTATTTTCGGCGAAGGCGAAATTGCCATAATACTCTCGCATATGAGAGGAAGGGATCAATCCTCCTGGTTTCCATTCGCACGTTTAGCAAGTGAATCTGGATATAAAGTCTTAACATTTGATTTCCGAGGGTATGGAAAGTCAACTGGGACGAGAAATACAAGAATGGATAGGGATCTTGAAGCAGCAGTTGCATATGTGCGAGCTTATGGAGCGAAACAAGTGATCCTTATCGGTGCTTCTATGGGTGGAACAGCATCTATTGAATTAGCTCCTGAAGTGAATGTCCAAGGGGTAGCTGCACTGTCACCACCAACATCATTTGGAAGAGTAAACGCACTCAGTGCTGTGAGTTCCATGCTCATCCCTCTGCTTTTAATTGTCGCCAGTAACGATCCGCCCTTTACCGACGATGCCCGAAGCTTAGAAACTGCAGCAGCCGCTACTCAATTCCTTGAGTTACCAGGGCAACAACATGGGACTAATCTCTTCTCTGAACATTCTGACCAGATTTCAGGAATCTTGTTATCTTTCATTGACAGGTGGACTGATGATTCATTAGTTGCGGTCAAGGAGACGGAGTCGTAAAGCATTTAAGACTGTTATTGTCGTAAATTGTCGAATTCGATTCCGATCAAAAGGCCACTTAACTGTGAACGCTTCAACCACGCCATCAACTGCGGTAGCCATCCAGACTCGCCCGATTTCGCTTTCTTCGGCTGTGGGACCGGCATTTCCTGAAACAGCTAACGACACGTCGCAATTTAAAGCTTCACATGCCCCTATAGCCATCTCCTCTACCGCTGCTTGAGAAATTACGGTTTGCGATGACACATCTAGTAATTGTTTTTTAGCCTCTGACGAATACGCAACCACAGAACCTTTAAAAACATCACTAGACCCAGGGATGTCGGTTATCCGACTCGCAATGAGACCCCCTGTCATAGACTCAGCCAATCCAAGTGATAGCCCCTGCTGGCGACAAAGCTCAAGTACTGCCGATTCCATGGTTTGATCGTCATACGAGAAAATTATTTCTTCACCAAGAATAGAGGCAACTATTTTAGCCTCTTTTTCAAGAATAGAATATACAGATTCTTCGTCCTCGCCCTTAGCTGTTACTCGGACTTTAAGACCCTCTATGCCACTAGCCAAGAAAGCGATAGTTGCTTCGCCCGCCTCATCCAATCTTTCAATTTCTCCGGACAGTTTCTCTGCTAATCCCGACTCTGAATCCCCCCAAGTTCTTAAAGTCTTGGAACGAATAATTGAAGTTAATCCCGACTGTTTTCTAATATCAGGAATGATGACTTCTCCAACCATCTGCTTCATTTCCCATGGAACTCCAGGAACAGCATAAATAGTTTTCCCATTTACTGGTGCCTTCAAGCCTGGAGCTGTTCCTGGCATGACTGGCAGTATCTCTGCACCCTCAGGAACCATTGCTTGTCTGAGGTTGTTCTCAGGCATCGGTCGATTCCTGCCAGTGAACATGGCCTTTATGCGTTCAGCTAATTCTCCGTCCAAAACCAGTTGAACCCCCATCACCTCGGCGATCATTTCTCTTGTTAAGTCATCTTGAGTGGGCCCTAGCCCACCACAAACAATAACGACATCAGATCTGCCTAAAGCTTGGTTCAGAACAGCCTTTATTCTCTCAGGGTTATCCCCGACTTTAGTTTGGAAATAACTGTCTATCCCTGCGAGTGCCAATTGTTCACCTATCCATGACGAGTTGGTGTCCACTATTTGCCCTAACAGGAGTTCTGTTCCAACTGCCACTACCTCGCAACTAGTTCGTTCCATCAAATCCTCTTTCCCAATTGAGAGCTTTGAGATGCCTCATTTCCTCTTTGTATGTATTGCCAGCCAGTTATCAAGGTCATTGCTACTGCAAACCAAAGCATTGTCACTACTAGCCAATCAACTTCACTTATCGGAGGCAAAACTGCTACTAGAAGTGTCGTGCCTTGTGCGAAAGTTTTCCACTTGGCTAAATTAGAAGCAGGGATTACAACTCCTTTCCGGACAACCCAAAACCGATAAACTGAGATACCCAATTCTCTCAATAAGATAATGAGCACAGGAAGCCAGTGAAATTTCCCTATTGAGAGAAGCGATAACATACATCCCAAAACGACTACTTTGTCTGCTAGCGGATCCAGAAAAGCCCCTAGTTTGGTAACGCTTCCCGTCGCCCTAGCAATCTGCCCATCAAATGCATCGCTTATTCCAAAAATAAAACCGAGGACAAATGCTTTCCATGAAGCACCATTTTTTTCATCAGCAGAAAGAATTAGAATAAACAAGATTGGCGAAGCAAGGATTCTAGTGATTGTGATTATATTTGCAGGAGTCAAAATTTCTTTTGAAAAATTGTAAGCTGACTTTTCGTTCATTGGTTCCATTACGAAAGATGATTAGTAGCTACTAGATCCGTTCCAGTTGCTTCAACCACTGTAACCGTTGAAAACGCACCCACCTTAAGATTGTCGGGAACATGTATCACCCCATCAATCTCAGGAGCCTCCCTAAAGCTTCTTGCAGTTCCTTTAGAATCAACTAGAACTTCCACTTGTTTGCCGATAAGGCTATCTCTGTGACCCGCAGTGATACTGTCTTGCAATTCATTGAGTTCCTGCATTCTCTCCCGAACGAGATTGGCACTGACTTGATCATCTAAGGAGTCAGCAAAAGTGCCTTCTTCGCGAGAGTAAGCAAAAAATCCACACCAATCTATCTGATTTTCTTCCACGAACTGGAGAAGTTTGTCATGATCTTCCTCCGTTTCACCCGGATATCCAATAATAAAATTCGTTCGAAAAACCGATTCGCTATTTTGTCTTCTGATCTTTTCGATAACCTCACTAAATTTATGATTATTCCCCCACCGACGCATTCTCTTTAATAATGGTCCAGAGACATGTTGTAGACTTAGGTCGAAATACGGTACTGGGCTATTAGCAATGAGGTCTATTAACCCTTTGGTTAAACTAGATGGATAAAGATACAGAAGCCGAACCCAAGGTACTAACTCGCATGTCTCCTCATAGAGATTCAATATTGAAATATCGTCAGGGATATCCCTTCCATATGATGCTAGGTCTTGTGCTACGAGAACAACTTCCCGAAGATCCATCGACTGTATTTCCTGTTTAATGGATGTCATCGTTCTGGATCTCTGTGGACCCCGAAATGATGGGATTGAGCAGAAACCACAGATACGGTCACATCCTTCCGCAACTTTCACATAACCCCAGTGATCGATTGTTTTCGGACGGGGCAAATTCAGTAGATCAAATTCTGGTAACACGGGTTTCTCTTTTAGGGTTACAGGAACGCCGAAACCAACCACTGCATCAACATCATCGTCAAAAGCATCTTGCAAATCTTTTCCGTATCTTTCAGCCATGCACCCGGTTACTACTAGATTTGAGTCCTTTGGTCTTACTTCGTTGAGCGCAAAAATCGTTTCGATACTTTCTTTCTTTGCATCTTCAATGAATGCGCATGTGTTTACAACCACTAAGTCCGCTATCTCAATAGAGTTTGCTGGGACCATTCCTTCTTTATGAAGTGTCCCAGCGAGTTTTTCGCTATCAACTTCATTCTTCGGGCATCCGAGGGTTTCAATCCAGTAGCTTCGGCTCATAGTTTAATCGTATCCATACAATTTCTATGAGAAACCAGATGCTTTGGCGTTTTAGTAGGCACCGCTAGAGACCTACGAACAGCATCCATAAAGCGTAAATTGACAGAAGGAAAAGCCCACTGATTCTTCCTATAGGTTCTTTGGAAAACCCTTTCCCAATCCAAATAAGGACAATCGCTAAAATTGCCGCAATTGTTAGAGATCCTATTAACGAATCATCGCTTAATTCCCCAGGTCCAATAATTCCCATTGCTGCTCCTATAGCAGCTCCATTGAAAATGTTCGACCCTAGGATCGTCCCGATAATGATTTCAGGTTTCCCTTTCCTTACAGAGACAATTGATGCGACCAACTCTGGTAAGGAAGTGCCAACTGCAACGAGGCTAGCTCCAACAAATCCGCTTCCTATCCCCCATTGATCGGCTAAGCCTGTAGCGCTTTCCGTAATAATCCATGACGATATGAGGAGGAGGAAGAGTCCGGCAATCGTCTTGACTGCATCCTGATTTTCTACTTTCTGGAGAAACCGATCCAACATCGCTCTGCGGTCCGACAGTTCGTCCGAATCTTCTTCTAAGAATACTGGGCCTTCCTTATCTATTCTTACGATCAGAGCCAATGAGATAAAGAGAATAAAGAGGAGAATGAAGCCCTCGTACCGACTGAGCCCCCCTTGGACAAAAAAACAAAACCAAAAGACTGCATTTAGTGAGAGAGGAAGGTGCGTTTTGAAACTTCTTTGTGAAATAGGGACCTTACCTACTAAAGCTGCCCCACCGAGCACTAGAGAAAGGTTAGCAATCACTGATCCGATTACATTTCCTACTCCCAGATCTAAATCGTTTCTTCCGGCTGCCATAGTTGAAACAGCCATTTCTGGCATGCTTGTTCCGAAGCCGACGATTACTGCCCCAACCACGACCATTGAGAGCCCGTATCTCTTAGCTAGCGAAACCGATGCTTCAACAAGTAAATCCGCGCTTTGGATAAGGAAAAAAATACCAATTACTAGAAGAACGAAGTGAATAAACATAAGTTAGGTCAAACTCTATATCGCACTATCGCTGATGCTACCTTTATCATGCAATTGCTCAACGGCCATCAGCACTTCTCTTGGTTTGGATCCTTCACTAGGTCCGACTATGCCTCTCTCTTCGAGAAGGTCCATTATCCGGCCTGCTCTAGCAAATCCGATACGGAGTTTACGTTGAAGCATGGAGGTGGATCCGAGTTGAGATTCTACTACTAGCTCAATGGCCTTCAGGAGTAGTTCGTCATCACCTGCATCCCCTGTTGACCCGCCTGGCAATTCTTCGCCAGCTGGAGTAGTTGGGATTTCGGTTATCGCTGGTTCAGTAGAAATTTCATCAACCTTACCTTTCTCTTTCAACTGATCCGCTTGTTTTCGCCATGCTCCGACTATTCGTTTAACTTCATCTTCGCTTACCCATGCCCCTTGAATTCGGTGAGGGCTAGATGATTTTGGATCTAGAACCAACATGTCACCCTGACCAACCAGCCTTTCTGCCCCTCCTTGGTCAAGAATTACACGACTATCCGTCAAACTTGAAACAGCGAAAGCTATTCGTGCAGGAATATTAGCTTTTATTACTCCCGTAATTACATTCGTTGAAGGTCTTTGCGTCGCAACGACTAGGTGGATACCAACTGCTCTAGCCTTTTGAGCGATTCTGCAGATTGAATCTTCAACGTCTCGAGGAGCAACCATCATCAAATCAGAGAGTTCATCAACAACGACTAGAATAAATGGTAGACGTGAATAGGTTTTTGGAG
>JAYYZG010000096.1:0-5615 GCA_036687775.1 Actinomycetota bacterium
TGAGTGGGGACCAGATCTTGTAGAATCTATGGGTAACGCGGTATTGATTACTTCCGATGGCGAGGGGCACACAGCATTCTTGACCAATAGTGAATGCGTAACAGATGTCGTATTTGACTACTTACTTGAATTAACAGTGCCAGAGAATGGGTGGAGTTGCGAAGAACCAACCCGACAAGTCTCTAGTGATCATCACGACTGAAAAAGTGAATTTTCATTCACTATATCGGGCCAATGTATTCCATTTCATGACAATTCCAGCATGCTGAGTTTTGTAGTTATCTATTAAGAGAAACTTATGATCAGAGTTGCGTTCTTCAAGAACTTTAGGGTTAGGAAGTGGGATCACATCTAAACGACTATCTGAAGGGCTAACAATACGAAGCTCTTCACTCTGATCAATATTTCTTTCAATTTTTCCTGCTAATGAATAATGACCCCAATCTTCAGACAAAACTTCCCAATAGTTTGCACAAACGACTTTAAAGCTACAGTTTTTACAATTTTCACGGGTGGGATTCGCTTGGAATTCTAGATCACTAGATGCGATTCTTTCATTAAAAAGTCCCCTCTTTTCTATTAGTTCACTAACCAGATTGACTGCTTCTTGAGGCGTATAGGGAATCTCATGAAACTCGTCAGTAGTCTCTTCTATTCCTAGTTCATCAGGCCATTTTGCAGTTTCAGAGTGAAAGAGAAATGCGTATATGAGAAGCTGAATTTTATTACTTTCGGTGGGTTCTCCTTTCCATTCTCCTGTCTTTAGGTCACTTATTCTGATTTTGTTATTAGAGGTTTTTGAAATTTTGTCGGCCTTTCCTGTTATTTTCTTTTCTAAATCCTGCAGCCTAATTTCTAAACCGAGCAATTCATTTACAGATGTACTACCACTCTGGGATGTTGGTGGTTCTACAGATTGACCTTCTTGTCTTTCAAGATCCACGAACGTCTTTTCCTCATAATGTTCAGGGGTTGCTCGACTCGCTCTACCAATACGTTGTGGCATTTCTCTTTTTTCTAAAGTAACTCTTAAAGCACTTAGCGCTTCTGCTCTTTTCACCTGATAGTATCTCCAATGCCTATATGGCGGAATTTTATTTGTCCCCCATTCTTCACAAAGTTCCTTACGTGCGGACGTAATGAGATTTTCCCATTCCTCTTCTAAATTCCCGCTTTTAAATTGATCATCGTTAAAAACCCTCTCACGGAGATCATGAATTACTGTACCTATAGCAGTATGTTCGCTTCCACGCTGATAACGCTTTATTTGAGGATCCATTTCACAAGCTAGGCGAAAATCACAAGTAAATAAGCTTATTGCAGTAGATGCCCACAAATCCGAAATTTTTGCTGGGTTGGGGCAAACTTCCGATACACCAATAGTCATTCACTGAGCTTTCTTACAACCTCAATAGGGCTCCGTTCCAGTTCGTAAAGGGACGAGAACTGAATACCATCTCCTGGGAATCCACGATTTTGAATCTCCATGTACAGCTCTTCTGCTTGCAATTGATTCCAATATTGTTTTCCCGTTAACCACAGAGGGTGACCGAGAATAACAACTTTGTTTGCCGTGCGATTCAAAATAGCCCAGACCCCAGTCTCTTCTATCTGCTCTATGGTTGTAGAGTTACTGAGATTCCAGTTGTTAATCAAGCTAGTAGCAAGTTGCTCAGCTCTTGGATACCAGCGGTCTGTCGGAAGGGGCTTTCCTTGCGCAAGGTCAGCAATATCAAGGCCGAGCCTCCAATCTAGTTCCGCATGGATGAAACGGTTATCCCAACTCTGCAGACACCTGTGGCAGGCAGTCGAGCATTTTCCATGGTCCGTTGCATCAAATTTAGGCGCTATTGTCCCCGTTATAAGAGAAAGAATCTTTTGAAGGTTTTCCGGTTTAGCTATCTCAGGAGCAAAGCCTGCTCCGTTGTCCAACCCATCAGCAATAAAGATTCTATGCGTTCCAAAAGTCCTCTCATCGTCCAATGTAAGTGGTTGTAGCCCCACTTGTAATTCATCCGGTCTCAGGTCAAGGACATCCTTACAACCTTGGAGAAGTAGCTCTCCGAAAGAACGCATTGCAGAGCGGCCCGCTGCACATTGTTTGAAATCAGTGACCACTCCTCCAAAATCGTTTATTTCATCAGTTCGTAAATGAAAGGCAGCTACATCCGTTGACCTTATTTCACCTATTGCAATCTTTTTTGTCTCTGGTTCAGGTGGAAGATCTCTTTTGAGATCTTTCCGTACCCTTTCGGTGTAGAGGTTTTCATCAGTACATATCCAGCTACCATCAGTTGCCTTTGCAATAGGGAAATCTTTGCCTGAGTTATCGTTAATAGCAATTACATTTACTGCAGTTTCCCATGATTCAACTTCTAAAGCACCTACCTCACTTTTCATTCCTTGTGTAAGTGTGGAAAGTGCAGGGGCTCCAGGTCTTCCCTTTACTTCATTTTGGTCATCATAATCAACAGGTAGGTAATCAGTACGAAACCCTAAAGGCTCATACATCTCAATATCTCTCACCCCTTGTGGGTTACTGTTAGTGCAACGACTACATTCCTCAATTTCATCATCAGGATCAATTTCAACTGCGTCACAATTTAGGCAGCTTCTAATCTTAAATTTTTTTCCCAATGAATCCATTGGTTTGCCGTTAAGGGAATAATTAACAAACCCAACACATGTGTGCGTTTCACGCTCAGAAGTTCTCGCAGCTCCTGGAGCAAACATTCCTATTGCTAAGCCAAGTTCACGGTCACCTACAGATATGCTCTTTAATTGTTCCTCGGGTCTTTCAATACGATGTTCTTGAAACTTATCTTTGAATAAAGTTCGAGTTCTTGTTGGAAATCCGAACATTGGCAGAATCCCTGCTGTTGAAAGGAGTTTACTAAGCTCCGTTTCATGTTGGAATGCAGGATTCTCTATAGCTGAATCAATTGCTTTGACGAGTTCATGTCTAATCCATTCATTGAGTTCGTGTACTTGTAAATCGTCTAGGTTGGTTTCGATGCAAAATCGTTCAATAACTTCAGTTACTTCGTCAGAATTTTTTAGAAATGCTTGTATATGTTCTCTGTGATCTTCCCACCCTAGCTCTCTTTCCCCTTGGTTGTTCTCAAAGGCATTTGTATAGCCAAACGTCCCATGATTTGAGGCACCTCGGTACTGTGGCGGATTATCTAGAGTAAGAAACGCTCTTCTAAGCAGTTCTGATGCTATAACACGCCTTACGATTTGGGTACGTTCAGTATCAATAAATGGTGCGGCAGGTTGCCCAGCTACCATTCTTTCTGGATGTAAGAAATAATAGTCATCATGTGATTTGTTATTTACATTTGTGAACGAATAGGAAAAAACTTGTCCTGCGCGGCCAGCGCGGCCAACCCGCTGTTGGTAATTAAAACGTTGGGGGGGCATGTTTGCCATCATTACAGACCGAAGTGACCCAATATCAACTCCTGCTTCCATTGTTGTTGTGACACTCAAAACATCAATTCCATCGGTCGTCTTTCTTTCCCCTGGGGGAGGAGAGCTTGGCTTAAAGTTACCTTTAAAAAATCGTTGACGTTGACGTTGCAATTCTAGACTAGTTGTACCCGTTAGTTCTCTGGCTCGGAACCGGCGCGGAGGCTGAGTGCCTAACCAAGAAAAGTAATTACTCTCAATGATAGTTTCAAATGATTGCTTTTCTAGTTTGCCCACATCACGATTAGGTTTGAGACAGACGGGTGATGAACAAATATTTTCATGTGAATACAAGTGTTTACGCCCACAAGTAAGACATAGCCAAATATCATCTTCCAGCCGTTGTTGAACGACGATTTTGCTTGAATGCAATTTGGTATCTAGAACCCATCCAGGTGCGAGGCCTTCTTTATTGACTGTCTTAGAAACTGCTTCACATAATTCATCTGCATCACAAATGCCTTCAGAAATATCTGTGAGATATTTTTTTACTCTCGGCCGAATCTTCCCAACTTGGTCAGCATTATTATATCTTTTCTTCTGGTCTCCAAGAATTCGTATAACACTTCGTAATACGTCGCGTCTCATTTCAACTGGAATTGGCCAAGCATCAAGATCGCTATCGGGAATCTCAAAGTCAACAATACCTATACCAAGCGATTCAATGTCACGGCCACCGGTCGCAAAGGCCAGATCTATAATTTCACCAACAAGCCATAATTGGTGACCATCCCGCTCTTCGTCGAAAACCCCTGAATCAGATTCTAGTTTCACCCATTCACCTTCAGGATAAGGGTCCCAGAGTTGATACCAGTCCTCATGATCTTTCTTTCTCTCACTATTCTTGTACCATGATTTTTTAGCGCTTGGACCAGCTGGATTTACCCCCATCTCAATTAATTTACGAATAACCTGACGGATAATTTGATAAAGAGGAACACGGTATTTCTCTGCGTCTACGCGTGCTTCCCAATCTTGTATCAGCTGTACTTCTCCATCATCCAATTCTTGTCCGGTAACTTTTTTCACGTAGGCCAGGAAAAGTGGGGGGCCTTCCTTCTCTATGATTCTTAGAGAAGTAGTCCTTTCCTCTTCTGTTACCTGATTTTGATCTTTGCAATACCGTTGAAAGATATCAACTCGGTTATCTAGTTTGCTTTCTTCAAAAAGAGTGAAAAGAAGTTGGCGTAAAAGGTCTTTAAAATGGTTCTCTTCTGCGCCGGCCGCGACCACGGCTGCTGATTCCCGACTATCGCTAAAAACAATTGTTTTAGAATCCTCTATTGTTTGCCCCATTGACCGGTGAAGTTGACTTGCATATAGTTGTTGGCTTATATCTTGACTGGTCTGATGGGCTCGAATTAATCCCTGATTTCTCCCTCTATAAAATGCATCAGGTTTATTATTGAATCCTGCATCACATAGCGGGCAAAAGATAGGTAAGGCATTTGGGCTTGACTTTCCTTTATCCGAATCGGTGAAAAGTCGGTTATCACCCAAAGCTTTAACCGTGACTCCTGTCCGACCTTGCGGAGTCGCGTTGTAATCTAATGTTCCTTTTTTGGGATCATATTCAACTGGTGCGAAATGCCATTTATCACCAAATTCTATGTCTCTGCTGAAGCTATCCGGCAGAGTTGTTTTCCATTCTTTTTCCGGATGTTCTTCACCCTTTGGTGTTGGACGATACCACCGATACGATGTATATCGATTTTGTTCAGTTCTATCTGGAGAATTAGGATTCTGATTTAACAGTTTGACTGATGAGAGAATCGGGGATTCTCCTTCTTGGACTTTTTCAGTATTAGCAATATGGCCTCCAAGACTTATATCCCCGCAACTGTAGCAATATAGGAGGTCGAGAATACGCCCACCACATGAGCAACTACCGCCGGACTCTGTATAGATTTTACCTATTCCGGTATCGTTATTTTCTGCATCAGCTAGGTCACAGCTGGGGTTAGAACAGGCCCACAAACCGCGGATAGACCTAAAAAACATATGCGATCGGAGTTGTATAATTTTGTTCCTGTCAAAATTGTCTTGATTTTCATCAATAGCAGCTAATAGTTTTCCAAAAAGAGGGTCGTCACTAGATTCTCCTAGAAGATTTTTCTCAACTGTGGTACTTGGAGTCGCTTGCA
>JAYYZG010000097.1:0-28462 GCA_036687775.1 Actinomycetota bacterium
TCTATTACAGCTGATTTTCCTTCAAGCCTCCACGGTGCTTCTATTATCCTGTTAAGTGGGTCTACGACTTCACTTGTCCGATTTGCACCGCCGAAAACTTCCAAAGTCCCTTCTCCTCCATCTGCCATCGGTTGTGTTGTCACCACATGTGAGCGAGAAAGGACATGGGCTATTGCTTCGCCTACTTCTTGAGTAGTAGCAGTTCCCTTAAATTTGTCAGGAACGATCAGAATTTTCATTTATCTTTATTCTGTTATCCGCCTGGGAATAGGTCGGCACCAACATGAACCAATACATTCGCATCAAGGAGGTCATCAATCGGGAGTTCTATGGGCATCGGGAGCACAAGCTCTCCATCTGCATTTATGATTATTGCGATATTACGGCCATCCAATTCGTATCCTTGTGAGAAGTAAACAAAAGTTTTCTCGAGCATGTTTTCTTCAATATCATTTACGGCCTGAACACCGTTATAGCCCGAAGTGGCCACAAGGGTATCGAGGGTAGCTCCTGCAGCTCCCGTGACTTCAGTACCGTTCGCAACTAAGACTCTCACCTCTGCTGGTGGGTGAAGGACGCCTAATGATGGGGAAGTTCCATCGGTAGTGCCTTCTGATTCACCTTCCTGCCCTTCTGCATCACTCGCCGCATCTGAGTTAGAATTTTCAGTGGCCTCTTCAGTTGTTTCTCCCTCTTGAGGTTGTTCCTCAACTTGTGGGCTTTGAGTAGCTTGGGAGGCAGATTGCCCCGAGTCGTCTTTGAATCCTTCGCTGAGTGCAAATACTCCCATAGCGATAACCACAATGATTAAAAGGACTCCCTTCCCAGCAATATTCATATTCAATTCTCTCCTGAATTAGCTTCCGATAAATCTATCCTAAATCTTTACAGTTTTTTTAGCGAATTGGACTTTTTGCATCTGAAATACCCAATTTTTTCGCTCGTCTAGCCTTTCTTTGCTTCTGTAACCGCCGAATCACCATAGGATCAAACTTCATTGCTTCAGGGAGGTCTATTAATTCATCTCGAATCTGATAATACCGAGATGGGGAAATAGTGAATAACTTGCGGATAGCTTTTTGCTTTGAGATTTCTGTCTGCCATGAAGTCCGTTCAAACTCAATAATGGAAATCTGGCGTTCTGTAAGGTTCACGACTTAGATCGTAACTTTAAGTCTCGTCACAACGTTGGATCTTCTACTGAAACTTTCTTCGTTGAGCCGGGTGTCGGAATTGAACCGACGACATCTTCTTTACAAGAGAAGTGCTCTACCAACTGAGCTAACCCGGCGTCCCTACATTCTACGTTGAACCAAACCTAGTTAGTCATGTTCTGCGATAGAACGTCTTTGCCTCGCTATTTCAAAACAACCTATAGCGGCTGCAGCACTTACATTAAGAGATTCTGTAACCCCGTGAAGGGGTATTCCGGATATAACATCGCAGCGTTCTCTAGTTAACCGTCCCAACCCTTTCCCTTCACTTCCAAGAATTAATGCTATTGGTCCAGTAGCTACTTGAATATCGTAGATATTTGTTTGCGCTGAAATATCCATCCCAACAGTCCAAATTCCAAGTTCTTTTAATTTAGCAATCGCTTTGGGGATCCCTGAGGTCGTAGCAATAGGTATATGTTCTATAGCTCCTTGAGCGGTCTTCGCAACGGTTGGTGTTATCCGGACTGATCGGTGTTTCGGCAAAAGGACACCAGTCGCCCCAGCACATTCTCCACTCCGGATAATTGCTCCTAAATTCCGTGGATCCATTAACCCATCCAAAACAAGTATGAAGGGATTTGAATTTATTTCAATCAGGTCCTCCAATTCAAGGCTGGGAAGGGGTTCACATTTCGCTAATACTCCTTGGGCAGATTCTGTAACAGTTAAAGATTTGAATTTGGTCCTGGGGAAAATATGAAGAGGGACACGAAGTTCATCTGCCAAATTCTGTATATCTTCAAGGATTGGAGCGTTATCCACTCCTTCTGAAATAATTACTTCACGGACTCTTCTAGTGCCAGCTAGTAGAGCTTCCCTAACAGCATGTCGCCCTTCAACGACCTGCATATCAGGAGATTGGTATAGGGATTCACGAACTGAGTTTGGGTTCCCTTTTCTTTTCCCATTATTTCGATAGTTGCGATTGTCTGATTTTTTTCTTGGTCCCTTGTTTTTTTTAGTCATTTTTTTCTCTAATTAGGCTCACTGCGAAACAAGCTATGCCGTTCATTTTTTCAAAACCTTCAGGGTGTTTCCCCTTAATTGAAAATGGCGCCCCGACCACTTGGCTCATTCTATTTTCAATATTTTTTTTGTGTTTTGAGATATTCGGTTTTTCTGCGATCACTGAACAATCTATATTGATGATTTCCCAACCATAACCATTAATCTTTTCAACAATTTCTCTAAGCATTTCTATGCTGTCAGCATTCTCATATTTAGGGTCATTATCTGGGAAATGCATGCCTATATCTCCAAGACCCGTTGGTCCAAGCAGAGCATCAATACATGCATGGGCAACGGCATCTGAATCTGAGTGGCCTTCCAATGAATAGTCTGACTCAAAAGTTATCCCTCCTAAAATAAGAGGTTTCGTTTTTTGAACCTCCCAAGCGTGGGAGTCAAAACCATGCCCAATTCTCATGTTTCTATGTCTCCTTCTTGCTTTTTAAGTTATCGAAATCCATCAAATAAATTCAGCGATACTTACAAAGGTTACCGATTTATTTCAATCTCTTACATCAACATCTGTAATTGATGTGAGGAGCCGGTATTTGCGTATTAGTCTGGTTAATGCATGACTTCTTCTGACTTCTTACGATCTATTGATATGTTCGCAGATTTAAGTGATGATCTGCTAGAACCAATTGTCAAAGAATCAGAAAAAGTAAATTTGCAACGAGGGGATATTATCTTTCAAGAAGGTGATGAACCTAATGATCTTTATATAGTGACCGCTGGACGTATAGCTATCGGAAATAAATCCTTTGACGGTAGAGAATCATTAGTCGCTCTTATGGAACCTGGAGATTTATTTGGGGAAATGCCTTTATTCCGTTCTGATGGACGTTCTGCAGAAGCTCGAGCGTTGGAGGACTCATCCGTGATCGTGATTCCTTACTCACCCGTAAAGAATTTGTATCAAGATAATCCTGATTTGTTGTGGAGAGTTGTGGATATGTTAGTTGGCCGTTTGAAGAGCACCGATATGGCTCTCGCAGACACAATGTTTTTAGATGTTACTGGGCGAACAGCCAAACGGTTTCTGGAGATGGCGGGGGATCTAGACGAGTTCCAACTTCCGATAACGCAAGAAGAGTTAGCTGGGATGATTGGTGCTTCCCGCGAGAGAGTGAATAAGTCAATTTCTTCATTCATAAAATTAGGGTGGATCGCGCAAAATGGAGAAAAATATATCATCATTGATCGGAAGCAGTTAGAGATACGTTCTACTTAAAATATTTTCTACTGCCGGCGGAAGAATTCGCTAAACCGTTTCACTGTTGGGTGATCTACAGATTCCTTTACCGACGCACCATCAGGATTGAATAATATGGTTTTCATTCCAAGAACCGCTGCGGTATCTAATAAGTTGGAAGTGGTATCTAACACGAGACAAGACTGATACGCGCATCCGGACGAGCGATGAAGTATTTCAAAAGCTGCTGGATTCGGTTTGCGTACTCCTGTTTCAGAACTAATAATCCAAGGTTTCACTCCTTGCAAGCCGTACATCTCTCGTAAACCATTTGACCATGCAGCAAAATCATTCGTCACTACTGAAACTGCGATACCTCTTTTGTGAAGATTCCTTAAGAAATCTTTTGCTCCGCTTCGGAAATTAAAACTCTCTATATATTGTCGGTCTAGATCATCCGCATCTCCTTGAATACCAACTTTATTCCAGAACTCTGCGGTTTCTATCCTGCCAAGTGTTCCTTCTCTATGGAGTTCCACAAGATCCGCGTGATCAATCTGACCACCATTGTTCTCAATAAACGACTGAAGATGTTCTTGAGGGTCTAAACCCTGCTTGAAGATCACTCCGTGCAAGTCAATCACTATAAGTTCTAAGTGGGCGCTTTGTTGAGAGAAATCAATGGATTTCCCCCCCTCAGCACCTGGAATTTGACTAGCAACAGAAGTTGGGCGTCTTTCTAGACGTTTTTTCTCGTATCTGCGATCAAGGTACCAGTTAATAACTGCTAAGAGAATCGAAAGGATAAGTAACCCTATAACCGCCCAAACAACCCAATCCAAAATTTGGGCAATTCTATGCTCGCTCTCTCCTGAGGCATCAATAACTCTTTGTTCTCCTAGAGGTATGTCAAATGTTTTCCCGTCACTCTCGTCGGGAAGATTCACAATAACTCGCAAAGAAACAGTGTCTTCTAGGGGAATACCTAAGTTTTCTTCAAGCGTGTCTCTAGAGATTCCAAGAGGTGGTTCTTCTAAAAGATCATTCAATGCGTTATCAGTGAATATCTCAAATCCTTCTGTTAAGTCCACACTGCCTATAACAGAGTATGAGCGTTTCTTCTCAGATGTTTCTGTCAGAATTTTCCAATCCTCAAACGTATTTGTTGAACTAGTTAACTCATTCAAAATATTTTGTAAATCATCAGAATTGGCGAAAGGTTTCGTAGCTTCATACCATTCACGCCCATCAGAGCCTCGACCTGTAGCTTGAAATGTCCACCCGCTGGTTTCCAGGTCCGATGTTTGAAGTACTTGCTCTAGATTCTGAAATATAACTTCATCTTGAGCAGCAGCATCAAGTCCTATTCCTGCGGAAACCTCACCTGAACCGTTTTCTTCTAGATCAATAACGACTCTCAGTTGGATATTGCAACCAGTAACGAAAAGTAGGAGTGCAATTAATCCAGAAATCAATGTTAAGTGTTTACAACGCATTATTGCATAGTAACGCCATGAGGCAGATAGTCCGAATACCTCTTGGACTTAAAGTAAAAACTATTCTGCTGTTATGAATTCCTCAACAGAGGGAGGTTCAAATCCTTCAACTGCTTTGAAAATAATTTTGCTTTCAGTTTCGTTGTCTATTTGAGAATCTACGTCTACGACAATAATCTGTCCGGCAGTAAATTCTTTCAATAATAGTCTTTCCGACAAAGGATCTTCAACAAGTCGTTGGATCGCTCTTCGAAGTGGACGAGCACCGAGCTCAGGGTCGTAACCTCTGTCGGCTAAATAGTGTTTAGCTTCTACAGTTACTTCTAGTCCCATGCCTTGATTTTCAAGCTGTTCCGTAACTCTAGCGACCATGAGATCAACAATCTCTGTGACCTCACCTTTGGATAACTCATGAAACACGATTACTTCATCAACACGGTTCAGGAATTCCGGCCGGAAATGATCTTTTAGTGAATCAATTACCTTTTCTTTCATTCTCTGATAGGTAACGGATTCATCATTTTTGGTAAATCCGAGGTTAGCTTTTCTTAGATCGCGTGTTCCAAGATTTGATGTCATGATAAGAACCGTGTTTCGGAAGTCAACCGATCGCCCTTGACTATCAGTAAGTCGTCCTTCTTCAAGTATTTGGAGAAGTGTGTTGAATACGTCTGGATGTGCTTTCTCTATTTCATCAAATAGCACTACGGAAAATGGTTTTCTTCGGACAGCTTCAGTGAGTTGTCCTCCTTCTTCATAACCTACATAACCGGGGGGTGAGCCCATTAAACGGCTGACAGTATGTTTTTCCATGTATTCAGACATATCTAAGCTGATCAATGCTTGTTCATCTCCAAAAAGGAATTCTGCCAATGTCTTAGCGAGTTCTGTTTTTCCGACTCCGGAAGGACCGAGAAAGATAAAGGACCCTGATGGTCTCTTAGGGTCTTTAAGTCCTGCTCTTGTCCTACGAATAGCTTGGCTAACTGCTTTGATACTATCTTGCTGACCGATAACTCTTTTATGAAGTTCATCTTCCATTCGCAGTAGTTTCGCTGTTTCTTCTTCAGTGAGTTTGTATACAGGAATTCCAGTCCATACCGAAAGCACTTCTGCTATGGCTTCTTCATCAACCTCATCAAAGAAATCAACACCTGAATCTTTCATTTCAGATTCCATGTTTTCTTTTTTGTTGAGAAGTTCTTTTTCTTTGTCGCGGAGCCGACCTGCTTCTTCAAAATTTTGGGCTTCAACCGCAGCTTTTTTATCTTTTGTGACAATTGTTAATTCATTTTCTATTTCTTTAAAATCTGGAGGGGTTTCCATTCGTTTGAGTCGAAGACGTGATCCGGCCTCATCAATGAGATCTATGGCTTTATCTGGAAGATGCCTGTCGGAAATATATCTGTCAGCTAAATTCGCTGCAGCGACTAGAGCTTGATCAGTTATCGTTACTTTGTGATGCTCTTCATAACGGTCTCTTAGACCTTTTAGAATTTCAATCGTATGAGAAACTGAAGGTTCATCAACTGTTATTTTCTGGAATCTTCGTTCTAAAGCAGCATCTTTCTCTAAATGCTTCCGGTATTCATCGAGTGTTGTCGCTCCAATTGTTTGCAATTCCCCTCGCGCAAGCATCGGTTTTAGTATTGATGCAGCATCTATCGCCCCTTCGGCTGCGCCAGCTCCAACAAGTGTGTGTAGTTCATCAATAAAAAGAATTATGTCTCCACGGGTTCGGATTTCCTTTAAGACTTTTTTAAGTCGTTCTTCAAAATCGCCTCGGTAACGCGAGCCAGCTACAAGCGCTCCCAAATCAAGTGTGTATAGTTGTTTCCCTCTAAGGGGTTCTGGCACATCGTCAATTGCAATAGAACGAGCGAGACCTTCAACAATTGCTGTTTTCCCTACTCCTGGTTCTCCTACTAGAACAGGGTTATTTTTAGTCCTTCTGCTGAGAACCTGCATGACTCGTTCGGCTTCTCTTGTTCTTCCAATCACGGGGTCTAATTTTTTATCTTTAGCTAACTGGGTTAGGTTTCTTCCAAATTGGTCTAAGACCATTGACGTCGTGGAATCTCCTCCTCTACCTCCAGTGCCTGCAGATGCCCTATCTCCTCTTCTGCCACCTTCGTTTTCTTCTTCTCCTGTTCCTGAATATCCGGAAAGTAACTGAATTACTTGTTGTCTAACCCGTGATAAATCTGCACCTAATTTGGTCAGGACTTGTGCGGCAACGCCTTCTCCTTCTCGTATCAAACCAAGAAGGATGTGTTCCGTGCCAATGTAATTATGGCCGAGTTGAAGGGCCTCTCGTAAACTGAGTTCGAGTACTTTCTTTGCTCGTGGCGTGAATGGGATATGGCCGCTGGGTGAAGAGCCGCCTTGACCAATGATTTCTTCAACTTGATCTCTTACAGATTCTAAAGAAATCCCTAGCGATTCAAGTGCTTTGGCAGCAACCGCTTCTCCCTCATGGATTAAACCAAGAAGGATGTGTTCCGTGCCAATGTAATTATGGTTGAGCAAACGTGCTTCTTCTTGAGCTAAAACAACAACTCTTCGTGCTCTATCTGTAAATCTCTCGAACAAAAATTACCCTTTCAAAATGGTTTTGATTTAAGTGTACCCTGAGCTTGATTTTATGTCAGAACGTATATTGAGAGACTAATTTTGTCTCTCTACTCTTTACAACACAAAAAAGCAGTAATTTCTTCCATAATTAGCATAAAAATTTATTATTATCGTTAAAAATTTAATCTGGAAGCTGTTCTTTCTCTGTAATTAGTTCTTACGTGTGTCGTCAGATAGTTGAGCGCCTTAGACTTTGATGTAATGGCTCTCGTATCTTCTCTTTCTGTTCTGCCAACATTGGCTGATGACTTATCTGAGCTTGAAATTAAGCTTCAGGATTCTGTTATCGCTGAAGATAGTTACTTAACTGAAATTGCTAGCCATTTGATTACTGCTGGAGGGAAGAGGGTACGTCCTGGGTTTACTATTGCATCAAGTGGTATTCAAACTATTAAAGCCTTGCCAGCTTCTAATGACGTCTTAATGGGCGGTGTTGCCGTTGAATTAGTGCACTTAGGTTCTCTATACCACGATGATGTTATGGACGAAGCCGAGATGCGACGTACAGTTCCATCTGTGAACGCTATCTGGGGGAACTTAACTGCAATTCTCGCAGGCGATTTCTTATTGGCACGAGCATCTGGCATTGCTGCGTCATTAGGTACGGAGGTAGCGGAATTGCTCGCGGAAACTATCGGGGAACTTTGTGAGGGACAGATTCTTGAATTGCAATCTACCTTTAAATTAGATCGGAATGAAAGTGGTTATGAACGTTCAATATCTGGGAAAACTGCTTCTCTTTTAGCTACGGCTTGCCGTATTGGAGGATTAACGGCAGACCTTTCAAGAGAAAACATTGATGTCCTCACGTCGTTCGGGCACTCATATGGTATGGCATTTCAAATTGTTGATGACATTCTTGATCTAGTTGCGACTGACGAACAACTAGGAAAGCCATCTGGGAACGATCTGATGGAAGGTGTTTACACTCTTCCGGTCATTTTCGCATTTTCATCGGGAAATGGTGAAGCACTTAAAGAACTCCTTGGTAAAGAAATCAGTGTTGAGGAAAGAGATCAGGCGAGGAATTTGATCCGTACTAGTGGGGGTGTTTCGGAAGCTCTTGCTAGAGCCCGTTTGTGGACTGATAAAGCAAGTGCGGCTCTCAATGATTTACCTCCTTCTGAAGCAACGGAAGCTCTTCAGGCGGCAACCACTCATCTAATTCAAAGAGCGGCCACACCGATTATAAATTGACTTAAGAACTAACGCTGAACTTGTTCGGGTTAAGAAACGATTTTTCTTACTGCTCAGGGCGTAATGTGGGGAAAAGCACAACATCTCTTATTGTTTGAACATCTGCTAGAAGCATAACGAGACGATCTATTCCGATGCCAATACCACCAGTAGGGGGAAGACCGAATTCTAATGCCCGTACATAATCAGAATCTAGCCCCATTGCTTCTTCATCCCCAGATTCACTTTTTTGTATTTGTTCTTTGAAGCGATCCATTTGTTCATCTGGATCAACAAGCTCTGAGAATCCATTTAAGATTTCTCTCCCTGCTACTATCCCTTCGAATCTCTCTGTGAATCCGGGCTTTTCTCTGTGGTCTCGTGATAGTGGGGAGACTTCTTTAGGGTATTCAGTTACGAAGCAAGGGTCCCACAAATTGGGTTCGACTGTCTTCTCATAAATTTCAAGAATAAGTTTTCCTACTCCGTATTCACTTTCAAATTCAATGTCTAGCTTATTGCACAGTGATTGGAGGTCTTCAATTGGCGTTTCCAGTGAAACCTCTTCATTAATCTGTTCTTTAATCAATTCAACCATTGGGGTTCTTTTCCATGGTGCTGAAAGTTTCAGCTCTCTTCCGTCAAATGAAACAACGGGTGAACCAGTAAGTTCTATCGCTAAGTATTCAATAAGGTTTTCTGATAGTTTCATAATGTCTTCCCAGTCCGCGTATGCTTCATAAAGTTCAAGCATTGTGAACTCTGGGTTATGCCTACTTGAGAGTCCTTCATTTCTAAAAACTCTCGCTATTTCAAAGACTTTTTCAAAGCCGCCAACAACGAGTCGTTTTAGGTACAACTCTGGAGCTATCCGTAAATACAATTCAATATCAAGGGCGTTGTGATGCGTTGTGAATGGTTTTGCAAGAGCCCCACCTGGGATGGGGTGGAAAACTGGTGTTTCTACTTCCATAAAGGATCTAGCTTCCAACCATTTTCTTGTAAGTGATAGAAGCCTGCTCCGAAGAACAAACGTTTTTCTGGCTTCTTCTGTTACCCATAGGTCAACATAACGTTGGCGATATCTTGTATCAGGGTCGCTTATTCCATGCCATTTATCGGGAAAGGGATTTTGTGTTGTTGCGAGCACCACCCAATCTTCTACTTTGACAGAAAGCTCCCCACGTTTTGTTTTCATAACCTCGCCCGTCACACCTAGCCAATCGCCAAGATTCAGTGCAACGAATTTTTCAAAATCTGGTGTTACTTTCGCTGGAGCAAAAAGCTGGATTCGACCTGTTCCATCCTGTAACACGCCAAATGCGATTTTTCCCTGGTCTCTCCGCAACATCATCCGCCCAGCTACTGAAACCGTGATGCCCGAACCTGTCCCATCTTCCAAAGAGTTATGATCACCAATCAGTTCTTCAATGGTGGCAGTTTTTCCAAAATTGTACGGCGTTTCCATGTTCCACAAGTGTCGCAGGGACAAAGAAGGATTGCTGTGATTTAACAAAGATCTCTTAGATCGCGTTTATCCCAATATGTGGATTTATGTTGTCAATTAACCGAGTCGTTCCAATTCGTACAGCAATTAAAACTCGTGTTTCTTCATCGACTGAGATGACAGGTTCAAGTGATTCACCATTGACTACTTCAATATAATCAACAGATATATGTGATGAGCTTAAGAGGTGTTCAGAAATGGTCTCTTTTATTCGTTGAATTTGTGTCTCTCCTGATTTTACTTTTTCATGAGCGTTCTGAAGTGCTTGCGGGATAATGGAAGCTACCTTTCTCTCTTCCGAGCTGAGGTATACATTTCTGCTTGAAAGAGCTAAATCGTCGTGATCACGGATAATTGGACATCCAATCACTTCAACCCGATACGAGAGATCAATCACCATCTTTTTAATGATTTGAAGTTGCTGCCAATCTTTTTCCCCAAAGTATGACCGGCAAGGTCCTACTATGTTGAATAATTTTGATACCACTGTCGCTACTCCAGAAAAGTGTGTTGGGCGCGAGACTCCTTCTAGAACTGAAGAAAGGTTGTTAACAGAAATCGATGTAAGCACTGTGTCACAAAACATTTCTTCAACTGCAGGTGTAAAGAGTACATTTGTTCCGGCCTTCAAACAGAGTTCTGTATCTTTTTCTATATTTCTTGGATATGTAGATAAGTCTTCATTCGCAGCAAATTGAAGTGGATTCACGAAAATCGTTGTAATAACCACATCATTTTCTGTAACGGCACGTTCAATTAAGGAGATATGACCTTGATGGAGAAATCCCATCGTCGGAACTAGACCTATAGATTTCCCCTCAGCCCTTACTTGATCTAGGTAATTCTGTAATTCTTTAGGGTCTGATACTAATTCCATGAGTTCTTATTATTCTTCATGATTGTCTTATGTGCTAAGTCGTTTAGCCTCTTCAACCATACTTTTGTATAGTGGCAATTCTTTCACTGGTAAAGATTCTAGGTGTGCCTTGAGTGTTTCTTCATCTTTCCTTGCTACTGGACCAGTTAGAGCTTCTTTTGGATTTAGTTCAGAAACCGAATCTAGACTCCCTTTAGAGAGATTCAAGAATGCTTCAAATGGAATATTAAGTTGGTTTGCTAATCGTCTTACTTGCTCAAGTAGAACCACCAGATGATTAGAGGCTATGCAGGCTGTGGCATGGTACAAGGCTCTATCTTGATCAAGAAGCTTAAAACTGGTTCCTCCAAGTGCCTCAACGATAGTTTCCATGAAAGGATCTCCATTTATCGCAAACCATGCATTATCAAGAAGTCTTTGCTTACCTATTTCAGGGTTTGGTAATGAAACGAGAGGGTGTATTAAACCAACTTTTTTATGTGGTTTAAGGCTACTCAGTCCTCTAGACCCCGCCACATGAGCTATAACTGATTTTGTTTTGGGTAATTGACTAACAACATCAGGTATCGCGCTATCGGGTGTCGTGATTAGGACAAGATCAACCCCTTCGGTTGCACCTGAAAGGTCGTCACCCTTTCCAAGAGGAATTCTCATTTCCCAGCCTTGAGAATTCAAGGCTTCAAAGAAGCTATGACCGGCTTTCCCAGGACCAATAATTTGAACAATAGGAGACATCACCAGTCTTTGATCCGTCTAACTTCTCCATCATTAGGATCTTCCCAATCGTTTAGAAATTCCGGAGCAAGTTCTCCAAGTGGCACCATCACAAATGCTCTTTCTTTCATTCTTGGGTGAGGGACGGTGAGATCAGGTTCGTTTACTTCTTCATTCTCTACCCACAAAATATCAACATCCAGGGTTCTTGGACCCCAGCGAATCTTTCTTTCACGATTAGCTTTTCTTTCTAGAGCTTGTCCGTGTTCAAGAAGCTCTCTTGAGTTTCGTTCAGTTGAAAGTTCTATCACTATGTTGAGATACGAATCCTGTTCAACTCCACCAATAGGGTCAGTCTCATATAACCCTGAAACGGCATACAAGTCTGTAAAGGTTGCCACTGCTTCCCTAAGATAGTTTTCTTTATCGCCAAGATTTGAACCTAGCCCAAGGAATGCCCGCCCCATATTTATGCTATTCCAGAACTTGTTCTTCAGCCTGTAAAGCTTCTAGTTCTGCAAGGCGTTCCTCTTCTTGAGCAACCATTTCTTCAGGTGTTGGCAGATTTTGTGAGACAGCCGCAATTTCTCTTCCATTAGGGCCAATAACTCGTTGTAAAGTTTTTTCCATTTTTGTAACTGCTTCAGGGACAGTATCTATGAACCCATTCCATACGAGATATCCAGCCATTGCTCCACCAACGGTATCGCCTACTTCCTCGTGGTGAAGAAGGAGTTTCTCCCCATTCTTTATTAATTTATTCAAATCGGAATAAAGGACGCTAAGGACGGTATTGAGATGGGCGTCTAGAGCAACAGGGCGATGTACATAATCAATATCGAATTCCTCATAGTTATGAAGGTTATGCGGAGCAGGGATTATGGAGATAACCCTTTTAAAGTCATTTCTTCGAATCCATATTAGTTCTTCGACTCTTCGTACTTTTCTATGCTGTGGCCCATATCCACCTGGGCGTTCACAAACTGCGAGACGGTCTTTAACAATCCATATGAGTCCTCGAGGTTGTATCCCCTCAGCCCATTTCCCCCTCATGTTTAACTGTCGCAAAACTGCATCTCCATATTGTTTCTTTATCTACAGGCAAATTTTAGTACTACTAATACAAGGTTTGCCTTGGTAAACGTCATCTTTTTAGTATTTGTGCACAAGATCTTACAAGGTTACTTTCAGTATTTCATTCTGCCGATTCGTCATAACTCCACAGATCAGGAAGGTTTCTGTATCGTTCTGCGACGTCAAGACCGTATCCGACAACGAAATCTGGTGGAATTTCAAATCCTACATATTTGAGTCCGAGTTCATTGGGTTGACGACCTGAGCGCAAAAGAAGTGCGCAAATTTCTAGTGAAGCTGGTCCTCGTGATTCAAGGTTCTTTCTTAGGTAACTGAGTGTTAGACCACTATCAATAATGTCCTCGACAACGATGACGTCTCTTCCACTAAGGTCAATATCTAAATCTTTCACGATCCTTACAACACCACTGGTTTTTGTCGCATTTCCGTACGAAGAAACAGCCATAAAATCAAATTCAACTGGAAGGGCAATGGCTCGAGCTAAGTCAGCCATGTAAACAAATGCTCCTTTGAGCACCCCAACTAATAGTGGAACTGAATTTGCATAATCTTTAGTTATTTGTTGACCGAGCTGTGCGATTCTTTCTTGAATTTGTTGTTCGCTAAGAAGGATCTTTCCTGGGGGTTTTAATGGTTCTATCATGACTCCGGCACCCTAACGCAGATCTCACCCTCATACATGCATGTTCTAATTTTCTTCTGGCGGTTCAATACGAAGAATACGATTTGTTCGAGCTACTCTCCAACCACCGCCAATATCAGTAGCTGTCATTTCTAATCGTGCAACATTCAATACTCGTTCGATTGTTGCTAGATCAGGCGGGTGGTTCCCATTTCGTTCTTTCCAGATCCAATTTCTAATTGCTTCTCGGGCAAGCACAGGATGCACCTTTATTAATGTTTCACAATCCGTGGGGTCAATGTCCATTGTTTGTTGAGTAATGTAGTCCGCACCTGCTCGTAGGACGTCTGCCTGCCGTGCAAGGAGCGGAGCGAGATCACGTTCTGCGATTTCGTTTAAGAGTGGCAAGGCTTCATTGCGTATGCGGTTTCGCCGAAATTTCAGATCCTGATTTGAGGGATCATTAAAGAATTCTATTTTGAGTGCTTCACATAATGCTTCAGTTTCTGACCTGCGTAGATTTAAAATGGGTTTCCTCACAGAAGGGCGCATACCGCTTAAACCATGCCAAGCGCTTCCGCGTATTAGTGCTAGTAGAATTGTTTCAGCTTGATCATCTGCAGTATGCCCTGTCAGCACATCTTCTGGAAGAACACTGTAACGGGCTAATCTCGCTCGAGACTCAAGATTAGGTCCAGACTCAACATGTACCTTTCTTGCTTCAAAATCTGCATTGAATCTTTTCGCAACGTCATGCACTAGGTCGGCTTCTTTCTCTGAGCCCGCACGGATGCCATGATCTACATGAATAGCTTTAACGTTTCGTTTCGTAGCGGAAGCTAATGCGAGAAGTGCCATGGAATCTGCCCCACCGGAAACAGCACACACAACTGGACCTTCTGGGAAGGTACATTTTGCTAATAGCTCCTCAATCAAGTTAGTCATGTTTCTCCAAATCAGTTTTGATTTTAGATACTGTCAGCTTCATCTGCCGTGATTCGGTCAACCCATATCTGTGGTGATTGTATCTCATCCATTGAAGGGAGATTCTCGGGTTTCTCCCAAGCCCGATTTAGTAAAGTTGTGCCTCCATTTTCCTCTACTTTTTCGATAAATATTTCTCCTGCTTGGTACTGATTAAGTTTCGCCTCAAGTCCTACGATTTTCTGGAAGATTCTTGAAAGACCTTTGGCGGAGTTACGTCGGGCACGAAGAGTTCTAGCAAAATACTCAGCACTTGGGATAAGACCAGCTCCAGCTCGATCCATCGTGACATCGCCATGCCCTTCTAGGAGGCTCATCATTCCCGAAATCTGATTTAATGTTTCACGCTGTTCAGGGGTCGTAAGAAGAGCGGGCAAACCCCCATCTGCAAAAATATCTTCACCTGTTTTTTTTGCCTCGATAATTCTTTTTGCTGCTTCGCGAAGTATTTCAGGGTCAGGGTCTACTGTGTTTAACGTCTGATTCACTAATCCTAAAAAGTGTTCTCTCAACCATGGAACTCCAGTAAATTGCGCGCGATGTGTGCATTCATGTAAGGCGAGCCAAAGTCGAAATTCTTCCGGTGGGAAGCCATATTTCTTCTCAATGTTTAGAACATTGGGACCAAGGTAATAAACAATATCTTGGTCTTCTGGATTCTCATCTTCAATTATTAGTAAATCGTATTGGCCAAGAACTCGACCGGACATCCAACCTAATAGGAGACCCATTTCCGCTCCGCTTGCTTTTGCTCCTATTTCAGAAAGGAGCGAGGCTTCTTTTGAAGCCAGTTTTGCTGCTAGTGGTCTTAGAAGCCGTTGGAATGAATCAATGTTTGCTTCAATCCACATGGGGCGATCCGCTACTCTGCCTCGGGCTTCCCCCATCTGAGATTTAAGACCCGTTGTTTCTGCTACTAGTTCCTCAGCTTGAGCAGTGAAACGTTCAAAATCTGGCGCCAATGTGGCGTAGTGATATGAGGAAACCGAATCGTTTCTTTCGCTGATCCTCGTTGCGACTTGCCGGGCGAGATTCCAATCGACCGAAGTATCGGTCACCTTAAAGTTCCGTACTCGGCTTCTTATACCGTGGAGGGTATTTCGGGCGGACCACTTTAACGAAATAACCACCAATGACAGCAAAGATCGTTAGGAACGTTGCAGGGGTAAGTACCACAGCTATCCACCAGTGCCATTCTGCCGCCAATATTTGCATAAGTAGATGGTAGACCGAAATGCACCTTCTCTGACACCTTAAACAGAGAAGTGGTGAGATTTATAAAAACCAACTAATCACAAATCTGTGATGCTGATATCCCCTAAGTCAATACGTTGAAGTGATTCACTTATCTTTAACTGCAGTGAAGGAGGCGCTTTAACCGTTACCTGTTGCGCCATCGCTAATTTAAAACGAATTTCTATGTCCAGTGCAGTATTGCATTGAATACAGGTTCCAAAATGTTCACGTACAGACTGAATCGCATGGGGACTAGGAATTCCATCTAATGCTTGGAGAATCAATTGAGGTGATTCTTCACAGCGGTGAGGGGATGCTATTTGCCCTTGATTCAACAGAAATTTTTGAGATTCTGGTTCTTCGGAATTATCATTTTCAGGAAATTTCATACCCTTAATCACCTCCTCCGACTGTAAGAGGTTCGAATCCGCGAGAACCTGTTTCTACATCTTCAAATAGAAGACGCCTACTCGTCACATAATCAAGCAGTTCCGTTTGTAGTTTCGCTCGTGCTCTGTGCAAACGCGACATTACAGTTCCATGGGGTATTTCTAAGATTTCAGCAATCTCCTTATAAGAAAATCCTTGAACATCTGCAAGAAGAACCACTTGCCGATAGGGGGTTGACAGGGAATCAACTGCTTCTTTGATTTCATCATTAGTTAAGTGTTCAAATAAGGTATCTTCGGCACTTGCACTAAGTTGATGTTGCGTCCAACTCCCAAGATTTCTGTTCATATACGCATCTTCTATACCTTCCAGGTCACGCTCATCAAAGCTTCGTTGTTTTTTCCTGTATGCGTTAATGAAATTATTAGTCAGAATCCGAAATAACCAAGCCCTTAGATTCGTTCCTTCGGAGAAATTAGCAAAAGCTTTATAGCCTTTGAGATATGTTTCCTGCACTAAATCCTCTGCATCTGCAGGGTTTTTCGTGAGCCTGAGCGCATGGGAATATAACTGATCCATATATGGCATAGCATCCTCAGCGAATTTTGTTTGGTCAGCCACAAATCCAGTCTAGCGACTAGTAGAAATGACCATACATTTTCTTATTTAACACAGTTGTAAATTTTGAGCCCGAGAGGGGAATTGAACCCCTGACCTATTCATTACGAGTGAATCGCTCTACCGACTGAGCTACCCGGGCAAAAGAGCTAACCATAGCAACTCAACTCTAGTAGCGACCTCTCCTTGGTGAAACGTCTATTTCAATTCCGAAAGTGAAATAAACAATGATTGAAGTAGAAGTTTTTCATTGGGATTCCTTCCCAAAGCCGCCATCGTTTTGCGGATATTTTCAATACTTTGAACACTTGAAACATTGGGGGAGTCAATCAGTTCTTCTTTATAAATGTTGGTAATGATAGATAACCCAAAATGAAGTTCGTCAGTTCGGAACCGGCGAATTTCACGTTTATGTTTCGTTTCCATTTCTTTTCTCCCTGAACCACGTGTTTCCATTTGTTTCTCATGGTCAGATAGTTCATCTGTTTCCCGTGTATGGCGATCTGAGATTGTTTCCTGTGCTTGATCTATGGCACTTTGGATTTCCTCAACAGCAATTGCGACTTTGTACCCTTCTAATCCTAATTTCTGAGGTACTGCTCTCCAGAGTTCATATCGAGAAGCGACCTGCGTATCAGTAATTAAATCATTTGCTCTACTAAGGTCTCCACGAGATGCTACTGAAATTAATTCGATTTTTTTAGTACTTAGTCCTTGGTCGGCAAGCCATTTTTGCATTGCGTCTTGTGATATCGGCTGAAATTGAACATTCTGACAGCGTGACGCGATTGTTACCTGACTCTCTGGGATATTCTCTGAAATCAGAATAATTATTGTTGACTCCGGAGGTTCTTCAAGCGTTTTGAGTAGGCGACCAACAGCAGTCGGATTAGCTGTGTGGAATCTGTTAGCGACAATGATTTTCTTTTCCCCCTCTATGGGAGACCGTGAAGCTTCATTTATGAGTCTTTGTACGTCTTCGTCACGGTATTGATTTCCTGTGGGATCAATCTTTACTAAGTCGGGATGATCTCCTCGCAACGCTAATTTCTTTGACCTATTTGCATCCGAGGATGATTCTTTCCGACTCAATATTAGTGCCGCAAAGGCTTTTGCTGCTTCCCATCGACACGAACCCTTAGGACCAACAAAAAGGTATGCGTGGACAGGGTCTTGAAATGATCTTTGTAATTGATTGATGGCTTCCTTTTGATCAATTACTTGATCAAAGAAATCTATATCTATTTCTTTTGTCATCGTACTTATGGCAAGCCAAGCCGTTCTTTGATTGCTTGATCAACAAGCAATGAGACTTCTTCTACCGTCCCTGTCCCATCAATAACCACCCATTTTTCTTTTTCGGCTTCAGCTAATTCAAGGTAGCCCTTACGAACTTTCTCATGGAAAGATCTATTCTCTTGTTCAAATCGATCAGGACTCTGTCCACGACGCTTAATTGACTCTTCAATTGGTATATCAATAAGCACTGTGAGGTCTGGAATTAACGATTCTGTAGCGAAGAGAGATAATGAAAGAACCTCGTCAACGGGTAGGCCACTTGCGTATCCCTGATACGCAAGAGAGGAGGCTAAAAAACGGTCTGTTACCACGTGCCGCTCTTGGGCAAGGGCAGGAGTAATCACATCTGCTACGAGTTGCGCTCTTGAAGCCGCCATCAGTAGGGCTTCCGCTCGCACGGCTACGGTTTCGTTCGGATCTAGAAGGATCGTTCTCAATGACTCTCCTACGGTGGTACCACCTGGTTCACGAGTGAAAACAGCATCTATGATTTCTGAGACTCTTCGCGCCTGAGTGCTCTTTCCACTTGCATCTCCTCCTTCAAAAGCGATGAACTTTGCTTTCATGAATCAGGGTTCTCCTTTGTATTTCTATCAGTCTCTTGACTAATCAGGTTTCGGACAGCGTTAAATGCTAAAAAGCCTGCTCCGATGATAATAAGCGATGCAAGCCATAGCGTCACACGGACACCAGGAACAAATATTTCCCAGCCGAAAATTATGACCCGTTTATCAAAGAACTCTTCGGATAGCCCATTGAAAGTTGCCGCTACAAAAGGTCCTACAGACATTGCAATGATTAAAGATAATCTGACGATCGTGTAAACGGCCGAGAATATTCTGCCCCGTAGCTCTTCCGAAACACTAATTTGTAAGAGAGTGAAACCGAGCACATATATTGCCCCTGCAAATAATCCAAGGAACCCTATAAGGGTTGCTGCTGGCCACAAACCTGACATTGATGCCGCTATAAACAATGATATTCCCGCTCCGAACACGGATATAACAAAAAGTCTTACTTGACTTATTCTTTGCCTGGATAAGGCTACGGTTGCGACTCCAACGGCCACGCCGATTCCTAATGCTGTTTGCAGAACAGACATTCCATTTGCAGGATTTTCGCCTAAAACGTCTTTAGCGAAAATAGGCCCTAAAGGAATGAGCATCCCACCTCCTATTAGACCTGCACCTAAAGCCGCACATACCGCTTTAACAATTGGGTTAACGAAAATGAATTCCCAGCCTTCTCGTAATTCGTCAATCGTGGATCGTAAATTTAGTTTTGGTCGTTCTCTAGGACTCGTTTCCTTCGGTGTTCTGTTAGGAATAGCTATGAAATAAATCATTAGCGCTGAAAAAAGGAAAGTTAACGAATCAGCGAAAAAACCCAGCCCTATCTGGTCAGCATTTAGGTTTGAGGATCCGGGCCATGATTCTATTTTGTCAGCGAAACGACCCAGAAAAATAAATATGCTAGCTGCGATTGGAACAGTTCCATATGTGGCAGCCATTTGTAAAGAATTGACCGTTGTCAAACTCTCTTCGGGGACAATGCTTGGTACAACAGAGTCTTTTGCTGGGATCCATAGAAGAGTGAATATCTCTAAAGCGAAAGATGCTAGAACTAAATGCCAGACAGTGGTTGCGAACGGAAGGAGAATAAGGATAAAGACTCGCCCCAGGTCACATAGGATCATGACTTGTTTTCTATTCCATCGATCAACAAGAACTCCAGCAAGCGGAGCTAGGAAAAGACCTGGAATTATTCGAGCGGAGAAAACAAATCCCACAGCTGTCTCGGGGGTTCCTCCTCCTAGTTCTGTTGCCGCTGCTGCTATGGCTAGAAAACCCAGCCAATCCCCTAGCGACCCAACAAGTTGGACTAGCCATAACCGGAAATACTGGTAACTTCCGAAGACTTTTTCCACCCATTGAGCAGCAGCGACCCTCTGATAATCCGCTACTTGTTCACCATGTCGTTGCTGCTCTGATGGCTTTTTTTCCACGACCACAGGCTACAGTCTCTATTTGCATTGATCATGTTGGAGAGCAAAAGTAGTTTGATTAATTTTATATTATTGTTGAGCTCGCCGTTCCGATAAGAGCTCCTTTGCCCTTTCACCCGTCATTTGCTCTATAGAGTCTCCTAATTGCAGACTCGCATTTGTTACCCCATCTGTTACGTAGGGTCCAAATTTACCTGTTTTGATTTCAATGGGTTTTCCGGAGACATTATCGAGACAGACTTTCCCATCAGAATCTTTAAGAACGATCTGTTTTGCCTGCTTTCGAGCGAATCTCTTTGGTGTTTCTAAATGTTTGATGCAATCTTCAAGGTTGACGGTAAATATTTCGTCTTCGGTGATGCTTCGTGTTTGATTACTGCCATCTTCACACTCGGCTCTGAGGTATGGTCCGAATGGTCCATTGTGTACTGATATCGCGCTACCTTTCAGCAAGTTGAACGATGTATCTCCTTTCTTGGGAGCGGGGTTAAGCGTTACTGTAATGGGCTCCATCATAGGAATTATTCGTGGAAGGCTCAGAAGATTAATTGCATCTTCGATTGAGATAGTGTCGGGTTCCATGTTGTCCAGAAGTGATGATGTTTTGGGTTTGGGAGCACTTTTTAATTCTGTTCTCTCATCTAGCACGCTAAGGACCTCTGCTACCGTCTGAAATTCATTCATATTCGCTAAAAGGTTTTCCAATAACTTTATTTTCTCTTCCGCCTTCTCCATTTTGGAGACTTCTTTCCAGTAACCGGTATTTATTAACAACTCTCTTAACCGAAACCCGGTTGGTTCATCGATATTCTCACTGTGCCATTTCTTAATATTCTTCAGTAATTTTTTAACTGCTTTGGAAGGTTTCTCTGTCAAGAATGTTTGCTGTTCTAACGCTTCATATAAGGATTTTTTTTCAGTATCAGCGATTTTTTCAAGAGTCTCTATTGATTTTTTCCCTACACCGCGTTTCGGTTCATTCAGAATCGTTTGGAGAGCTGCATCTTCTGTATTGTGCTCCGCTATTTTGAGGTAAGCGCAGGCGACTTTTACTACTTTCAAATGGTGTGGTTGTTTCATCAATCGCCCCTCTTTGGAGGTTTGTCTCGGCCATTTAGGAAAATCACCCAGGGAAACGTATGGACCAAATGATCCGTTTCTTAGGAATACTGGAATTCCTTGCCCTTCAACGAAACCAAGAACTGTTTCAACGGTGATTAGGTCATCTTGGAACAATTCCAATGCTTTTTTATTTTCTACCCAACCTAAGATTGTGTCTGGTTCAGCGGCCAGTGTTAGAAATTCTTTTGCTTTCAAAATGGTCAGTTGATCTGGAGGGAGCGTCTCAGGAATTGAAGCGGTTTCGCCATCCATTCCGTATTGCACATATGGTTTCTGATTAGCGAAACGTGCATAAATCATCTGATTTGTCTCGCTATCCTGTCCAACAGAGTGAGCACTTTCCTGTCGAATCCGAGGTAAATCAACCTTGACCTGTCCTTGAATGTCATCGATTTTTGATTCCCAAGCGCCTGCTTTAAGGTACCACTCATTGAGAAATTGAGTCTGGTCCGTATTCCCATCAGCTATACCGTCAAGTTTTTCATTTAAATTAGCCGTGTACTGGTATTCGACTTCATGCCGAAATTCATTTTCTAAAAAATTTGTGGCGACAAGCGCCTTAACTGTCGGTATTAATGATCGCCCATCTTTAAATACATAGTTCCGAGATGCAATCTTTCCAATGGTTGCCGCAAAGGTTGATGGTCTTCCTATTCCTGTTTCTTCCATCCATTTCACCAACGATGCTTCAGTAAACCTTGCAGGCGGTTTCGTTTCATGGTTGTTTATTTCTATTACATCAATAGTTACTTTTTCCCCTTCTCTTAGACCGGGGAGGATTCCCTGTAAGTCTGCTTCTTGTTCATTGGCGGTATCAGGTGTTTCTTCATATATTTGACGAAATCCAGAATGGGTTATTGTTCTGCCGCTTGCACTAAATTTAACCCTTTGTTTTTCTTCTTCATTTATTTCGCCGTTGAGAATCATTCGGACTGTTTCGCCGGTTTGGTCAGTCATCTGAGAGGCAATTGTCCTCTTCCAGATGAGTTCGTATACAGCTATTTGGTCTTTGTTAAGTTCGTTTTTAAGTTCTTCAGGGTTTCGAAATGTTTCACCCGCTGGTCGTATTGCTTCATGGGCTTCCTGTGCGCTATCGCTTTTCGTTGTATAGAGCCGAGGTTGATCGGGAAGATAGTCAAGACCACAAACGTTCTCTATGCTCGTCCGGGCAGCAGAAATAGCTTGGTCAGATAATCCAGGACTATCAGTACGGTGATACGTGATATAACCATTTTGGTAAAGGCTTTGAGCTATTGCCATAGCCGCCCCGGATGAGCCACCGAGTTTGTTGATAACTTCTTGTTGGAATGTTGAAGTTGTAAATGGGGCTTTAGGTTGTCTTCTGTAGGGCGAAGTTTCAATTGATTCGACCGTCAATGATTCATTTTTTAATGATTCTTTGAGATTTGTTGCAGTTCTCTCATCAAGAACCGTTACTTCTGTGTTTTTTTTGAGTTCTCCATTCTCATTGAAGTCATTCTTTCCGGAAGCAATTCTCTGACCGTCAATTTCAAGAAGTTTCGCGTTAAATTTTTCTTGAGTGGAGGCATTAAGCTCTGCGGTCATTGTGCAATATGTTGCACTGATGAAGCGAATGCGATCCTTTTCTCTTTCAACGATTTTTCTTAAAGTCGGGCTTTGTACCCGACCACCTGTCGCTCCCCCGCCAATAGTTTGTCTCGCAAGTCCAGATAAGTCATAACCAATAATTCGATCGAGGATTCTTCTTGTTTCCTGTGCTGCGACTTGATCCATGTCGATTTCTCTTGTGTTGTCTAAAGCTTCGAGAATTGCTTTCTCAGTTATTTCATGGAAAACCATTCGGAAGACAGGTACATCTGGTTTTAGAATCTCTACAAGATGCCAGGCGATTGCTTCACCTTCTCGGTCCTCATCTGTTGCAAGATAAAGCACATCTACCTTTTTTAAAGCCTTACGGAGTTGCGTGATTGTTTTTTGACTTTTGGGGCTGTTCACATACCAGGGTTCCCATGGCTCTTCTACTGATTCTCGTGGCGAGTAAATGCCAAAGCCCTGAAGCGTCTTATTCTCAGCATGCAATCCATGATCATATCGACTATCTGCTTTCACATCTTTAGGTTGGATTAGGTCAGCAATATGACCAACGGAGGCCTCAACAACGTAGTCTTCTCCGAGAAAACGCTCTATGGTTTTCGCCTTTGCTGGTGACTCAACTATGACAAGTGCATTGGGCACGTTTCTACCATTTCCTATAATTTAGAATTCAATTTCTTTATGAGATTGCTTGCGACCGGAGAGGGTAACGCAAATTTTTGTGTTTTCAATGCATTTGATGAAATTGATTCAAAAGAGTGATTTGGAGATAGCCGAATTTCTTAACGTAAAATGCACTGTTTCAGAAGAACTATTTTTGTTTTTTTAAAAACTGTTTCTAGTACTTGTCAGTCTTCTTTTCTACGGATTTGTTAGTTTTTGTTCCGAAATGGAGGCACGCCAATCCTATTATCCCCGCCAGCAAAGAAGCGAAGAAAATACCAATCTTGGATTGGTCTATTAGGTCCGCTTGGTCGAAAGCTAAATTCGTTATGAATAATGAGACAGTAAACCCAATACCTGCAGTTGCTGCTAGACCCAACAATGACAAAGGCTTCATGTCATCAGGTGCTGTTGTGAATGGCAGCTTCATTCCTAACCATGTCATTGAAAAAATTCCGACTATCTTCCCGAGAACTAATCCAAGGCCTACTCCCCACGTTACTGGGCTTGAAACTGCATCTCCGAGTAATCCCCCACCCATGTCAACTCCAGCATTTGCTAATGCGAAGATAGGGATAATGATGAAGCCGGAGATTGGATGAAGTGCCATTTCTATACGTTCTGCAATTGAGACTTGTGACTCATTTAATTCCATTGCTGTTAGGCGTACATCGACTGGGTAAATATTCTCTCCTTTTTCACGGAGCCATTCAAGAGCAAGGAGGCCTTCTTCCTGACTTTGCTGGGGTTTCGCAGGTGTAGCAAGACCTAACACGACCCCTGCAATCGTCGCATGTATTCCAGATTCAAATGTCGCTAGCCATAATGCACAGCCCAAGAAAATGTAAATAGGTATGTACCAGATCTGTAGTTTTCTAAGCCCAACAATAATTCCCATGATGACAAGGGCAGTTATAGACCATGACAATGAAAGACTAGATGAGTAGAAAATCGCAATAACAAGAATGGCGCCTATATCGTCCGCTATAGCGAGTGTAAGTAGAAAAACTTTTAATGACCGGCTTACCCTATCTCCGAGTAACGAAACGACCCCGACAGCAAAAGCAATATCGGTTGCCATTGGGATACCCCAACCTGAGGATGCATCCCCACTTGAGTTAAAGAGAAAGAAGACCAACGCTGGGAAAATCATCCCTCCCAAAGCTGCGAATATAGGTAACGTTGCTGCTTTTGGGTCTTTAAGGTATCCACTAACTAATTCTCTTTTAATCTCAAGTCCAACTACGAAGAAGAAGATAGCCATCAGTGCATCATTGACAATGGTTTCTAAGGTGAGGTGATGTCCTTCTCCGCCCATGTGGTAACTACCAAGAACTAATTCAAAATCTGTGTGCCAAAGATCATAGTAACTTTGAGACCATGGTGAATTAGCCCATATCAAAGCTATTACTGTCGCTAGAAGTAGGAGAATGCCTCCCGCTGCTTCAACATGCAAGAATCTTCTAATTGGTTTGCCAACACGGCGTGCCAGTCGACCATCACCTCCAAGCCATGTCCATTTTGGTAGATCGGGTATTGGTGTGTTCCCAGCCATTTCTTTCAAGATCCTCGTAATTTAGTCAAAGTCAATCGTAAAGGCATACAGGCCATTTCTTGTGTTAAATTCTTTTTCTTTAGTTGGAAGAAGATTACTCAAAGTACCTGATCTCGCCTTCAGCCGCTTCGACGACAGATTGCACCGCTATGTGCAAGAGGGCATGTTGGGCTTGAAATTCTTCAATGTCGCGATCTTTTTCGTTTACATCCTCTGGTACGCTTTCACCTCGTACCGAATTCTCTAAATTCGCTAGCGCCTGATCCCAATCAGTTTGCCCTGCTTTTCTTTCAAGATACATGCTCGGTGCTTGTAGCAATGCCCGATCAAGGTCATTAATAATTGCTATTACTACATCAGTTGTTGTTAAGACCCCAGGTGTTGCTATCAAACGGAGAGCTTGAAGTTTCCGCATAGCCATTGCCGCTATCATTTCTGGGCTCCCTAGTTCAATTACTGCTGAATCTATTTCTGCTAGATCTAAAGTAATCGTTGATTCAATCTCAAACCATTTTCTAAGCGTATTGAACAAAGTCTCCGTGACCTGATGAAGGGCAAGGAGCGAATCTGGTTTGGGGATTGGATTGAAATCTTCGTTATCGTCCACTTGCTCATGGTACTGATTTGTTTAAAATCCAACTATGTAAGAAATAAAGAATGTTGCAAAGGAGGTCTTTGATTATGAAGAAGGTGGGATATAGACAACTAGTTGGACGGTAGTTCCTTCGTCTGCGGAATCTATTTGAATTTCATCTGCAAGAACTCTCATTAAGGGGATCCCAAATCCACCTTCATACTGCAATCTTTCTGGCTCGTTTAAAGGGCCTACTTCTTTAAGTTCCTCAGGGTTGAAACCTGGTCCACGATCTTGAACTTCAACTTCTATTCGATCGTCCCCTAACCCGCATCTTATAGTAATGCGTTCATCTGAACCTAGGTTTGCGTGTGCACGGATTGCGTTAGTTGTAGCTTCTGAAACTGCTAAGCGGAGATCTTCTATTCGCTGATCTTCAACTGCTGGGTCAAGTCCTGCTGCGGAAACAACTACTGCACGTACTAGGGAAAGGTATTCAGCTTTCGCAGGGATTTCTAGGGTAATTCCCTTAGTCATGAGAAAAACCTTCAATATCTTCTGGGGTTTTGTTTTCTTTGGAGAGAATAGCGTCGAGTCCTGTAAGTTTGAACATCTCTTTAAGTGGCTCCGTTAGACCCACACATCGAAGGTCACCTCCATGGCTCCGAGTTCTCTTAAGGCCACCTATCAGAACTCCTAGTCCAGTTGAATCAACAAAGTCAACACCGCTGAGGTCCAAGACGATTTTAGTATCACCATCTTGTACTCGGTGAACGATTGTTTGACGAAGTTTAGGTCCGGTAGCCATATCTATTTCGCCGCTTAGTTCCAGAACAACCCATCCATCTTTATCTTTCTGTGTTATTCCCAACATCATGTTTCTAGCCTAAAGGACTGTCGCATGTTTGTCAGCGCGGAGATTATAGATATTTCATGTCCTTTGTATTTTTCTAAACTCAACTTGCCTATCGTCGTCAAGGTTAAGAGCTTTGGCAATTAATTTCCAGACATCATTGACCAAAGTAAGTCACGGTGGGGTATGGCTGAATCAACATCATCGGTCCACTCAGCTTCTCCAAAATGCACTGACCTGTCATTAATTCGACTCATAATGATTGCGTGACGCATGCCAGCGTAGATTTCAAACCAGAGAAGATCATTAGGTGTCTTACCAGTTATTTCTGAGTAATGATTTGAAACCTTTTCCGGATGCATAAATTCTGGCATGCCATCAAACTCAAACCCTTCGGCAATATTTTGGAAAAATTTATGAAGAAAGATCATCCACCCTAAATCCACTTCCACTGGCGCTAACCCCGCCATTTCCCAATCAAGAACAGCAGTTGGTTGAAAAGTGTTCAGACCAAACATAATGTTACCTATTCTTGCATCCCCCCAGCTTAGGACAGTTTCACTTTCATCTGGCCAGTTGCTCTGGAGCCATTCAGCTGAAGCTTCAATAACTGGGTGTCGCCGTTGGCTCCCAACTACCCATGAGTAGTAATCCATCTGGTTTGCAAAATGGCGTTTAAGGGCTGTCTCCCCTGTCGTTTGTAAATCCAAAAATGTAGTTTGAATGTCGGAAAGATCAATTTGAGAAATTTGAGCGACAATGTTCACAGCGGATTTCTCTAATCGTGAACGCTCATCTTCCCCTGCATCAAGAAGCCATCCTCCGAAGACATATGGGGGAATATCTGCGGGGACTCTGCCAGTAACTTGTTCCATTACGAAGAAAGGAACACCAAGCACTTCTGGAGATGCTTCTAACCAGAGTGTTTTAGGTACCGGAATATTTGTCTGATTTTCTACCAAACGCATTACTTCAACCTGGAGAGATAGATCATATGAGGGAAAGACTGGGATATCTTGAGGTGTCGGAGCAAGTCGTGCTACTAGTTTACGTTCCTGTTTTTTTCCTTCTTCTCCCCATGTTGCTGAAAACAAAAGAGTTTCGCTAGACATCCCTGAACCTGAAGGTCGCCCGAAATCACTGATTGACGCTTCACCGTCTGAAACTTTTGTGCGAAACCACGTCATTAGTTGAGCATGTATCTCTTCAGCATTTAGAGAAGTCCGCTGCGGTTCTAATCCATCTGTCATCGGTATGACATTAGCGTAAGAAGGTTGGCTAGTCAGACTAGTATCACCTACCTTTCTATGTGTGAAAGATGTTCGGATTAAAGGAACTATTAGTTCTGTAGGGTTTCCCGATGGAAATAGATTTGTTGTTGGGCATTGGACGCATTCACCTATTGGTGAATTCGCTGATTTGATGTGGGGCACTCCAGAAGGTAAGAAGATTCTCTTAGCTACAAACGAAAGAGTTTCCAATTTCGTGTCAGCTATTTATGATTTTGATGAGACTCGTATCGGCGAATTAGAAATAGAGTCAGATGGCCGTTCTACTTTTGTTTCAGGGTTCGGGTTAGAGATGAATTTATATGGTGGGAGTATCCGAGGCTTTATCCCTCCACGACCTCTGTCTTTGACTAGATTCATTGAAAATCCTTTCGCCACTCTATTGATGGGTGTTCGAACCTTTGGAACGAGTTCTAGGGGTGTAACTGAGTGGTATCAAGCACGTAAATGGCGTTGGGTTACTTCTGGGGAAACAGTATTGAATGGGCGTTCTCTTGGTTCACCAAGTCCTTTTACAGAACCTCTAGGTGTTGGATTCTCAGAACCTCCCCGCAAATCGGCAATAGTGGATCTTCAGGTAACTATTCGTTTCCCATATTCGATTACTCTTTAGCTAGTTTCTTGAATCGCTGATTTCGTAAAGTTCGGTCATACTAGTGATGAAACATCAGGGAGGTGTCCGAGTACCTGGTGGGCTCCCCCGCCTTCAAAGCGGGTGGGACGGGCGATCCCCGTCCGGCGGGTTCGATTCCCGTCCACCT
>JAYYZG010000098.1:0-4471 GCA_036687775.1 Actinomycetota bacterium
CCAAACCAGTTTCACCATGAATAGCTTCTGCAGTAACTAATTTTCGCACCATAGGTCTATCACAGCCAGCGAAAACCTTCATATCGTGACGGTTTGCCAATTCGCAGATGAGTAACGCATTTCTTGCTGTGTGGTGCAGCGGCACGTTGCCTGCTACACAGGTCACTCCAAGAACATTTAATTCTGGAGAGGCTAATGCGAGCAAGATAGCAATTGCGTCATCATGCCCGGGGTCCGTGTCAATTATTATCTTCTTTTGTTCCACCACTGCAACTTAGCCCAGTTCGGTGCATAATGTGAACGTATGAGTACAGACTTTCGCGAACTACAAAAGAAAAATAAGCGATCCACTCGTTGGCTGCTGCTTGCAAGTTTCCTTCTAGTTTTTTTCGTTTCTTTCCTAATGGGCCTTGCCTTAACAGGTTTCATTGGCTTCGGCATCTTTGCACTGATCTTCTCTGGTTTGTTAACATTTTTCCAATACCGGAAATCATCAACTCTTGCCTTGCGCGCGACTGGAGCTATTCCAGCTGATCCTGATAAATACGCCCAACTGCATAACCTCGTAGAAGAAATGTCTTTATCCTCTGGTTTACCGAAGCCAGATGTATACATTGTGATTGACCCAGCCCCAAATGCTTTTGCAACAGGTCGAGACCCTGAACATGCCGCTATTGCAGCAACTACAGGGCTTTTAGAAAAAATGGATCGGAATGAACTTCAAGGCGTTATTGCCCATGAAATGGCCCATATCAGAAATTATGATATTCGGGTGATGACGATTGCGGCTGCAACTGCTGGAGCTGTTGCGATTCTTGCAGATCTATTTTGGCGGATTACCTTCTGGGGAGGCCTCGGCGGAGGTCGGCGGAGCAATAACAACCGTGGAGGCGGAGGGCCACAGATGGTAATCGTCTTATTCGCGTTTTTGTTTGTAAGTGTTTTAGCTCCTCTCGCTGCTGGGTTACTAAAAGCAGCTGTGAGCCGTAGCCGAGAAGAACTTGCTGATGCAACTGCAGTGGAATTAACGCGAAACCCATCTGGGATTCGTATGGCTCTTGAAAAATTAGATCGTGACGTTACTGTCGTCCGGAAAACTTCACATGCTACAAGTCATTTATGGATTGAATCACCAGATGATCACGTAAAAGGCCACAAAGGTAAACGTATGAACGATATGTTCAATACCCATCCGCCATTATCTGAAAGAATCAATCTTCTTCGGGCGATGGAAGGTTTACCCCCTTACCAAGGGTGACCTTAATGCTATGGTAGGTCGTCTATAAGAAAGAGAGGCTTATTATGGGACTTCTAGAAGGGCGAGTAGCAATAATTTCAGGTATCGGCCCAGGAATGGGACGTGATGCTGCGCTTGCTTGTGTCAAAGAAGGTGCTTCGGTTGTCCTTGCTGCCCGTACACCTTCAAAAGTTGAAAGTGTCGCCGCTGAAGTCGCTGATTTAGGAGGTACTGCTTTAGCTATCCCAACTGATGTAACAGATCTAGATCAAATAAATGCTCTCATTGAAGCCACGCTCTCCAACTTTGGAAGTATTGACATTCTTGTCAATAATGCTTTTTCTCAACCCCCGTTTGCAACGCTGGAAGACATGGAACTGGATTCTTGGTATGCGAGCCTTGAAATTAATTGTACGTCTGCTTTAAAAATGAGTAGGGCCGTACTCCCGACTATGCGTTCACAAGGTGCCGGGTCGATAATTAATATTTCTACAATGTCTATTAGGACTAACAAGCCTCTGTTTGGGGCGTACGCTGCTGCGAAGTCGGCAATGACATCAATGACTCGAACCATGGCTCATGAGGTGGGTCCAGACGGAATCAGGGTTAATGCGGTTTGCCCAGGTTTTATTTTCGGTGATTCGGTCAAGTTCTATCTTCATAGCCTCGCTGAACAGAATGGCACTTCTTACGAAATTGAGTACGACAAAGTTGCGAACGAAATAGCTTTACGGTTTATCCCTAATTCAGAACAAATTTGTGGTTCTGTCGTATTTTTCGCTTCGGACCTTTCCGTGGCTTGCACCGGAACGAGTCTTGATGTGAATGGTGGGCACGTAACCACGTTCTGATTACCCTGGCACAATTGGGAAAAGTGAATGACCCATTGGGTCTCCCTCATTTAATTCTTGATCGAGTCCAGGGAATGGAGGGGATGTGGGGCCGGGTCGGGAGGCGTAGGTAGCGTCATCCCCTAACCATCTGGCAGCAAAAGCTCTCCTCCGAGCTTTACTTCCCCCAGCTGCATGTAGCGTGCGCATGTGGAAGATAAGCACATCACCAGGTTGCATCTCCCATGAGCGAATCCGGTGCGCATCGTGTTTTTCGTTGATGGCTGGCATTTCGGAAAATCCTTCATATTCGTATGGTTCATGATCTTGGAACCGGCGTGGGGCATACATTGGACCTTGATGCGATCCCGCTAAGAAACGCATAGCTGTTGCTTTGGGGACATGGTCGAGTGGAACCCATGTTGAAACTAGTTGATCTCCATTGACACAGTAATAGGGTTGGTCATGATGCCATGGAGTTACTTCATTCGTTTGTGCCTCTTTGACCAGGACGTGCTCATGGAAAAGACGCACTTGTTTTGATTCCATAATCTGGCGAGCTAGCGAAGCAAGCGGAGATTCAAATAGGACTTCTCTATATTCATTGAACCGTTGCCAATTGCAGTAATCATCCCAGAATTCTCCTGGATCTCCAGGCTGGGTGTAGTCACAAGACCATTCACCACGAGATACTTTATTTTTTTCGATGCCTTGTGCGATAAGGTCCAACCATTTATTTTTAAGAACGTTGGGGATAAGAATGACACCTTCGGCATTGAATTGATCAATTGTTTCTTCGGATAGCACGTTCCTAGCTTAGATGCAGCGAGTTACCTTCGTTGCCTTAAATTAGTCTTCATTTGTAGCGAAAGGAAGACCCGCCAAATGCGCATGATCGTTGTACCGAATTAACGTCCAACGTCCTCGTTTCTTTTCAGTGTCATCTACTACGAATTCGGTTAGAGACGTGTTGAGAGTCCAGAGGTCAAATTGCCCTCTTCTGGGGAGGTCAAGCAGTTGACGCATTGCAACATCAATGACTCCTCCATGGCAGACAATGATTATGCTTTCACCTACGTGTTTACCTATGAGGTTTTCTAACGCAGCGGAAACGCGATAATGGAATCCGTGGAGGCTTTCTGCTCCAGGTGCAAATGGCATGTGGGGTCGCCCGTAATAATCTCTTTCCCCATAGAGTTCTTCAAGGTCATCGTATGGTTTGCCGTCTGCATCGCCGGGACGGTGTTCGACTAGTTCTGAGTCCAAACAGAGTTCATCTACGTTCAGTGCTGGTTTGATGATCTCAGCTGTTTCCATAGCTCTAGGCATTGTGCTTGCGTACAAGGTATCAATAGATATGTTTTCGTTCTCTAGGCGCTCCCTTAAAGCTTTGGCTTGTTCCCGGCCAAGATCACTTAACCCTGTGCAGCTCTTCTCCCCACCCAATATTCTTTCAACAGTAACGTTTGACTCGCCGTGTCGTATGAGAATGATTCGGGTTTTCTTCTCGTGTGCCATTTCTCCATGTAAGCCTGTGGATTGGTTTATTTGCAACCCGTGCCATCAGGTTGGTCTACCTCTCCGCGAAAACTTCCGATGGAATAGTCCCCGACGAGGTTTTCGTGAGTATTTCAAATCCATCTTCGGTAACGACGAGCGTGTGTTCAAACTGTGCTGATCTTCTACCATCTGTGGTCACGACCGTCCATGTGTCATCCCACATATGAAGAGCATTTCCACCGAGGTTAAGCATAGGTTCAATCGTGAAACTCATTCCTGTGAGAAGTTCCGTGGTGGCCCGACGGTCATAGTAGTGAGGAATAGCAAGCGCACTATGGAATTCTGGTCCGACGCCATGCCCGATGAATTCTCTGACGACGCTTAATTGATTTGAGTGCGCATATTTTTCTATTGCTTGTCCGATATCGCAGACTTTTGATCCGTTATGTACGGTTTCCATTCCCTTGTTGAGAGCATTTCTGGTTACGTTCACTAAATGTTGGCTGTGTTCATCAACTTCGCCGACGAGGAACGTAACTGATGTGTCACCATGAACTCCTTCGAAGAAAACTGTGACGTCAATATTGATGATGTCACCATCTTGAAGTTGCCTGCTGTCTGGAATTCCATGGCAAACAACTTCGTTTACCGAAGTGCAAACTGATTTAGGAAATCCGCGATAATTCAGCGGACTAGGATATGCGCCTAAGCGAAGAATTTCTTCATGAGCTATCGCATCAAGTTTGTCAGTTGTTATCCCAGGAGTAACTTTTTCGCCGACATGGAGAAGCACTTCTGCGGCTATAGATCCGGCTTTACGCATAGAAGCAATTTCGCTTTGTGTTCTAACTAAAGGAAGGATAGAAGGTCCAGGATCTCCGGTAAGCGCATAAGGTGGTCGAGC
>JAYYZG010000099.1:0-9831 GCA_036687775.1 Actinomycetota bacterium
CATGCTGGTGGGTTAGAAGTGGGGAGTTTGAGTTGCCCAGTCTCTTCGTCGCAACGCTCACCCCAGTCAATATCATCAACAATGCATCGGGTAACTGCTTCTTCGTAGAACATCACGCCGGTAAGCAGGTCATCTCTGGCGTCTCCTGCCGTTGGACATTCTTCAGTCGCAGGAGTTACTTCTTCACTTTCTACTACTTCAGAATCTTCAGTTGCTTCTTCTTCTGCAGTTTCTTCGGCGCTTTCTTCTTCAGACGTATCGGTAGAAGTGGATTGGGAAGAATTACTTGATGCAGATGAGCTTGGTTCTGAAGCTGAGTTATCCCCATCTCCACCACCGGACGCGACAATAATGATAACGACAATGGCCACCGCTACTATAAGCCCTAATGGTCCCCATTTTTTAAGACTTGACACACTTGTGTTCTCTGGTTCTCCTTGAGCTGATTCCATCTCTACCCCCTGTTTTGCCAACTGTAGGGAGACTAGTACGCTTTTCCCTTAGAAGAAACTAGATCTGCCCGCTTCGTCGAATTGTCGCTTTTGATGTACCAAGATACGAGGAAATAACCAGAGGATCGTTGAGGACTTCTTCAGGAGTTCCCCGAGCAATAACTGACCCCTGATCCAATGCGATGAAACGGTCAGATATTTCTGAGAGTAGACCTATGTCATGTTCTATCACGACCAAAGAAGATCCCATTTCATCTCGGATTCGGCGAAGAACCGGAATGAGCGCTTCTGCTTCTTTTTGAGCTATGCCGCTTGATGGTTCATCAAGAAGGACAACCAATGGTCTATGAGCGATAACGCAAGCAAGGTCTACCATTCGGCGGGTTCCTGTGGAAAGCTCTCCTATGAATTTGTTCTGGTATGCGCTTAATCCCATTACTCCTATAAGTTCTGCAACCTGACTGGAGACACGTTTTTCACTTTCATAGGAGCGCGGGAGATGCAGTGCCGCTGAGATAGGGTCTCGGGAAGCCGTAAAGCGTTCAAGCGCTACTGCGATGGTTTCCGATACTGTGAGTGATGGGAATAGCCTTGCGTCTTGAAAAGATCGCCCTAACCCAAAACGGGCTCGTTCAGCCGAACTGGAGGTAGTGATATCCCGATTTTGCAACTGCACTGTTCCACTATTGATAGGAACGAAACCACTCAGTAAATCAAAAAGTGTCGTTTTTCCAGCTCCATTCGGTCCCATAACCCCCACGATCTCTTTTTCTTTGACACTAAAGGTAACGGAGCTCACTGCTTGTATCCCTCCGAAACGGCGGGTGAGCGCATCTGCGTGAAGGGTAACTTTGCTTGTGGGTTCCAATAATTCAGTGGTTCGCATTGGGGAAGCATCCACTTGACTTAAAAATACGGACCGAAGCAAATCTGGTCTCTCTAGAAGATCTTTCGTTGAACCGCTAAATCGGATTTGCCCTTTTTCCATGAAATAAGCCCTATCAGCGATCGTTAAAGCAAGATTCACGGATTGTTCAACGACTATAACCGCCGTCCCACTCTCAGCTATGCGTTTAATGACTGGAAGGAGTCGTTCCACAACAGCGGGCGCAAGACCTAAAGACAATTCATCAATCATAAGTACTTTCGGTGCGCTGTGTAAAGCCATAGCTAAACCAAGCATTTGTTGTTGCCCACCGGAAAGATTCGCTGCTGGTTCATTCCACCGCTCTTGTATCTCTGGGAATAATCGTAATGATTCTTCTACTTCAATAGCTACGATTCCTTCGTCACTGGTAGCTAACCATTGAGATGCTTCAATATTTTCCTTAACTGTGAGGCTGGGGAAAATTGCATGCCCACCAGGAAGTTGCGCTACGCCTAACGCTGCGATTTCATTTGAAGGAGCATGCGTGATATCCCGCCCATCAAGGACAATCGCTCCTCTTTCGGCTTCAGTAACTCCCGAGATTGCTTTCAGCAGCGTTGATTTTCCAGCACCATTCGTACCAAGGAGCGCTACGATCTCTCCTTCTCCAATATCTATATCAATTCCAAATAGGACTTTTACTTTGTCGTAACTGACTTGGACATCACGTGTTAGTAGGAGTTTGGCTTGGCCTCTTTTGCGTGCCAAGGCAGCTTCACTTCGCGCTCGGGCTGAAGCTCGAACCTGTTCAATATCTCTGTTTATTCCTGCGGATGCTGAACTAATAATAAACATTCCGATTAACAGAATCGGAACCATAACCAACATTCCTGTACGAATTCCCCAATTATCGCCTACCCAACCAACTAGTGGGAGAGCGAAAAGCCCTGGCAAAGCCCACAATGCCCCCATACTGAATCCCATAGCACGAGCTCGCGGCGGTATTGCTAGTGAAAGTGCGGCTGTTAAGCCTGGCCCCAAAATAGCAAATGAGAAAGAAATCAATGCGCTGAAGATAACTGCCACCCACACGGTTGGAGCTAAAGCAAAACCGACAACGAAAATTGAGGCTATTAGCGAAGAGAGGGCGAGCAAGCGAAGAATCAACCCTGGATTGCGGGAAACTAATTTGACCCCTACTGTCGCGCCAACTGCCAAGCCAACGAGTTGTGCAGGTTCAGTCGATGCAGCAATAATCCCTCGAGCTCGTTCATCAATTCCGAAGACGTCTTCATAAAAAAGTGACCCCAAAGTGCCAAAGCCGACAACTGCGACGGCGAGAAAAGGCATCGCTACAAAAATACGGCGAAGCGTCTCCACCTTCCAACAAAGTCGCCATGCTTCTGTCATTGACGGTGGTTCTTCGGCCATGCCCGCTGTTTCTTCATCTGCACCTGCTGCTTCACGCTCAAAACGGCCGCGGACTGGCTCTTTCAGCCGTAATGCGAGGAACGCCAAGATGACTGTCGGAATGGCAAAGATCATAAATGGGACTCTCCAACTGAAGTAGTACCCCAATAACCCTGCAGATAGGGCCCCTAGCATTACTCCGACTGCGTTACCTGCTCGATGGAATGAGAAAACGGCTGGTCGCTGATTTGGTTCATACCAGTCAGCAATCAACGAGTTGTGTGTGGGGTCTATGACCCCTTTACCAATAGCCGAACCGGAACGCATGAAAGCTAGAAAGACAATGTGAGTTGCTAGACCGGTCATGAATGAGAAAACTGCCCATGCTAAAGCTCCAATAATAGCCAGCGACACTCTGTTCATTTTGTCTGCCAGCCCAGCAATGGGTATCTGCAACGCGAGCGCTAGAGCTGCCACAATGCCGAACAAGGTTAGAAGTCCCTGAAATCCAAGACCGAATTCATCTCGGATCTCAGGGGCAAGAATCGCGAAAGCTGTCCTGTCAAGTTCATCTACTGCGTTGAGGCCGAACAAGATAATCAACGGGTACGCAGGTCCAGAACCCACTATGCGGCTAAATCTAGCTTTCATTGTCTACCCCCGCTTTCTTCGGAGGCGCATCAGGTATCTGATCATCAGCGATCAAGCTTGGTACTTTAATATCCCGCCTAAAAGCGAACTGTGTTAAGAGCCAATCTCGAAAACGATACAGGAGCGAACTGATACCTCCTGGAGCTATCAAAAGGACTGTGAGCACCCCGAAACCTGTCGCGAATATGCTCCAATCACCGCGTAACCACCAGATAGTCCCAAAGAGAAACAGAGACCCGATCATCGCCCCCATTGTGGATCCGATCCCCCCTACGATTGCAGCGATGAAAACCCTGACTGAAGTCCCCAATCTGTTTGTGGTTAAGCCAGCGAAGGATTGCTGGTGAACAACATATAATGCTCCAGCTGCCCCAGCGAAAAAGCCTGCAATAGCAAATGCCATTAGTTTAGCTTTCATCACACTCACTCCATATGCTGCGACGCCCTGTTCGTTATCTCGCAACGCCACGAGGACTCTCCCAGTTCGACTCTGGCGCAATCCATGCACAGCCCACAACGTAAGCAAAAGAGCAATTGCGGTTACAAAGTAGATGCCGCGACTTGATGTGTAGTCAATCCTTCCCAAAATCGGTAATCTGTCTACTCGTTCAGAATTGGATGGCAGCCAGTCGAAAAATCGGCCATTAAGGAAGTAACTTACCATTGCAAGTTCAAAAGCAAAGGTGGTTACGGCGAGGAACAACCCTCGGATACGCAGTGCTGGTAGCCCAACGAGTAACGAGAGGGATGCTCCGAATGCACCTGCGAATAGAACTGCAGGAATGAGGTCTAAGTTCCATTCGATAATCATTTTTGCTGCTAATGCGGCACCAGCCGCGAAAAATGCCATTTGCCCCAGTGAGATCTGACCACCCCATCCGGTTAAGACCACGAGTGAAATCATCACGATTGCGTAAACGAAGAGCGATGAGATTCGTAGGATCGTTACGATACCGAACCAGTACGGAATCATTGCTAGGAATCCTACGAAAAGTAAAATTATGGCTACTTTACCGATGCGAACTTCCTTGAGCGCTCTCAGTTCAGGTGGTATAGGTCGAGTCTCTCCCATTGACAGTGTTTCACGGAGACTGTCAAACCGGGAAAACGTTTGGCGTCGGAGTATCAATGCTAGAAGAATCACTCCAGCACAGACAGCTGCCATCAGAGCATTCCCACGCATCGGACTATCTGTATTCCATACAATCCCCTGCTGAAGGATGCCAAGAACGACAGAAGTTGCTAACACAGTTTTAAGGTCAGTCAATCTTCCCACTACCGCAGCAGTTAATGCACGAAGGAAAAACAGGACCCCCAACTGCCCCCCTACCGGAAGTCCAAAAATACTGGAACGTAAAAATAGGGCTAGGAACGCTAAAACCGCTGCGAGCAACCAAACCAAACTTTGTAGCCGCCTAACCGGTATCCCCAGCATCCCTGCCCGATCGAAATCTTCTGCGATCGCCCTTATTCCAACTCCAATGCGAGTTCTGTGGAGCAGAAGCCCAACAGCCATAAGTATTAGCGGAACGACGATAATGACAATGACATGATTATCGTTAAATCTGAATTTATCGAAATCAAATTGAATATCTAGCGGTGAATCTATCCGTTGAGATGTAACTCCGCTACCCCACCAGTCAGGCATAAGTAACGCACAGAGAACCAGTATTTGAGCTAACCCCAATGTTGCAACAGTTAAGATTAGGCGTGGGCTTCGTGAGAACCGTCGAATAACCAGAAATTCTGAACTGACCCCAAGTAATGCAGCGGCAACGAGTCCTATAGCAAAAGCCGCTACATAGGGAAACCCTGACTCTACGATGAGCATGACACTTAACACAGTCGGCAAAAGCCCTAGTTCAGCTTGTGCGAAGTTTAAGACCCGATTTGATCGGTAAGTTAGAACGATTCCAAGAGCGACGAGGCTTGTCAACAATCCAAGAACTACACCTTGCAGGACAGCTCCGTACGGAGTTCTCCAGAAGATCTGTTGTATGACTAGCAAGATAAATGGTGGAAATAGCCATGATAAAGAATCGGAAGTGAAAGCGCTATTTGATTGTTCGGATTTCATTTCCCCCCTTTTCTTTCTCTGACGGAATCAACATGCCGAGCTTAAGGAACCATTTCTTTTCTAGTTGCCGTTTTTTCTTTTCAGGTATTTTTGAGCTGATTCTTTCGCTTCTTGGTCAATCCCAGCTGCAGAGAGCAATTCCTCACCTATCCACTCTTTTTGTGTTGATTTTAAATCCTCAGCTGCGCTCTGCACTTGTTTTTTCGTTGTTCGTATAACTGATTGCGGTCGTTCCTTTATGGCTTTTGCCAGTTCGAGAGATTCTTTTTCCAAACCTTCTCGGGCAACAACTCGATTCACGAATCCTATTGATTTTGCTTCTTCAGCATTAAATGGTCTGCAGGTCATGACCAGTTCTCTGGTCATCGCCGGTCCGATTTCTCGAACTAGGCGAGGTATCCCTCCCCATGCGAGCGGAATTCCAAGATCAACTTCGGGAATGGAGAATATTGTGTTGGTAGCAGCAACTCTAAGATCGCAGGCACCGACAAGAACCACTCCACCTCCAACGCAATGCCCGTGGACCGCTGCAATAGCAACTGCCTGCATATTCTCAATAGCGTCAGCCATTTGTTTACCAACCGCAGCCCCATTTTGGCCTTCAGTGTTCCCATTGATAAATTCTCGGAGATCAAAACCAGAAGAGAATGCTCGACCCTGCCCACTAATAATCACAACGGATGCATTTTGCTCATCAAACCATCCTGTGGCTTCTGCTATTTCTTGGAGCGCGTTTATACCTAAAGGGTTGAGTTTCTCTGGCTGGTTGAGCATCAACCTCCCAATCCCATCTTCTATATCGACGGTAAGCGTTTCAAATACCATTCGCCTATGTTGTCATAGTCCTTGGAGAATGACCATATAGGAAGCGATGATTATGGTCCGATTTGTCTTCCCTCTGCTGGACGATCAAACGATCCACCTCGGTATGAGCTTGTTTGCATCCGCATCGGTTCAGCATCACTTATTTGTGTTCCGTTATGCACACAAACTCGTTCTATTATTTTCCATTCATTCTCACGTTTTTCATACCGGTCTAAATACCGTCCAAACCAGGTGTCCACGATATTCGTCCCTTCTTGGCAAAGGTGTGAGATATTGTAAATCTCACCGCGCGCATGTATCCCATCATTATCTAGTTCAATCTGATGGTTATAGATCGAATGCATGGTCCATTTCCATCGCAAATGCGCTTTCATGCAGTAATCAACAAATTCATGGGCATTCCCGACGAAATTTCCGTGATCGTCTGTTGCATCAGGCCAATATGCTGATTTCATACAGTCCGAATCAAGGCGGTCAACCCCGCGGCAGTAGCGCATTGCTGCGTCACGGATTTGCTCGCGGTCATTTAATTGTTCAATGGTGTAAGACATCGTTCCTCCAAAAACTCTTTTAGAATTCTCTTCCATAATTGCAGTTCAAAAGCCGGCGTGGAAATCCTATTATGGTTATCCTTTGATTATGGGGAAAAAATCGCTGAGGTTCTTATCCGTATGCACTATATGTGCGATGACTGTTTTGAGCGCGTGTGGTTCTAATGCCAATAGTGGAGAAGATGTGAATACTACCACTGCAAACGAATCTGCAGAAGAAGCACCTACCCCAACCATAGAACCCACGCCTGTTCAAGAACCTCAAGAAAAGGAAACACCTGAAATGATTGAAGAAGACCCTCAAGAAGAAAAAGAGGGAGAGGGAGAAGAATATGAAGTGACCTTCCGTTTTCCCAATGAGTGGACCAATGCGGATGGATTGGGTGAGGGAATTCTTCAACCGTTGGGTGATGCCCCCCTACCCGAGGGATTCTCTGAAGAAGAATACCTTCTCTCTGGGGAAGCAGTCTCGTATATTTCTGAAGATCCGGTATCCAGTGATGGTTTCTGGACGGTGGCAGAAGACAATTTAGCTTCGTACAAAACACGGATGATCTTCCGTTACCCACCAGTGGAAGAGTTCAGCGGCGTCGTAGTCGTTGAGTGGTTCAATGTCACCGCTGGTGTTGACAACAGTATTGACTGGTCATACCTCTCGGAAGAAATCGGGAGGCAGGGGCATGCCTACGTTGGGGTTTCCGCCCAGTATGTGGGAGTAATGGGACGAGATACCGGGCGCATACCGCAAGGGCTTATCGACACTCGTGGGTTGCCAGTTCGTGATACTGCAAGATATGGGGATCTTTCCCATCCAGGTGATGCATACTCATTTGATATTTTCACCCAAGCAGCGGTCGCTAGCTTGGTTATTCTTTCTTCACCTGAATATGGCCTTCCAGTAACAAACGTTGTTGCTGCTGGTCAATCACAGTCAGCCGGATTCCTCACGTCGTATTTGAATGCGGTGCATCCACTTGTCGATGTTTTTGACGGGTTTCTGATCCATGGGAGGGGTGATGGGGCGCCTGATCCGGCAGTAGAAGAAGGTCTTGATAATATTCTGATCCGCACTGATGTGAATGTTCCAGTGTTGATTTATGAAACAGAAACTGATCTAACTGTGCTTCAATATGTTAATGCCCGGCAAGAAGATTCAGCTAATATTCGGACGTGGGAGGTTGCTGGGGCTGCACACGCTGATACATATTCAAGTACGTACCCGCGTGGGTTCCCCCGTCAGGCGAGTATAGGTGCTGCTCTGGGCTGTGATGGATTGATCAACGATGGTCCCCAACATGAAACCCTACAAGCAGCGTTTCATCATTTCGTGACATGGGTTACCGAAGGTGTTGTTCCACCAGCAGCACCGCGTATCGAAGTGTCTATGGGAGGAGATCCTATCATTGTCCGCGATGAACTGGGTATAGCTGTCGGAGGTGTTCGAACTCCTCCGGTGGATACCCCACTTCGGATTCTTATTGGGGACCCGGGATCATCAGAGGGGTTCTGCTTTCTCTTCGGGCAAACTCTTGAAATAGACCTACCCGAACTCAAGTCTATGTACCCGACATTGGAGTCATTTGCTTCTTCGTTGGAAGCTGCGGCTGTTCAAAGTGTTGAGAATGGATGGCTATTGCAAGTAGATGCGGAAATCATGATCGAAGAGGAAACAGCGAGAGCTATTTCCTTAGGAGTTGGAGATTAACCTGCCATACACTGTAATTATTCTGTTTAAGTGGGAGGACAAACATTGGCTTTTACATTCGCTAATGTGAATGGTCGTAGCTCCCTCATTGGTAACGATTCATTCTTTGATCTGGAAACTATTTCAAAGGGAACTGTTCCCACCAATCCCATGGAGGCGCTCAGAAAACCCTTACTCCTGCATGAATTCGCATCACGATTAAACGATTTTGTTCGATCGGGCTTGATTCATGATGTGGAATTTGATGCTCCTGTTCCTCAACCCCGAAATTCTTTCGGAGTAGGTTTGAACTATCAGCCACATGTTGATGAAGCTTCAATGGAGACACCAGATGTGCCAATGGTTTTCACAAAATTTCCTTCCTGTATTACTGGGCCAAATAGTAATGTCATGATCCGAAGCGACCAATGCGATTATGAAGGGGAACTCCTGATCGTGATCGGGGAAGGAGGGAAGGATATTGCCGAGGGTGATGCATGGGACCATGTTCTGGGTTTCTCCGTCGGTCAAGATTTTTCTGATCGAGGTGTCCAATTTAAAGACTCCCCACCGCAGTTTAATTTAGGGAAATCTTTTGACACCTTCGGTCCCATTGGACCGGTTCTTGTGTCTATTGATAGTTTCAACAATCCCAGTGATCTGGAAATCACAACAAAAGTAAATGGGGAAATACGTCAAAATGAGCGGACTTCTAACATGATCTTTACCGTTCCAGCATTGATTTCGTACCTTTCATCAATAACAGCGTTAACGACTGGTGACATTATTTTCAGTGGAACCCCTGACGGGGTTGGATTCAGAAACGGTCGTTTCCTCCGAGATGGTGATGTTGTTGAAACAACAATTGAAGGGATTGGAACGATGACGAACACGTGTGTTCGTGGCAGTGACTTTACATAGAACCGAACTAAAACTACTTCTTGATCTAGGATGCTAATGAGAGCACTATGACAGAAAAACAATCATGGATTAAGAACATGGGAGCTAAACTTTCCTCCGTTAAAAATGCTTTGGAGGAACGAGCGGAGAACCAAAGTGACGAACGTTTATCCAGCTTGGATGATAACCCCTTCAATATCAAAAACAGGAACAAGCGTTTTTCAACATATCGTTCAGAGATTATTCATGGAGTCATGCTCAAACCCTTGGATAAACTCTTGGAACGTGAAGCCAACGGTGAGGGAAACGATGATGGTTTATTAACTGGGTTATGGGGTTTCATAGATGACGAAGACCAAGAAGAAGATCCCTCTGGTGGTAGCGATGAGCAAACTTGAGGTAACGGTTGAATA